>NZ_VUAZ01000120.1 GCF_009296165.1 Pseudomonas kitaguniensis | reverse complement strand
CGCTGAAAGCATCTAAGCGGGAAACTAGCCTCAAGATGAGATCTCACTGGAACCTTGAGTTCCCTAAAGGGCCGTTCGAAGACTACGACGTTGATAGGTTGGGTGTGTAAGCGCTGTGAGGCGTTGAGCTAACCAATACTAATTGCCCGTGAGGCTTGACCATATAACACCCAAGCAATTTGCTTGCTCTGACGAGCACCAGATTGCGGTGTGTGAAGACGATAGAACCGAAAGTTCGATCTCACAAAACACCGAAAGCTATCACATACCCAATTTGCTGAAGCGAGGCCATCAGGCCACGACTCAGTACCCGAATTTCTTGACGACCATAGAGCATTGGAACCACCTGATCCCATCCCGAACTCAGTAGTGAAACGATGCATCGCCGATGGTAGTGTGGGGTTTCCCCATGTGAGAGTAGGTCATCGTCAAGATTAAATTCCAGAGCCCCTGTTTGCTAACGCAAACAGGGGTTTTGTTTTGGGCGGTCGAAAAGTTAATGAGCAAGGCGTGTCGCAGTTTCTTTAGCTTCACTGGCCTGGGCTATTAAATCTCTCTGTCATTCGGACAAAAGCACCGATGCGCACGTTGAAAACCACCAGTAATAACTGGCGATGAATTATAAATACCTGGCACTTATCGCACTTTTTAAAGTGCATGGCGGACTTTCAGTAACTCGAATTAAGATAAAGACTATCGGGCGCATAAAAAAATTGAACTTTCTTTAATGGTTATAACACTGTTAAGCGCAACATCAATATATATGATAAATATTCAAAAAGTTTTTTTATCCATTAAAGTTTTTTTGCAAGCCGCCGAATTCTTATACTGTAGGAATGGCACGGAGCAGCCGTCTCGTACATTAATAATTGTCATTCCGAGAGGGCAACATGCTTAAAAACACACTGGTTAACATGAGCGTCAGATCTAAACTGATACTCGGTTTCACGCTCGTCATAGTGTTCACCGTTCTTATCGCGCTGACGGGGTGGTCGGGCATATCATCGCTCAGTGAACGCAGTGAGCGCGTCGCCGATATTGCCAAGCTCAGTACGCTGACGCGAGACATGCGAATAGCTCGCTTGGTTTACAGCTTGAATGCCGACGACGCGAACGCGGCTGGCTGGCTTAAAGCGTATGAAAACCTGGATAGCCACCTGGGTTATTTAAGCAAAGTGCTGGACTCCAAACTCAACGTTCCGCATGTAAACACTGCAACAGCGGCGATGAAAGAGTACATAGTGTTCTACACTAGTTTGATCAATGCCACTCACACGCGTGAGGCCAGTCGCACACTCGTTGGCAGCCGTGGTGATGACGCGGCAGCCAAGTTACAACAGCTCAACGTGCTGGCTAATTCGCCAGACAGCACTTCTGCACAACGCGAGCTAATGGCGCAGGCGTTCACACTGTTTCAGAAAATGCGCGCCGATGTGGTGGCGTACACGCTGACGCTGAAACCCGAAGCGCAGCAGCTCGCAATCACCTCAATTTCTGCGACGTCTGCCTATATCAAAACGCTCGAAGGTTCCGGCATCCAACCCGACGCTATCAAAACGCTTGAAGCCTCGCTGAATGAGCATGAGGCTGCTTTTACACAGTTTTCGAGCGCTCAGGTTGCGATTAACAACGCCCAGGCCGGTATATCGAAAAACATCGAAATCCTGCTCACGTCCGCCAATCAACTAGCACAAAACCAAGTGGATTTGCGTATTGAAGACGTAAACCAAGCCAGCAAAATGTTGGTTATGTGGCTGGTGGTAGCGCTTATTGTCAGCGCACTCGCTGCATGGCTCATCACCCGCGTTATTGTCGGCCCGCTGCTTGAAACGCTGCAGTTGGCTGACCGGGTAGCCAATGGGGATCTAACGCACAACGCTGTCACCACGCGGCGCGACGAGCTGGGCATGTTGCAAAGCAGCATGCATCACATGACTCAAAACCTGCGCCAGTTGATCGGTGGTTTGCGTGATGGTGTCACTCAGATAGCCAGCGCTGCCGAACAGTTGTCGGCAGTCACGGAGCAAACCAGTGCAGGCGTGAATAGCCAGCGCAGCGAAACCGATCAGGTAGCAACGGCCATGAATGAAATGGCAGCCACGGTTCAGGAAGTCGCGCGCAACGCTGAACAAGCCTCGCGCGCGGCAGTTACTGCCTCAAAAGAAGCCCGCGAGGGTGATGCGGTCGTGGGCCGTGCCGTGCTTCAGATCGAACAGCTCTCGACCGAAGTCGGTCACTCCAAGACCGCGATGGATGAGTTGAAGCAAGAGAGCAACAAGATTGGCGGAGTGCTTGATGTGATTCAGGCCGTCGCTCAGCAAACCAACTTGCTGGCACTCAACGCCGCCATCGAGGCTGCACGCGCGGGTGAAGCCGGCAGAGGTTTTGCGGTGGTCGCCGATGAAGTCAGAAGCCTCGCGCAACGCACCCAAACCTCAACCGAGGAAATTGCATCCTTGATCGATGGTTTACATCGTCGAACTGCACAGGTTGCGACCATCCTCGAAAACAGCCGCGTACTCACCGACAACAGCGTCGAGCTGACCCGTGATGCAGGGACCTCGATCAGTAACATCAGCCGTTCGATCTCGACCATCGAATCAATGAACCTGCAGATCGCCGCTTCTGCAGAAGAGCAGAGCGCCGTCGCCGAAGAAATCAACCGCAGCGTTCTGAACGTCCGCGATATTTCGGAGCAAACCGCCTCCGCCAGTGAAGAAACAGCCTCTTCCAGCGTCGAGTTGGCTAAGTTGGGTGTGCACCTGCAGGGTTTGGTCAGCAAATTCGTTATATAAGGCCGGCTAAAACAGCCAGTGCTTGACCTGGACCTGGCTTGTTGTGACAAAACAGCATGCCGTTGGGGAAATCGATGCAAAGTGTTTCTGCATTTTTGGTATGGTGCAGCACATTTTCACAAGGATTGATCTTTCATCCGCAGGACGCGGCGTCGATCTTCTTCAACGAGATGCTGTAGAAATGCCCGAAGCGATACCGATCAAGGATCACGAAAAAGAAAACCGCCTGGTCAACAAGCGTTTACTCGCGTGTGCGCTGTTGGTGATTGGCATCACCTGCGCCCTGGTGGGTCGCATGTACTTCCTGCAAGTGGTGCAGTACGACTATCACTCAACGATTTCTGAAAACAATCGTGTCCACGTATTGCCGATTACGCCGACGCGCGGGTTGATCTATGACCGCAACGGCGTGGTACTGGCCGATAACCGTCCCAGTTATAACCTGACCATCACCCGCGAGCGCACCACCGACCTCAAGGGTGAGCTGGACGCCATCGTCAATCTGCTGCACCTGCCCGCTGAAGACCGCGCCGTGTTCGACAAGGCGCTGAAGCAGGCGCGCCATCCTTTTGTGCCGGTGACGTTGTTCTACGAATTAACCGAAGAACAGATCGCCGTGCTGGCTGTTAATGAATTTCGTTTGCCCGGCGTGGACGTCGAGCCTCAATTCGTTCGCCACTATCCGCTGGGCGCGCACTTCGCCCACTCGATTGGCTACGTCGGCCGCATCAACGAAAAAGAATCCAAGGCCCTCGATTCGGTGGAGTACCGCGGTACGCAATCCATCGGCAAGACCGGTATCGAGCGCTTTTACGAGTCTGAACTGCATGGCCACGTAGGTTATGAAGAGGTTGAAACCAATGCTCAGGGCCGCGTACTGCGCGTGCTCAAGCACACTGACCCGATCCCCGGCAAAAACATCGTGCTCAGCCTCGACGTCAAGCTGCAGGAAGCGGCGGAAGAAGCCTTGGGCGATCGCCGTGGTTCGGTGGTTGCGCTCGACCCGCAAACCGGTGAAGTACTGGCAATGGTCAGCAAGCCGAGCTTTGACCCGAACCTGTTTGTCACCGGCATCAGCTTCAAGGAATACGCCGCGCTGCATGATTCCATCGACCGGCCGCTGTTCAACCGCGTACTGCGCGGGCTCTATGCGCCCGGTTCAACCATCAAGCCGGAAGTGGCCATCGCCGGCCTCGACAGCGGTGTGGTCACCGCGCAAACCCGGGTGTTCGACCCCGGTTATTACCAATTGCCTGATTTTGACCACAAATACCGCAACTGGAACCACAGCGGCGACGGCTGGGTGGACATGGACGCGGCCATCATGCGCTCCAACGACACGTATTTTTACGACCTGGCTCACAAGCTGGGCATCGACCGCCTGCACGACTACCTGGCCGAATTCGGCCTTGGCCAGAAGGTCTCGCTCGACATGTTCGAAGAGTCGGCTGGCTTGATGCCTTCCCAGGCATGGAAGCGTGCGACGCGGCGCCAACCCTGGTTCCCGGGTGAAACCGTGATCCTTGGCATTGGCCAGGGCTATATGCAGGTCACGCCGCTGCAACTGGCGCAAGCCACCGCGCTGATCGCCAACAAAGGCGTGTGGAACCGACCGCACTTGGCCAAAACCATCAACGGCGTGGCGCCGGTGGATGAAAACCCGATGCCCAACGTGGTGCTCAAAGACCCGCGTGATTGGGAGCAGGTTAACCATGGCATGCAACTGGTGATGCATGACCCGCGCGGCATCGCACGGGCCGCCGCACTTGGCGCGCAATACCGGATCGCCGGCAAGAGTGGTACGGCGCAGGTGGTGGCGATCAAGCAAGGTGAGCGTTACAACCGCAACAAGACCCTGGAGCGCCATCGCGACAACGCCTTGTTCGTTGGCTTCGCGCCAGCCGAACACCCGAAAATCGTGATTTCGGTGATGATCGAAAACGGCGAGGCCGGTGGCCGCGTGGCAGGCCCGGTGGTGCGGCAGATCATGGACGCCTGGCTGCTGGACCAGGAAGGCCACCTCAAGCCGCAATATGCAACGCCGGCCAAAGCGCCAGGTGACCCGCACGTCTAGTCTACTTGCCACTCATCCCAGCGCTCTATGCCTGCATAGGCGAGCCAGGGCACATCATGAGCGGTCCAGATGTGCGAGGTGGGCCGAACGCCTGGATCATCATCCAGCGTCGCCACCCGCACAATCACATGGGGCTGATGCCTACGCTCCGCCACCAGATGTGAGCCGCACCTTGAGCAGAAATGCCTGAGTTTGCCCGGTGAAGATTCAAACGACGACAGCAACTCTGCACCCTGCGCCCAGCGAAAGTGCTCGCGCATCACCCCGGCCGTGGCCACAAACGCTGCGGCATGCACCTTGCGGCAGCTGTTGCAGTGGCAGTGGCTGATCGGCATGTCCAGGCTGTCCACCTCGTAGCGCACAGCCTTGCACAAGCAACTTCCATTTAACGGCTCAGTCATAACGTTAGGTCGGTTCAAGGATGGGGCATCATCATCGCGCACAACCCAAGGTTGCGCATTGGTCGATGTCGCCTAATGTCAATGGAGGAGGTGACTTATGCACGTATTAGATCGCATCGAACGAAAAGTCCTGCTCAGCGCGC
Organism: Pseudomonas kitaguniensis; assembly: GCF_009296165.1. Classification (GTDB taxonomy): domain Bacteria; phylum Pseudomonadota; class Gammaproteobacteria; order Pseudomonadales; family Pseudomonadaceae; genus Aquipseudomonas; species Aquipseudomonas kitaguniensis. The sequence goes on along the minus strand of NZ_VUAZ01000120.1, from coordinate 22,734 downwards.
CACGTAAACAGGTGTGGGAAGCACTCACCGATGCCGAGCAGTTCGGCAATTGGTTCGGCGTCGCCCTCAAGGGCAAAACCTTCGCGGCGGGGGACACCCTCGAAGCGCCGATCACCTACGCAGGCTACGAGCACGTGGTGTGGAAGGCCAAGATCGAACGCATCCTGCCGCAGACGCTGTTCTCGTTCTGGTGGCACCCTTACGCGGTCGAGAAGGATGTCGACTACGACGCTGAAACACCGACCCTGGTGGAGTTCACCCTGGAAGATCACGCGCCGGGCATTTTGCTGCGGGTGGTCGAGTCCGGCTTTAACGGCGTGCCCGCAGCCCGGCGGCAAAAAGCCTTCAAGATGAACTCGCGTGGGTGGGATGAGCAAATGAACAACATCGAAACCTATCTTGGCGGAGCCCGTCGAGACTGACAGCCTCGATGGTTGAGCTGTAGACATTACCGTTACACGCGCCCGATAAGGGCGGCGTGTACCGTTTTAGAAGTCTATCGTCGCCGACAGCTTGGCCACACGCGGATCGCCTTGGGTCAGATAACCGCCCAGCGCCGATTCCCAGTACTTTGTATTGGCAACGTTCTCCACCGTAGCGCCCAGCGATACATCACGCTGGTCGACCTTGAAGGTGTAGCGCGCGCCTACGTCGAAGCGGTTCCATGCCGGCAAGCTCAGGTTGTTGGCCGCATCGGCGTACTGGCCGCCGGTGCGCAACATCCGCCCGTTCACGCTCACGCCCTGCAGGCCGGGCACGTCCCAGTCTACGCCGGCGTTAAGCTGGAATGACGGCACGCCAATCGCACGGTTGCCGTCGTTGGCGCCGTTGAGGGTGTCTTTGAGTTCGGTCTTCATCACGGTGACGCCGCCAAGCAAACGCAGGCCGCTGATCGGTTCACCGAACACATTCAGCTCCACGCCCTGGTTGACCTGCTGGCCCTCACGCACATACAGCGCGGTGGTCGCGCTGGTTTGCGTCGAGTAGCCGTCACTCGGTTGCTCGATGCGGTACACGCCCAGCGTTGCGCCGTAGGTGCCCATATCAAGTTTGACGCCGGCTTCGGTTTGCTTGGTGCGCGCGGGCGCGTACGCCTCGGCGCCGTTAGTCACGGTCAAACCGCCTGACGCAACGGGTGCCGTCGGGCCTTGGGCCAACCCTTCAATGTGGTTGGCGTAGAGCGAAACGTGGTCCCACGGCTTGAACACGATGCCGTACACCGGTGTGGTGATCGACTTGTCATACGCGGCGGTGCGCGTGCCCGTGCCGTAGGCAAAGCCCTGAACCACCAACTGCTGGCGGCGCAGGCCGGCGGTGAGCAGCAGGCGGTCGTCCATAAACCCGACGGTGTCCGAGATCGCCGCACTGCGTGCAAAGGTTTTGGCGGTGATGCCCGGGTCGTTCATGTCGCCACCCGCGAAGCCGCCTTTAACCGGCTCGGCGACACTCGATGGCTCGTAGATATTGCTCGCATGGCCGCTGAGGTCAAAGTCGTAGGCGTTGCGCGCCTGAGTCCAGATTCCGGTCAGCCCAAGGTTGAGTTTGTGGCTGACGTCGCCGGTCTGGAATTTACCGTTCAAGCCGGTCATCAAGCTGGTGTTGTCTTCCTGGTGATGAATGCGCGAACCGGTCACGTTGGCATTGCCCAGATTGTCCGTCAGCGTCACCGAGGAGTAACGGCCTTCTTCGTTGGTGTGCTTGGCGCCGCCTGCGAGGTAAACGCTCCAGTTGTCGCTCACGTCATAGTCGGCGCGCAGCATGCCGAACGTGTCTTCAAGGTCGGTGGAGGCCCACTTGGGGGCGTAGTTGGTGTCCGCTGATGGCGCGTCGGGAATATGCGTGACTGCCGTGCCAAGGAACACCGAGTTGCGGCCACCATTGATGTGCTGGCGTTGGTAGGCGAAGTCAGCGGATAAACGCAGCGCATCACCGCGATAATCCAGGCCTGCGGCAAACAGCTTGGAGCGCTGGTTTTCGTCGTCGATGCCGGTATCGCCTTCGCGCTGGGAAATGTTCACGCGTGCGCCAAAGCGGTTGTCTTCGCCAAAACGCTGGCCCACATCCAAATGTTCGCCCACCCGGCCATCACTGCTGATGTCGGTACTGAAACGGCGTAATGGCACGTCCTCCGCGCGCTTGGGTTGCAGGTTTACGCCACCGCCGATGCCTGAACCGCCGGGCGTTACACCGTTGATAAAGGCATTCGGCCCCTTGAACACTTCAACCCGTTCCAGCGCATCGGTGGACATGATCTGGCGCGGCAAAATGCCGTACAAACCGTTATAGGAAATATCATCGCCATTCAGCGGCAGGCCGCGAATCACAAAGGCTTGTGACTGGTTGCCATACCCCGACGCCTGGCGCACGGACGCGTCATTGAGCAGCACGTCGCCGACGGTTTCCGCCTGCTGGTCACGTATCAGTTTCTCGGTGTAGGCGGCCATGCTGAACGGCACGTCCATGATGTCCTGGTTGCCCAGCACGCCCAACTGACCGCCACGCGCCACCTGGCCGCCGGCGTATACCGGCGGCAGGGCATTCGGCGCGGGTGCGTCGGCGCTGATGCGCGTGGCCTCCAATTGAAGTGCAGTGCCGCCCTGGCTGCTGTTCGCTTCCTGCGGGGTCAGTGGAGTCAGCGCGGTTGCGGCGTGAGCGGCAAAACTCACTGAGCAGCAAAGGGCGAGCAGGGTAGGGCAAAACGGGATGGAAAGTCGGGCACGGGCGGGCATGGTCGATCCAGACGGCGAACCGTCACAGTGAGGAAAAGGGCAAAAACGTTGCGCGTCCTCGCTGCGCGGATACGACTCCGGCGCGAATGATAGTGATTGTGATTAATATTTTGCAACAAGTTTGTATTATTGTGGTCTGCGCGCGCGTTAACCGGCCGCTTCCAGGCGGATGCCGAGTAGAATCACGCCCTGAACGTTATGGCTGAGGTGCGGTACGGTGGATTTACAGCAGGGTTTTGTCCTGACCCGGCATTGGCGCGACACCCCGGCGGGTACGGAGGTCAGTTTCTGGCTGGCCACCGACCACGGCCCCCGGTGTATTCGCCTACCCGTGCAAACGTCGGTGATGTTCATTCCCGAGGTGCACCGTAAGCCTCTGGATTGGCTGCTCAAGGGCGAGCGCGAGGTTGAATTGCGCCCGCTGCAACTGTGCGATTTCCACCACCGACAGGTGCTGGGCCTTTACACCCGGCAGCACCGCCAGGCGATGGACCTGGAAAAACGCCTGCGCGCCGCCGGCGTCGACGTCTACGAGGGTGACATACGCCCGCCCGAGCGCTACATGATGGAGCGTTTCATCACCGCGCCGGTCTGGTTTGGCGGAACGCCCGACGCCGACGGCACGCTGCTCGATGCGCAAATGAAACCTGCGCCCGACTACCGCCCGCCGCTGAAACTGGTGTCTCTGGACATCGAGACCACGGCCAAAGGCGACCTCTATTCCATCGCCCTTGAAGGCTGCGGCGAGCGCCAGGTGTACATGCTCGGCCCGCCGAACAAGGCCTGCGCGGTCGACTTCAAGCTCGACTACTGCGACACCCGCGCGCAACTGCTCGAACGCCTTAACCAATGGCTTGCGACCCACGACCCGGATGCGATCATCGGCTGGAACGTGGTGCAGTTCGACCTGCGCGTGCTGCACGAACATGCCCAGCGCCTGAATGTGCCGCTGCTGCTCGGGCGCGGCGGTGAAGCCATGGCCTGGCGCGAGCACGGCAGCCGCAACCACTACTTCGCTGCGGCAGCGGGGCGGCTGATTATTGATGGCATTGAAGCGCTGCGTTCGGCCACATGGAGCTTCGAATCCTTCAGCCTGGAAAACGTCGCGCAAACCCTGCTTGGCGAAGGCAAAGACATCTCCACGCCGTACCAGCGCATGGACGAAATCAACCGCATGTTCGCCGAGGACAAACCCGCCCTGGCGCGCTACAACCTCAAAGACTGCGAGCTGGTCACGCGGATTTTCGAGAAGACCGAGCTGCTCAAATTCCTGCTGGAGCGGGCCAGCGTCACAGGGCTGCCGGCGGACCGCAATGGCGGTTCAGTTGCGGCCTTCACCCATTTGTACCTGCCACTGATGCACCGCCAAGGGTTTGTTGCGCCGAACCTGGGCGATAAACCACCGCAAGCCAGCCCCGGCGGTTTTGTCATGGACTCGCGCCCCGGCCTCTACGAATCGGTGCTGGTGCTGGATTACAAAAGCCTGTACCCGTCGATCATCCGCAGTTTCCTGATTGACCCGGTGGGCCTGATCGAAGGCCTCAAGCACCCTGACGACAGCGCGTCGGTGGAAGGCTTTCGCGGTGCGCGGTTCTCTCGCACCCGGCACTGCCTGCCGTCCATCGTCACGCGCGTGTCCGAGGGCCGCGAGCTGGCCAAGCGTGAGCACAACGCGCCGTTGTCGCAGGCGCTGAAAATCATCATGAACGCTTTTTACGGCGTACTGGGTTCCAGCGGTTGCCGGTTTTTCGACACGCGCCTGGCGTCGTCGATCACGATGCGCGGGCACCAGATCATGCGCCAGACCCGCGAACTGGTGGAGGCCAAAGGCTATGAGGTGATCTACGGCGACACCGATTCCACCTTCGTCTGGCTCGGCAGTGCGCATTCCCAAGCAGACGCCAGCCGTATCGGCGAGGCGCTGGTGCAACATGTGAATGAGTGGTGGCGCGCGCATTTGCACAGCGAATTCGGCCTGCAAAGCGCTCTGGAACTGCAATACGAGACCCACTTCAGTCGCTTCCTCATGCCGACCATTCGGGGCGCGGAGGAGGGCAGCAAAAAGCGCTACGCCGGGTTGGTCGTGCGCGCCGATGGCAGCGAGCAAATGGTCTACAAGGGCCTTGAAACCGTGCGCAGCGACTGGTCGCCGCTGGCCCGGCAATTCCAGCAAGCGCTTTACCAGCGCATCTTCCATCGCCAGCCCCATCAGGATTATGTGCGCGACTATGTGCGCCGTACCTTGAGCGGCGAACTCGACGACCTGCTGATTTACCGCAAACGCCTGCGCCGCCAGTTGGGCGACTACGAACGCAACGTCCCGCCGCATGTACGCGCTGCGCGCCTGGCGGATGAATACAACGACCGCCTCGGGCGACCGCGCCAGTACCAGCGTGGCGGCTGGATCAGCTATGTGATGACCGTCAACGGGCCGGAACCGTTGGAAGTGCGGCAGGCGCCGATTGATTATGATCACTACGTCACTCGGCAACTGCAGCCGGTGGCCGATGCTATTCTGCCGTTTGTGAATGATGATTTCGGCACCTTGGTCGGCGGGCAAATGGGCCTGTTCTAAACGGCCAACGTGAACGCCGAACGGCTGCGACAGCGAGGAAACGCCCATGTACACGCTCTACGGCACCGACGAATCCGGCTCCTGCATGATCGAAATCGCCCTCCAGCGTTGCGCGGTGCCGTGGCATCGGGTTAACGCCAGTTCCTGGGACGACGGCGAGGGCAGCGACGCTCTTGCGCGTATCAACCCGCTTAAACAGATTCCTACGTTGGTCACGCCCGATGGCCAGGTGCTGACCGAAAGCGCCGCGATTCTGATCCACTTGGGCCTGGAGTTTCCGGCTTCCGATTTATTGGGCGGTGACCGCGCGCAGATCCTGCGAGGCCTGGTGTACATCGCCGCCAATTGCTATTCGGCCATCGGCATCATCGACTACCCGCAACGCTGGCTGGGCACTGCGGATGAGGCGGCGCAGGCGCAATTGGTCACTGGCACGCGCCGCTACCTGCATCAAGCCTGGGTGGTGTTCGCCGACCAATTTGCCGAGCAGTTGTTTGCGCCGGATACGCGGCCGAATGCGCTCGGCATTATGGCCGCTGCGGTGTCGCGCTGGGACGAAGCCCGCGAGATGCTCAGCAGCCTGGCGCCAGGGCTTGCCCAGACGTTGGCGCAGGTGGATGCCGACCTGCTTGTGGCGCCCGTGTTTGCCCGGCATTGGCCGCAGTGGGGCGTCGCGTAATGGGCGTGCAATCAGAAGAAACAATGATGCTTGAGGGCATACCATCCCTTGCGTGGTGGGCGTCCTGACCTACTCTTCTTAACGTAGTGTAGGAATCATCCTTGAAATTGACTGTCGCAGACATGAAACTCAAGAACACTGCATGAAATTCAAAGGAGGTGCGCATGCTCATCCGGTCGCTGACCCTGGCTACCTTGATGGCTTTTACGGGGCCGCTGTTGGCCGCGGATGATATTAACCCGCTCAAGCAGGACATGGGCAAGTCACGCCCGCTGGTGGTTGTGGAGCTGGATTCCGGCAACCAAACATTGGCCACCTTGCACAAACAGCTGGAAGAGCCTGCCACCAAGCAGTCCTTTGAAGAGCGCAGCATGGTGTTCTACACCGTGAAGTTCGGCAGCATCGGTGCCGAAGGGGAGAAGTTCGCCAAAGACCCGAAGGACAACAAAAAGCTCACGCCGCCTGAAACCAATGCGTTGATCCGTGCGCTCAAATTGGGCGCCGGCAGCGGCACCAAAGTGATTCTGGTGGGCAAGGACGGCGAGAAAAAACTCGAGAAGACCGTGCCACCGGATACCCTCGACCTGAAAGAGTTCTTCAGCGCCATCGACCAGATGCCGATGGCCGAGAAAGAACTCGCCGCCCCAGCCGAACCCGAGCCTGCCGCCGCAGCGCCTGCCAAGGGCGCGAAAGCCGGCAAACCCGCCAAGCCTGCGGCGCAATCGTTGGATGACTGACGCGCCTGCCCGCAGGGGCGAGCCCGCTCGCTCCTACGGGTTTTTAGCGGCTTTACGCACTGGAAATGGAAAGTAAAAAAAGCGCAAAAACGCCACGCGCTTGATTACTTCGCCGATCAGCAGCGGCGCCACGATCGCCGTCACCAAACCCACACTCGCCGCCACAAACGGATGCAGGCCCACACGTTCCATCAGGTCCACCGTCTTGTGCTGGATTTCGCCGTGGAAGATCAACAGAATCAGCGTGGACTGGCCGATGTAGGTCATCGCTCGGGTGATCAGCGCCGACACCATCAGCACCCGCGCCAGCGCCCAACACAAGTACACGCCAATCAGCGCCAGCAAGCTGCTCCACAACCAGTGGTCATAGCGACGTTGCGCGATGTCCATGGTGTCGCGGCTGAAGATGAACACCGCCGCGAACAGCGCCACCGACATCAGCAAGGTCCACAGTGAGCCCGAATGGGTACGTAACCAGTCGCGCAGCAAATAGCCGTAGACGAAACAGGCACTGCTGATCAACGTAATATCAAGGCCGAACGGCAAGCCCGGCAGCACCCAGCTTTGCCCGGCGAAGGTGACCGGCAATTGCCAGAACCACGGCAGCATCCAGATGCCGACCAGCAATTGCACCACCATCAACACGCAGCTCACCGGCAGCGACAGCTGCCAGCGCGAGATCAGCCGCAGCACCACCCAACTGAACAGTATCGCTACCCAGAAGTGCGGCAGAAACCACAGCGCCTGCCACGGAATGGTGTCCACCGAGGCGTACAGCACGCCGCCTATATCCGGCAGCAACGGCTGACCCCGCAGGATGTCGCGCACGATCACATACGCCAGCATGGTGAAAAAAAATGGCTTGAGCAGGGCGTCGGCCTTGCGTATTGCCATCTCCCCAAACGGCTGCTCAGGCTTGAAGAACACCCCGGACAGAAAGAAGAACAACGGCAATACAAACGAGGCGAGGATCGGGTAGAGCAGCTCCGGCGAGGACGCGACAAACCAGCTGTGGGCATACACGATTACCAGAATGCCAATGCCTCTGGCGATGTCCATTTGAATCCAACGATGTTTCACCTGACTACTCCCTTCGATAAATTCACCGCCTGCAGCAGGCTTGGTCATTCAGGCCTTGCGCCACGGCTTCAGCCACAGCCCCATGCCCAGCAACACCACGGCGCCGGCCAGGGTGCTGAGCCCCAGTTGCAGCCATACGCCGTCAATGGGGAACAGCACCAGCGCCGCCAACCCCATGACGACTGCGCTGAGCAGCCAGTGCCGCGCCCACGGCAGGTCGCCGAGCAAACGCTGGCGTTGCATCAGTAACAGCGCGGTACAGATCACCCCCGCCAGCGCGGCCAGCGGAATACCCGCCAGGCCAAACACAAAGGGCAGGGCGCCGAGCAACAGCACGTTGACCAGGCTCCCAAGCAACTCACAGCGCAGCGGCTGGCGCGTATCGCCGGCGGCGTAGGCATAACGCGCGAGCAAGGCGTTCCACGCGCCAAACACCAACGGCACGGCAAACCAGGCCAGCAACAGCGGCAACGGCGAATCCGCCGACTGCTTGGGCAGCAGCAACGCCACCAGGCTCGGCGCCGCCGCCACCAGGCCGACCCCGGCAGGCAGGGTCAGCACGCTGGCGGTTTCCAGGCCGCGCTTGAGCAACGCCAGGCGCTCGTCGCCCTGGCGCCGGCTCATCATGCCCAGCAGCACCTGATTCAGGCTCATCAGCGCAATCAGCGGCAGGTTCATCAGCTTGCGGGCAAGGTTGACCCACGTGACGGCGCCTTCACCCAGCAGCGACGCCACCAGCCGCTCAATCAACGCCAACCCTTGGCTGGCGCCATTGCTTAACAACAATGGCCCGATGCGCTGGCCGAGTTCGCGCAGCGGCGCAACGCTCAGTTGCCAGCGCCACGGTCGCCAGCCTTGGCGCCAGACCGACGGCAACAAGGCCAACGGCATCAACAGGCTGCCGGCAAGGCAGGCGAGCGCCAGAAAATGCGCCTGAGTGGCAGTGCCTGCCAGCGCCAGGTACGTCACCGGCGGCAGGTTGAACAGCAGCGAACCCAAGCCCGCCAATACAAAGCGTTCGCTGGCCTGCAACGGAATGCTGAACAGCGCATGCAGCATCAAGCCCGGCACACACCAGGCGACAATTTGCAGGTTGCTGCCGGCAAGGGCGGTGGCGCTGTCCGCCAACCCCGGGCCGAGTATTTGCACCAGCCACGGCGCCAACAGCGTCAGCAACAGGCTGGTGACCAAGGCGATCAACAGCAAGGCCGGGAACAGCACGCCCAGCCAATCCAGCCGCTCAGCGCTTTTGCGTTCGAGGTACAGCGGCAGCGCGGCGGCGCTCAGCACGCCACCGGCCAACGACATGCGCAAGGCCTCGGGTAAAAACAGCGCGATCAAGAACGCATCGCTGCGCTCGCCTGCACCCCACGCCGCCACCAGCAACCATTCGCGCGCGAACCCCAGGCACAGGCCCAGCAGGGTGGCCACGGTCAGCCAGACGGCGTAACCGAGCATGCTTAAGACCTTGCGCCGTCAAGCAACGGCTTGCGATAAACGACTGCCTTGACCTGCGGTAAACGTGCCGGAAACAAACGCCGCGCCTCCAACACGTTAATGCCGACCATCAGCCAGAACAGCGCGACCATCACCACCGCAAAGCTGAAGTAGTGGTCAAACAAACCGCTGACCAGTGCCGAGAGAATCCCGGCAGTGCTGCCCAGCCACAGCGCGTTGTCTTTGGTCAGGCGGATCGGGCCTTTTTCCGGGCGCGCTTCACGCCACCAGCGCACGGTGACCGCAATAAACAGCAGCATGCCAACGATGCCGGTCTTGTAGATGAAGTTCAGCCACAGGTTGGAGATGCCCAGCAACTGCGTACCCGGCACCGGCGGGTCGACTTTGAAGCCGATGCCGAACGGGTAAGCCGCCACCGCCTGTGGGAACGTGCGGTACTCATCGAAACGCACTTCGGTACTCGCGTTGTCCGACGAGAAAATCGTCGCCAGGCGCTCCTGCAACGGCGGGTAAGCCATCACCAGCGCGACCGTCAGCGCCGCGCCGATCATCAACAGGCGCCCGGTGTAGGGCACGCGCCGCGTGGCCATCCACATCAGCACCAGCGCCAGGCTGACCATCGCGCCACGGCTGCTCGCCAACAGCAACGCGGCGGCGCCCAGGCAGGCCACGCCCAGGCCCAGCGCGCGTTTCCAGCCTTGTTCGGTCATGCCGTAACAGAACGCCAAGGGCAGTAGCAGCGCCATGATCCCGCCGATGGCATTCGGGTGCATCCATGGCGAACCCATGCGCGACGACATCGCCTCCAGGCCGAATTTGAGCATGTCGAAGTTGCCGTAATTGAACACTGCCAGGATCGGCGCAATGCCTGCGCCCGAGCGGGTGCGCAGAAACACTGCAATCGACAGCACCAGCATTGCCAGCGTGCCCAGCAACAGCGCGATCACCAGGGATTCGCGTTGCTTGTAGCCCACCAGCAATTTGGCGCCGAGGAACACCGCCGACAGGCTCAGCAACCAGCGCAGCCAGTTGGCCGTGCCGCTGGTGTCGGCCTGGATGCTGATTTGGCCGACGATAAACGGGAACACGCTGAACAGCATCAGCCACAGCAGCATCTGGTCGGTGGGGCGGCGTGACAGGCTCGGAGTGTCCGGCACACGCGACAGAAAGCTGTGCCACAGCACCGCGCCCCACGTCAGCGCCAGAATCGCCTCGCTGACGGTGGTGCGAATACCCAGGTTGACCGTCGAATACGGCATAAAGGTCGCAACCCCGGCAAACAGCAACAAGCCCCACAGCGGGAAGCGCAGGATGGTCACCGCGGCGGCCAGGCCGATCACGGCGAGAAACGCCTTGGCCGGCGAGAGCATCAGGGCGAGTGCGCCAAACAGCAGGCCGAACATGATCGCGACGAGGCTTGCCAGTGAAACTCTCATGTTAATTCCTCGATCAGTTCGGCCAGGCGTCGGTTATAGGCCTGGTAATTGAAGCGTTGCGCCCACTGCTTGCGTTGTTCCGGTGAATCTTCGCTGGGGCGATCAACCAGCTCGACCATCAGTTGCACCAGCGCCGGGCCAACGGTGGGCGAAAAACGCGGCGACGACGGCGGGGTGATTTCATCCAGCGACGTGCCACTGGCCACCGCCACCGGCGTGCCGACGCTCAGCGCCTCGATCACCGGCAAACCAAACCCTTCGGCATACGACGGCTGCCACAAACGCGCGGCCTGCTGGTACAACGCGTGCAACTCGGCGTCCGACACGCCACTCAAGGCGCGAATGCCTGGCAGGCTGCGTTGCGCCTCGGGTAAGTGCTCAAGGCTGCCCACCAGCACCAGTTCCGGCACCGCAGATGACAAGCGCCGCGCCTGCTGCCAGGCGTCGACAAAAAACGGCACGTTCTTGCGCAATTCACGGGTGCCCACCAGCAACCAATAATGCTCGGGCAACTGGCGCGCCGTAAGGTCCGCCGCCCGGTCGACAAACCCGTCCACTTGGTTGGGCAATACCCGAATCTTGCCCGCCGCCTTGGGAAACAGCCGCGCGGTTTCATCGGCGCTGTACTGCGAAGGCGTCCACACCCGGTCGGCGCTGTGCACCGAATAGGCAATCGACAAACGATCGCTGGTTTTGTAGAGCAGCGCTTTCAAACGGTTGGCGTGGTAGTTGTTCAGCGTAATCTGAAACAGGTCATGCAACAGCACCACGCTGCGCAAGCCTTTCGGTTTGGGCGGCAATGGCAAGCCCATATTGAAGGTGCTGATGTACAGGTCAATGTGCTGCTCACGCAACGCGCGCGGTAAAAAACCGGCCTCGAAACGCAACCGATTCTGCGGCTGATGCATCGCGGTTTTCGCGCAACCCCACGCCGGGCAATGCGCCTGAAAGCGCGTTTCATCGCCCAAGGGCGCCACGGTAAACCGCTCAAGTTCGATACCCGGCAGGGTGCGCAGGGCATTTTCCAGCGCATACACCTGGCGGCTGATCCCCGATTGCGGTGAGGTGCCGACGGTACGGTAATCCAGGCCTACACGCATGCGGGCTCCTCTTGATTGAGCGGCGCAAGGCTCGCGTACACCCGCTCCAGTTGGCTGGCAGCAACGCTCCAGTCGTGCGCCCGACGCACATAGGCGCGACCGGCTTCGCCCATTGGCGCGGCAGCTTCGGGACACTGCAACAGGCGCACCACGGCGTCCGCCAGGCTGGTTGCGCTTTGCCCGCCAAGGTAGTCGAGGCCTTCGATCAGGTCCAGGCCCGACACGCCTTGTTCGGTGCTGGCCAACGGCAGGCCGGCGGCCAAGGCTTCGAGCACTTTCAATTTGGAACCGCCGCCATGGCGCAACGGCGCCAGAAACACCGAACAACTTGATTGTAAATTCAGCAGGTCCGGTACAAACCCTTGCCACTCAATGCGCGGGTCTTTCCAGCGCTCACGCCAACTGCCGGGCATGCCAAAACCGCACACGCTCATGCGCGCGTCGGGGCAGCGCTCCCATACTTTGGGCAAAATCTCGTCGAGTGCCCACTCAATCGCATCCACGTTCGGCGCGTATTCATAGTTGCCCAAAAACAACACGCGGCGCGTGCTGGGGTCGGGATGAGCGGCGGCGAAATGGTCGCAGTCCACGCCATTCACCACCACCGGCACCGGTTTACCGGCGATTTTTTCGAGCACTTGCGCGTCGCTGTCGGTCACCGCCACCACTTGCGCGGCTTGGCGCATTACGCGGTATTCCCAGCGGGTGTAGCGCCATTGATCGTAGCGAATGAACGGCAGTGCCCAACGCGGCAAGCGGTCGTAAGTCGCTGCGCCGAGCGCCGATTCAACGTTGTGCTCGGTCAGCACGAAGGGCTGGGCTGTGCGCATCAGGGCCTCTTCGTACGGCTGAAAAGTGTAGGTGTGTTCGATCTGCACCACGTCCCACTGTTCATTGAGCAATTGGTTGAAGGTAGTTTGCAGCGCGCTCGACAGGCCATTCACACTGGCCAGCAGCGGGTAGGGCGCAAACAGCCCGGCCGTGATGGTTTTCAGGCTGCGCAGCGGGCGCCGTGGCAAAGTGATCACCTGCTCCAAAAACGCCTCCAGCACATGGCGATCCGCTGGTGACACCGGTTGCTTGTCATGCAGCAGCAAAGTTATCCGATGCCCACGCGCGGCCAGGCTGCGCAGCAGATGGAACTGGCGCGTCTTGCCGCCGCTGGTCGCGGGCCAGGGCGAGTAGGGCAGTATCCATAAAATGCGCATGGCAGGCTTCAATCCCATAGCAGAATTTGCAGGTTCGGTTTGACCGGTACGGTCAGCCCATTGGTGCCGCTGACTGGGGTTTGCGTGCTGCGCAGTGGGTCGTAGAGGGTCGCGCTGGCCAGCCCAGGCAAGTGCGCGTTGCCGCCTTGGGCCGACCAGAAGAACCACAATTTACGGCCGTCGGCGCGGGTCCAGCCGATACTGAACAAGCCGTCGGGCAACTGGTCGGCAGTGGGCGGGTCGCCGGGGGTCAGTTGCGGCCCGCTCACGTCGAGGAAGTTTTTCAACGCGGTGTAGACCGGCTTGGGGTTGGCGTCGATGTCGAGCAAACCGTAGAACTGGTCGCGCACGCTGGCGCGCTGGTCGAGGTCGCTCAAGGTGAACAAAAAGATCTTGTCGAAATCCATGGTGCTCATCAGCGCCACGCGGCGCACCACGTAATCGGCCTGGCCCTGCAGGGTGATGATGTCTTGAGCGTCTTTTGGCCCCGGGTAGGTCGACCAGCCCCACTCGGTACTCCACAGGGTTTGAACACCGCCGTTGCGCAGGGACTGGTTAAGCGCGTTGGTTTTGGTGATGAAGTCGAGGTTGGCCGGGTCGTTGCCTTCGGGCAGTTGGGTATACGGGTGGTAGGAAATAATCGTTTTCAAGCTGGCCACGCCCAGCGCACCGAGCGCATCGAACATGGTCTGGCCGTTGGGCATTTCGCTGAAGAACGCCATGCCGGCGGCGACCACCGGTTTGTTCGCATCGACAGCGCGCAATGCCGAGGCCGTGGCGGTCAGCAGCTTGGCGTAGCCCGCAGGGTTGGCCGCCGGGCGCCAAAAGCCGAGCAAGTTCGGTTCGTTCCACACTTGCCAGGCGTTGACGCTGGGGTAGCGCTGGGCCAACAAACCCATGCGGTTGGCAAACACGTTCGGGTCTTTGGGCGGGTACTGGTCCTGATACGGCGCACCCTTCGGCGCGGTGGTGGCGAAGGGCGCCGAGCCGACCATGTAGAACACTGATTTAAGCTGGTTGTCTTGCAGCTTATCGACCAGTTGGTCCAGGGTTGCGATCTGATACTTGCCTACGGTGGGTTCCAGTTGGTCCCAGTGCAAATCCAGGCGCACCCATTGCAGGCCCAGCGCCTTGAGTCGGTCAATTTGCAGTTGGTAACGCGCAGGGCTGAACCACAGAAATTGCGCGTTCACGCCCAAAAAATCTTTCCACACCACCACTTTGTTGCCCTTGAGCACATGGCTCTCGGCGTCGGCCTGGCGGCCCCACATAAACACGCTCAAGCCAAGGGCTGCGACCACGGCAAGCGTGGCGAAGTAGGTGCGTTTACGCGCCATAGGGTGCTCCTTGAATGGCCTGCTCAAAGCGTTGCCTGAATTTTTCTGCGGTCAACGGCCACAAGCGTTCGCGGCCGATTTCTGCCGCACGTTCGGCCCAGTCCCTGGCAAGCGACGGCGTACGCGCCAGGCGCAACAATTGTGCGCTCAGCGCCGCCACATCACCTTGCGGATAAATGGCGCCGTTGCCGCTGGCAACTTCTTCGGCAAATGCGCGGGCATCCGAAGTAATCGCCCCGCGCCCGCAGGCTGCCGCCCAAGACAGTGCACCGCTGGTGCCACGTTGGCGCCCCAGCAGGCCAAGTTTTTTTGATTCGCGATACGGCAGCACCATCACATGGTGCGCCTGAATCGTCTGCGCAATTTCGCTGGCCGGCAGGTTCAGCCGCCAGTCGATGGAGCCCGCCAGGCCGAGTTCGGCGATCTGGCTGTGCAACTGCTCCAGGTAATTGCCGCCCGCGCCAAACGCCATCTCGGCGGCAGTGCCACCGGCCAGGGTCAGGCGCACACGGTCACGCAATTCGGGGGCGTGTTTGAACACGTCGGCTAATGCTTGCAGCAGGTCTTCAATGCCTTTGCCACGGTAGATAAAACCAAAATACAGCAGGCGCAGGGTCTCAAGCGGCGGTAACGGGGCTGGCTCAATGGCCAGGTTGGCGTGGTTGATCACTGCCACTTTGCCGCTCGGCAATTGCATGCGCTGGCTCAAGCAATCGGCACCCAAGCGGGTCAGCGTGATCAGCCGCGTCAGGCCTTGGGCAACGTGACGCTCTTCGCGCAAGGTCAGCGGGTCGGCCAGCACCACCGCCGCTTGTGGCAGCGGGCTGGGCAAACGTTCCAGCAGGTTCAGCGGAAACGGCAGGTGCTCGCGCCGCCAAACCATGCGCTCCGGGTCATGCACGGTGGCCGTCAGCGGCAGGTTGGGGCAGGCCTTGCGCAACTCGCGCAGGGCCAGGAACTCGCCCAGTCGGCCGCCACCCAGCTCGGCGTGCACCAGGTCCACGCTCTGCCAGTCGAAGCCTGCGACGGCCTGCTTGATCGCAACGCTGTTGCCTTCCACGCCGCTCAACGGTGTCGCCACCGTCACGCCCAACTGCTCCAATGCCGCCTTGAAATGGTTCGCGTAGTCGGCGATGCCGTTTTTTTCCGGCGGCAAGGGCGCGAGCAGGGCGATGCGCATTAGAACGCTCCCCGGTATTTGGCGATGGATTTAAGCACCTTGGCCGGCACTTCGAATTTGCGTCGGTTGATGATGATGCCGTCCACTTTGCCGAACGCAGTGTTGAGGATCGACAGCGCATGTTCGACCACCGGCACCGTGCTTTTCTGCGCTTCCACCACCAGCGCGATCAGGTCGGCACGCAGCAAGTTGACGAACGCATCGCGGTTGTCCAACAGCGCCGAGGCGTCCAGCAGCACCACTTCGCCCGGTAACGCCGACGCTACGCCGCCGACCCGCACGTTGATGCCGTTTTCTTGCAGCAATTGGCGCAGTTGCTCCACCACAAAGGTCACCCCTTCGCCGTGGCGCGCCGAGGTCAGCCCCAGTGTCAAACCTTGCTCGGCAACGCGGTCCAACTGCAACAACCCATACAGCCGGTAAATGCTTGCGTTGAACGCGTTGGTACTCTGCGCGGTGCTGGTGTCCAGCTCCGGCAGGGTGGTCCACAGCGGCAGGCCGAACTTGCGCTCCACCAAACCGCCGTCATGTATGCGCTGATCCATCAGGTAGCACAGGTAGATCACCAGCAAGCCGACGACGATCGCGAACGGGATCGCCAGCATCAGCATCACCAGGGTTTTCGGGAAGATGCGGCCAGGGTTGAGGGTGGCCTCTTCGATCACCGCAATGTTGCTGATCTGGCTGTTGTCCAGCTCACGGTCGATACGCGATTTTTCCAGGTTATCGACGTACAGCGTGTAGTTGCGCTCGGTCGCGTTCAGTTCGCGCGAGAGGCGCGCCAGCTCCGGTTCAATCTCCAGCGCTTGCTTGCGTTGGGCTTCGAGGTTCACCAGTTGTTTTTGCTGTTGCACCAGTTGTGTACGCAGCGCCTGGTTGTTGCTCGACTCGTCCAGCAGCACCCGCTGCAGGTGAATTTCGAGGGTATTCGGCGCACGGTTTTCCGAGGCTTGCACGGTGTTGCTGACATTCGCGACTTGCGCCTGCATGGCACGAATCGACGCGTCCAGGGCTCTCACCGGCGGCGCGTTATCCGTGTAGGTGCGCATCATGTCAGCCTTTTCCAGCAGCTTTTGGTTGAGCAAACGGCGCAAATCCTGCTGCTGCGGGTTCAGCGCAATCTGGCGAACCGTGGTCACTTCCTTGGGCTGCGACTTGAGCTGAGTGCGGGTGCTGTCAATCGCGCTGTCGGACGAGGCGATCAATCGCGTGGTATTGAAAACTTCGCCACGCAGCACGTTGATACGCTCGGACAAATCTTCCAGTCGATCGGTAATGCTCGCCGCGCCAATCTCGTTCAGGTGGCCGAGGATCTGCTCTTTATAGCTCTTGATCTCGGTAGCACTGGTGCTCACCTGGGCCTCGTAGAAGGCATACAGGCTCTTGCGGCCCAAGGCCTGTGTGCGCTCGGCAATGTAGGTTTCGATCCAGTCTTTGACCACCGCTTGGGCAATCTCCGGGTCGCCCCACTTGAAGCTGATGTCCATCACCGTGGAACCGACGGCGTGGCTGACTTCAAAGCTCTTTTCCAGGCTTGCGGCAATGCGCTCTACCGGCGTGGTTTTTTCGACGATGCCGACGGTTTCCAGCACCACCCGCAGGCCGTCGAACACCGCGCCCACGCCTTCCCTGACGTAGTACTTGGCGCGTTTCCAGACGCCCTCTGGCGGCGTGGCGTTCTCGCTGATTTGCAGGTAGTGCTCGGCCACTGCGCGTACGATCGGGCGACCGGTGAGCAAGCGCTCCTCGTCGACAATCGGGTCGCGCTGGGTGCTGGGCATCACCATCGCCTGGCGGTTGCTGATTTCGATCGGCAAGGTCGAATCGCGCCCCGGCTTAACCAACAGGCGCGCGGTGGATTCGTACTTGGCCGGCAGCAAAAATGCGCTCAGCAAAATGATCACCAGCGCGGCGATGGCCGCCAGTTTGAACTCGTGCCGGAAGATGAAAAACAGGCGCAGAAGATCACGAAAAGAACGGATCTCGATCATCGGATGTCGCTCCTTTAGTTAGTGCCGCCACTGGTTCTGGTGTAGTTGTAGCCAACCCCGATCGACTTGGTGAACGGGATCAGTTGGTTCAGGTAAGTGTCCACGCCCTGGATGCGCTCGCCGACGTTGGACTTGGGCACGAACACCACATCACCGCGTTGCAGGTGCACGGGTTTACGCCCGTTGGGGCCGGTTTTCAGGTATTGGCTAAAATCCAGGAAGTAGGCGTGATAGGCGCCTTGAGCGTCTTCGCGCAACAGCGCAACCATGCTCGCGTTACCCGACGGGTTGACCCCGCCGGCGCCGATAATCGCTTGCTCCAGGGTGTTGGCCGTGGCGATCTGCACCGAGGTCGGGTTATTCACCGCGCCGCCGACGATCACTGCGTTGCCCGGTGCCTGGTTGATGTTCACCGTCACGCGCGGCTCGCGGTAAACCGGCGCGAGCTTGTTGGTCAACTCCATCGCCAGGTCCGATGGCTGGCGCCCGGCCACTTGGATCGGCCCCAGGAACGGGTAGTTGATCTTGCCGTCGGTTTGCACCGTGTACAGCGTCAGTTCATAGATGGTGCTGACGTTGAACGCCGACAGTGTCGGCATCTCCCCGGCATCACGCACGATGCGCAACTGGTCGCCGATGCGAATTCGCTCCACCGCCGGCGGCAACTGCGCCAGTTGGTCGAGCGCGCGCTTGCCGTCTTCGACGGTTTTGTCGTCCGGCGGCTCGATGCGCGCCGGCGTATTACACGCGGCCAGGGCCATCATGGCCAGGATGAGCACGGTTTTTTTCATAAAGGGTGACGTCCTGTTAGTCATGCTGCTCACCTCCAATAACCGGGGAACATGCTGATGCGCCGCTTTACGGCAAGGGGGAGGCGGCGTTCCTGATGGCCCAGCCGATAGCCGAGCAACTTGAACGCGCTGCGCACCAGTACTTCGGGTACGCGGTGCAATGCACCGGCTGCGCGTAAAGCCGCGAGCTCAGCCAGTACATAGCGTTTACCTTCACCGCCGGCATCGCCAAATGCCTGGCGAATCCACGGCTCACGGCCGTAGAACACGCCAATGTCGAAGTAGCGGTGAAACTCATCCATGAGTCGGTAATCGTGGGAGTGGTACACCCGCGCGGTGGCGGCGTAGCGCACGTTGTAACCTGCAAGCAGCAAGCGCGCGGCGACGTAGGCGTCTTCGCTGCCGATCACGTCGGCGGGGAAACCGCCAACCGCTCGCAACGCGCTGCGTCGGTACACGCAAAACGAGTCGGAGCTGAAACAGGTTTTAATCCCCAGTTCCGGTGCATCGGCCAGGCGCTTGCTGCGGCTCTGGGCCGGGTAGTTGAAGTGCCGCGATTGCGCGCCCAGCACGCCGGCGTCGGGGTGCGGCAGTTGGCGGCCGTACGCCACGCCGTTAAGCGGGTCTTGCTGCAACTCGTCGAGCAGGTTGGCGAACGTCTCGGGGCTTGCGGGGATCGCGTCCTGGGTCATCACGATCAGCGCGTCACCGCCCACCTGTTCACTGGCCCAGCGCCGCGTGCCGCCATGGTTGAAGTCGCCAGCGTCGATCACTTCGACCCGCGCGCCATACGCTTGAAAGCGCGCCACGGTGTCATCACGCGAGGCGCTGTCGACCACCAGCATTTCGTCCGGTTGCACGGTCTGCATGTTCAGCGCCGGCAGCAGTCGCGCCAGGTGGCTGGAGGCGTTACGGGTCGGGATGATCAACGAGGTGCGCATGTTACTTTTTCACGTCTAAGGGCGCGCGCCCGTAAATGTCGTCAAAGCGCACGATGTCATCTTCACCGAGGTACTCGCCGCTCTGCACTTCGATCATCACCAGGTCGATGATGCCGGGGTTGGTCAGGCGGTGTTTGTGCCCGGCTGGAATGTAGGTGGACTCGTTGGCGTTGATCAGAAATTCGCGCTCGCCATTGGTGATCTGCGCGGCGCCGCTGACCACCACCCAGTGCTCGCTGCGGTGGTGATGCATCTGCAGTGACAACGACGCCTGCGGCTTGACCACGATGCGTTTGATTTTGAACCGGCTGCTTTCCTCCAGCACCGTGTAGGTGCCCCACGGCCGTGTAACCGTGCGGTGCAGGCTGAACGCCGGATGGTTCTGGCGCTTGAGTTCGGCAACGATGTAGCGCACATCCTGGCTGCGATGAGCGTCGGCGATCAGCAGCGCATCCGGGGTGTCGACGATGATCAGGTCGCGCACGCCAACGGCGCCGAGTACACGTTTGGGCGAGTCGATGTAGCAGTTGTGCACGTCATGCAAAATCGCTTCGCCATTGACCTGGTTGCCGTGGGCGTCGCTGGGCGTGAGCTGGCGCAGCGCTTCCCAGGAACCGATGTCGCTCCAGCCAATGTCGCAGGGCACCACGGCCACTTGCGTGGACTTCTCCATCAAGGCCACGTCGATGGAAATATCCGGCGCGCTGCCGAACGCGTCCGAATCCAGTTCACGTTGGCGCGAGGTTTTATTTTGCAGGCTCTGGCTGTGTTCGAGTGCAGCCTTGGCGGCCGTTAATACGTCGGGTGCGTGGGCGGCGAGTTCTTCCACCAGGGTGCTGGCCTTGAAGCAGAACATGCCGGCGTTCCACAGGTGTTTACCGCCATCGAGGTAACCTTGCGCGGTGGCCAGGTCAGGTTTTTCGACGAAGCGTTTAACCCGGTTGCCAGTGCTCAGCGGCTCGCCTTGTTCGATGTAGCCGAAGCCGGTTTCGGGGTGGTCGGGCTGGATGCCGAACGTGACCAGGTAGCCCGCTTCGGCGAGGTCGCGGGCCTGGCTCACGGCGTCGGCAAACGCGACTTCATTGAGAATCAAATGGTCGGCAGGCATCACCAACAACTGCGCGCTGTCGCCGAAATGTTCCTGCACGTGCAGCGCCGCCACCGCGATGGCCGCCGCTGTATTGCGGCCAAAGGGCTCCAGCAACAGGTCCAGCGGCAGGTGCGCGGTGTTGACCCCACGGTAGTCGTCGAGCGTGCGGAACAGCAGGTCGCGGTTGGTCACCGTGAGCACGCTTTCGACGCCGGGCAGTTTGGCCGCGCGCTGGAAGGTTTTCTGCAGCAGGCTCTGGCCGTCACGCATGCGCATGAAAGGCTTGGGCATGTTCTGCCGGGACACCGGCCACAGCCGTGTGCCCGAACCACCGGAAATAATGCAGGGAATTAATCCGTTGAGGGTATTCATCAATAGACTTCCTTGGTGGAAAGGACGGCCGGGACCGTCATGAAAACGATGTATAAATCAAACCACACCGACCACTTGGAGATGTATTCCAGGTCGTACTCGACACGTTTCTGGATCTTGAACAGGGTGTCGGTCTCGCCACGGTAGCCGTTGATCTGCGCCCAGCCGGTAATGCCCGGCTTGACCCGATGCCGCGAGCTGTATTCGCTGACCGCCACTTCGAACGGAATACCCGCAGCCTTGGTCGCCGTGGCGTGCGGGCGCGGGCCGACCATCGACATGTTGCCCAGCAGCACGTTGAACAACTGCGGCAGCTCGTCGATGCTGGTCTTGCGGATAATGCGGCCGACGCGCGTGATACGCGGGTCGGCACGCGTGGTCTGGCGCTCGGCGGTGAAGTCGCTCTGGTCGGTGAACATCGAGCGAAACTTGAACACGCGGATCTCGTTATCGTTATAGCCATAACGATTCTGGCGAAACAGTACCGGGCCTTTTGAGTCGAGCTTGATCGCGATCGCCGTCGCCAGCATCAGCGGTGACAGCACTACCAGCGCCAGGCTCGCCAACAGCATGTCTTCGAAACGCTTGATCACCGGCGACCAGCCGCGCAGTGGCAACTGCGAGGTGTTGAACATCAGGATGCCGCCGACGTCGGTGATGCGGCTGTGGCCGTAGCGCAGGGCGGCCATGTCGGGCACCAGCATTACGTTCACCGACATCTGGCGCAGGCGATTGACCAGCCCGTGAATACGCTGCTCGGCGGCCCACGGCAGGCAGATCATCACTTGATTGACTTCTTCTGCGCGGATCAGTTTTTCCAGGTCGCGGGTGTTGCCCAGCAACGGCAGGTTGCTCAATTCCTTGGGAATGCGTTCGGTGCGGTCATCGATAAAACCGATCAGGCCGGAACGGATGTCGCCATTGCGTTGCAGGTGATCGGCGACGTGCACAGCGGTGTCGGTAAAGCCCAAAATGACCGTGCGTTGCAGGTATTTGCCCTTGCGCATCAGGTTGCGGTACAGGCGCAGCATCAGCAGGCGCTCGATGCAGAACAACGCCAGGCTGGCGAAGTACCAGGCCACCAGGTTGTGGGGCGTCAGTTGCGGAAAAAACTGCAGAATCTGGTACATGAACAACAGGATGCAGAATGCCGCAGACCACGACACCACCTTGGTACGCAGGCGCAAGCGATTGCTGAACAGCTCTTCGGAATAGATGCCCAGGGCGTGGAACAGAATAATGGTCAGGACTGCAAAAAACAGCAGCAAGCCGAGGAAGTGAGGGCGCAATTCGGGGTCCATCGGTTCGATGAAAAGCACCAACACCAGTGGCGGCAGAATGGCCGACAAGCCATGGATAAATTTGACGAAGACAACAAAGAACTCAACGAATCCGGCGCGGGTTAAAAACAGGCTGTCGACTGACGACTTTTCTCGCATAAAAACATCCTTCATTGCACGCCAGGCCCTGTTCGACTGTTTAATCGATAAGGCAGCAAGCTGCTTATTGAGTAAGGCAAGTCGAGCGACGACTACTCTGGGTAAAACGCAACTGTCCCTTCACATGAAGCTATTCAAATGAATTGATTTTGCTGGGTAAATACGTAAGGAGTGTTCCGTTTGGATTGTTTAGTCAATCAATTGACAATGGTGCGGAGGTGTCAGTCTCGAAGCGTTAATCGGTCTTTTTGTCGGCATTTTATTGACGTTCCCTGTTCAATAGAGTGTTCAATGCGGTGTTCAATACAGTCGGTGTAAGGCCCTGTTTTTGAGTGTAGGAACAAATCCAGGAATTTTCCTGTGGAATATGAAAACCTTTTTCGAGAGGGGCAGGAAAGGAGGACAAAGAGGCGCGGCGAGGGTGGGCTAACGGCCCTGAATGCGGGGGCTTGGTGCAATTAGAAGGTACTTTTACAACTAACAAAAAATTGGCTGGGGAGGCTCAAAAAGTTGCTTTACAGGCGCTGGATTGTTACTGATTAGTCGCAACTGAGCTCGTCGTTGTGAGTGGTCTGCGGTCTTGGTTGTCTG
>NZ_VUAZ01000012.1 GCF_009296165.1 Pseudomonas kitaguniensis | reverse complement strand
AGAGCAAGCAAATTGCTTGGGTGTTATATGGTCAAGCCTCACGGGCAATTAGTATTGGTTAGCTCAACGCCTCACAGCGCTTACACACCCAACCTATCAACGTCGTAGTCTTCGACGGCCCTTTAGGGAACTCAAGGTTCCAGTGAGATCTCATCTTGAGGCTAGTTTCCCGCTTAGATGCTTTCAGCGGTTATCTATTCCGAACATAGCTACCCGGCAATGCCACTGGCGTGACAACCGGAACACCAGAGGTTCGTCCACTCCGGTCCTCTCGTACTAGGAGCAGCCCCTCTCAAATCTCAAACGTCCACGGCAGATAGGGACCGAACTGTCTCACGACGTTCTAAACCCAGCTCGCGTACCACTTTAAATGGCGAACAGCCATACCCTTGGGACCGGCTTCAGCCCCAGGATGTGATGAGCCGACATCGAGGTGCCAAACACCGCCGTCGATATGAACTCTTGGGCGGTATCAGCCTGTTATCCCCGGAGTACCTTTTATCCGTTGAGCGATGGCCCTTCCATACAGAACCACCGGATCACTAAGACCTACTTTCGTACCTGCTCGACGTGTCTGTCTCGCAGTCAAGCGCGCTTTTGCCTTTATACTCTACGACCGATTTCCGACCGGTCTGAGCGCACCTTCGTACTCCTCCGTTACTCTTTAGGAGGAGACCGCCCCAGTCAAACTACCCACCATACACTGTCCTCGATCCGGATAACGGACCTGAGTTAGAACCTCAAAGTTGCCAGGGTGGTATTTCAAGGTTGGCTCCACGCGAACTGGCGTCCACGCTTCAAAGCCTCCCACCTATCCTACACAAGCAAATTCAAAGTCCAGTGCAAAGCTATAGTAAAGGTTCACGGGGTCTTTCCGTCTAGCCGCGGATACACTGCATCTTCACAGCGATTTCAATTTCACTGAGTCTCGGGTGGAGACAGCGCCGCCATCGTTACGCCATTCGTGCAGGTCGGAACTTACCCGACAAGGAATTTCGCTACCTTAGGACCGTTATAGTTACGGCCGCCGTTTACCGGGGCTTCGATCAAGAGCTTCGCGTTAGCTAACCCCATCAATTAACCTTCCGGCACCGGGCAGGCGTCACACCCTATACGTCCACTTTCGTGTTTGCAGAGTGCTGTGTTTTTAATAAACAGTCGCAGCGGCCTGGTATCTTCGACCGGCATGAGCTTACGGAGCAAGTCCTTCACCCTCACCGGCGCACCTTCTCCCGAAGTTACGGTGCCATTTTGCCTAGTTCCTTCACCCGAGTTCTCTCAAGCGCCTTGGTATTCTCTACCCAACCACCTGTGTCGGTTTGGGGTACGGTTCCTGGTTACCTGAAGCTTAGAAGCTTTTCTTGGAAGCATGGCATCAACCACTTCGTCGTCTAAAAGACAACTCGTCATCAGCTCTCGGCCTTAAGATCCCGGATTTACCTAAGATCTCAGCCTACCACCTTAAACTTGGACAACCAACGCCAAGCTGGCCTAGCCTTCTCCGTCCCTCCATCGCAATAACCAGAAGTACAGGAATATTAACCTGTTTTCCATCGACTACGCTTTTCAGCCTCGCCTTAGGGACCGACTAACCCTGCGTCGATTAACGTTGCGCAGGAAACCTTGGTCTTTCGGCGTGGGTGTTTTTCACACCCATTGTCGTTACTCATGTCAGCATTCGCACTTCTGATACCTCCAGCAAGCTTCTCAACTCACCTTCACAGGCTTACAGAACGCTCCTCTACCGCATCACCTAAGTGATACCCGTAGCTTCGGTGTATGGTTTGAGCCCCGTTACATCTTCCGCGCAGGCCGACTCGACTAGTGAGCTATTACGCTTTCTTTAAAGGGTGGCTGCTTCTAAGCCAACCTCCTAGCTGTCTAAGCCTTCCCACATCGTTTCCCACTTAACCATAACTTTGGGACCTTAGCTGACGGTCTGGGTTGTTTCCCTTTTCACGACGGACGTTAGCACCCGCCGTGTGTCTCCCATGCTCGGCACTTGTAGGTATTCGGAGTTTGCATCGGTTTGGTAAGTCGGGATGACCCCCTAGCCGAAACAGTGCTCTACCCCCTACAGTGATACATGAGGCGCTACCTAAATAGCTTTCGAGGAGAACCAGCTATCTCCGAGCTTGATTAGCCTTTCACTCCGATCCACAGGTCATCCGCTAACTTTTCAACGGTAGTCGGTTCGGTCCTCCAGTTAGTGTTACCCAACCTTCAACCTGCCCATGGATAGATCGCCCGGTTTCGGGTCTATTCCCAGCGACTAGACGCCCTATTAAGACTCGCTTTCGCTACGCCTCCCCTATTCGGTTAAGCTCGCCACTGAAAATAAGTCGCTGACCCATTATACAAAAGGTACGCAGTCACCTAACAAGTAGGCTCCCACTGCTTGTACGCATACGGTTTCAGGATCTATTTCACTCCCCTCTCCGGGGTTCTTTTCGCCTTTCCCTCACGGTACTAGTTCACTATCGGTCAGTCAGTAGTATTTAGCCTTGGAGGATGGTCCCCCCATATTCAGACAAAGTTTCTCGTGCTCCGTCCTACTCGATTTCATGACTAAGAGATTTTCGCGTACAGGGCTATCACCCACTATGGCCGCACTTTCCAGAGCGTTCCGCTAATCTCAAAGCCACTTAAGGGCTAGTCCCCGTTCGCTCGCCACTACTAAGGGAATCTCGGTTGATTTCTTTTCCTCAGGGTACTTAGATGTTTCAGTTCCCCTGGTTCGCTCCATACACCTATGTATTCAGTGTAAGGTAACCATCTTATGATGGCTGGGTTCCCCCATTCAGACATCTCCGGATCAAAGTCTGTTTGCCGACTCCCCGAAGCTTTTCGCAGGCTACCACGTCTTTCATCGCCTCTGACTGCCAAGCATCCACCGTATGCGCTTCTTCACTTGACCATATAACCCCAAGCAATCTGGTTATACTGTGAAGACAACATTCGCCGAAAATTCGATAATACTCAATGCAGAGTAACTCACAAATTTTACCTTAGCCTGATCCGTTACCAGTGAAAGTAACGTTCAGTCTATCTTTCTATCACATACCCAAATTTTTAAAGAACGATCTAATCAAAGACTAGAAATCAACATTCACCATCACAATGATGGAATGCTCATTTCTAAGCTTTACTTACGTCAGAAGCAGTAGTGGTGGAGCCAAACGGGATCGAACCGTTGACCTCCTGCGTGCAAGGCAGGCGCTCTCCCAGCTGAGCTATGGCCCCGTATTTCTACAGGCGTTTCCCACACAAAATTGGTGGGTCTGGGCAGATTCGAACTGCCGACCTCACCCTTATCAGGGGTGCGCTCTAACCAACTGAGCTACAGACCCAATTTCGGGCTGCTTCTTATCGTCTTCTTCAATGAATCAAGCAATTCGTGTGGGAACTTATGGAGCAGCTGATGTCGTCGATTAAGGAGGTGATCCAGCCGCAGGTTCCCCTACGGCTACCTTGTTACGACTTCACCCCAGTCATGAATCACACCGTGGTAACCGTCCTCCCGAAGGTTAGACTAGCTACTTCTGGTGCAACCCACTCCCATGGTGTGACGGGCGGTGTGTACAAGGCCCGGGAACGTATTCACCGCGACATTCTGATTCGCGATTACTAGCGATTCCGACTTCACGCAGTCGAGTTGCAGACTGCGATCCGGACTACGATCGGTTTTCTGGGATTAGCTCCACCTCGCGGCTTGGCAACCCTCTGTACCGACCATTGTAGCACGTGTGTAGCCCAGGCCGTAAGGGCCATGATGACTTGACGTCATCCCCACCTTCCTCCGGTTTGTCACCGGCAGTCTCCTTAGAGTGCCCACCATTACGTGCTGGTAACTAAGGACAAGGGTTGCGCTCGTTACGGGACTTAACCCAACATCTCACGACACGAGCTGACGACAGCCATGCAGCACCTGTCTCAATGTTCCCGAAGGCACCAATCTATCTCTAGAAAGTTCATTGGATGTCAAGGCCTGGTAAGGTTCTTCGCGTTGCTTCGAATTAAACCACATGCTCCACCGCTTGTGCGGGCCCCCGTCAATTCATTTGAGTTTTAACCTTGCGGCCGTACTCCCCAGGCGGTCAACTTAATGCGTTAGCTGCGCCACTAAGAGCTCAAGGCTCCCAACGGCTAGTTGACATCGTTTACGGCGTGGACTACCAGGGTATCTAATCCTGTTTGCTCCCCACGCTTTCGCACCTCAGTGTCAGTATTAGTCCAGGTGGTCGCCTTCGCCACTGGTGTTCCTTCCTATATCTACGCATTTCACCGCTACACAGGAAATTCCACCACCCTCTACCATACTCTAGTCAGTCAGTTTTGAATGCAGTTCCCAGGTTGAGCCCGGGGATTTCACATCCAACTTAACAAACCACCTACGCGCGCTTTACGCCCAGTAATTCCGATTAACGCTTGCACCCTCTGTATTACCGCGGCTGCTGGCACAGAGTTAGCCGGTGCTTATTCTGTCGGTAACGTCAAAACAATCACGTATTAGGTAACTGCCCTTCCTCCCAACTTAAAGTGCTTTACAATCCGAAGACCTTCTTCACACACGCGGCATGGCTGGATCAGGCTTTCGCCCATTGTCCAATATTCCCCACTGCTGCCTCCCGTAGGAGTCTGGACCGTGTCTCAGTTCCAGTGTGACTGATCATCCTCTCAGACCAGTTACGGATCGTCGCCTTGGTGAGCCATTACCTCACCAACTAGCTAATCCGACCTAGGCTCATCTGATAGCGCAAGGCCCGAAGGTCCCCTGCTTTCTCCCGTAGGACGTATGCGGTATTAGCGTCCGTTTCCGAACGTTATCCCCCACTACCAGGCAGATTCCTAGGCATTACTCACCCGTCCGCCGCTCTCAAGAGAAGCAAGCTTCTCTCTACCGCTCGACTTGCATGTGTTAGGCCTGCCGCCAGCGTTCAATCTGAGCCATGATCAAACTCTTCAGTTCAAACATCTTTGGGTTTTTAAGAAACCCTAAACTTGGCTCAGCAATCGTTGGTTACATCTTTGATTTCTCGCGGAGTAACTTGTGATGCTGATAATCTT
>NZ_VUAZ01000119.1 GCF_009296165.1 Pseudomonas kitaguniensis | reverse complement strand
TCCAGGCAGACCAGCCTCCACCCAAGCCAGTTTCCAGGCCAGCTCCCACACACGCCAGCTCCCCACCAGCCTGTTCCCGGATTTGTTCGGTGTTGTTTCGCCAATGTCGTAAACGCACCTTTGCGTGGCGTCCGTAGGCATTTGACCTGCGGGCGCCAGCCCTACCATCGCATCAAAGGGCCCTGCACGGGCCTCAACAATACGAAAGGCTGGGAGAGACGCGATGTTCAGCAAGAAAGACCAGATCCAGGGGTATGACGACGCATTGCTGGAGGCGATGAATGCCGAGGAGCAGCGTCAGGAAGATCATATCGAGCTGATCGCGTCGGAGAACTACACCAGCAAACGTGTGATGCAAGCGCAAGGCAGCGGCCTCACCAACAAATACGCCGAAGGCTACCCCGGCAAACGCTACTACGGTGGCTGCGAACACGTGGACAAGGTTGAGGTGCTGGCCATCGAACGTGCCAAGCAGTTGTTCGGCGCCGATTACGCCAACGTGCAGCCGCATTCCGGCTCATCCGCCAACAGCGCGGTGTACCTGGCGCTGCTGAATGCCGGTGACACGATTCTTGGCATGAGCCTGGCCCACGGCGGCCACCTGACCCACGGCGCCAAAGTGTCGTCCTCGGGCAAGCTGTACAACGCGGTGCAATACGGCATCAACACCGCCACCGGCTTGATCGACTACGACGAAGTCGAGCGCCTGGCGGTTGAGCACCAGCCGAAAATGGTTGTGGCGGGTTTCTCCGCCTACTCCAAAACCCTGGACTTCCCACGCTTTCGCGCAATCGCCGATAAAGTCGGTGCGTTGCTGTTCGTCGACATGGCCCACGTCGCCGGCCTGGTCGCTGCCGGCCTGTACCCGAACCCGCTGCCCTACGCCGACGTGGTCACCACCACCACCCACAAAACCCTGCGCGGTCCGCGTGGCGGTTTGATCCTGGCCAAGTCCAACCCGGAGATTGAGAAAAAGCTTAACTCGGCCGTGTTCCCCGGCGCTCAGGGCGGCCCGCTGATGCATGTGATCGCCGGCAAAGCGGTGTGCTTCAAGGAGGCCCAAGAGCCAGGTTTCAAGGTGTATCAGCAACAGGTCATCGATAACGCGCAGGCCATGGCCGAGGTGTTTATCAAGCGCGGCTACGACGTGGTGTCCGGCGGCACCGACAACCACTTGTTTCTGGTCAGCCTGATCCGTCAGGGCCTCACCGGCAAAGAGGCCGACGCTGCCCTCGGCCGTGCGCACATCACCGTCAACAAGAACGCCGTGCCGAACGACCCGCAGTCGCCGTTCGTGACCTCGGGCCTGCGCATCGGCACCCCGGCGGTGACCACGCGTGGCTTCAAAGTGCCGCAGTGCATTGAGCTGGCCGGCTGGATCTGCGACATCCTCGACAACCTCGGCGACGCCGATGTGGAGGCCAACGTGGCCAAGCACGTGTCTGCCCTGTGCGCTGATTTCCCGGTTTATCGCTGAGCGCGGTTTTGGAGTAATGACTATGCAACGCTACTCGGGCTTCGGCCTCTTCAAGCACTCACTCAGCCACCACGAAAACTGGCAGAAGATGTGGCGCACGCCGACCCCTAAAAAGGTCTACGACGTGGTCATTGTCGGCGGCGGCGGGCATGGTCTGGCCACCGCCTATTACTTGGCCAAGGAACACGGCATCACCAACGTGGCCGTGGTCGAGAAAGGCTGGTTGGGCGGTGGCAACACGGCGCGCAACACCACCATCGTGCGCTCCAACTACTTGTGGGACGAGTCGGCGCACCTGTACGAACACGCGATGAAACTCTGGGAAGGTTTGTCGCAAGACCTCAACTACAACGTGATGTTCTCGCAGCGTGGCGTCTACAACCTGTGCCACACCCTGCAAGACATCCGTGACTCCGAGCGCCGCGTCAGCGCCAACCGCCTCAACGGCGTCGACGGTGAACTGCTCAACGCCAAGCAAGTGGCCGACGAGATCCCGTACCTCGACTGCTCAAAAAACACCCGCTACCCGGTACTCGGCGCCACCGTGCAACGGCGCGGCGGCGTGGCGCGTCACGATGCCGTGGCCTGGGGCTTCGCGCGTGCGGCTGACGCACTCGGCGTGGACCTGATTCAGCAGACCGAAGTGGTCGGCTTTCGCAAGGAAAACGGCGTGTGCATCGGTGTGGAAACCAACAAAGGCTTTATCGGCGCCAAGCGCGTCGGTGTAGTGACCGCCGGTAACTCCGGGCACATGGCCTCGCTGGCGGGCTTCCGTCTGCCGATCGAATCCCACCCGCTGCAAGCGCTCGTTTCCGAGCCGATCAAGCCGATTATCGACAGCGTGATCATGTCCAACGCCGTGCACGGTTACATCAGCCAGTCCGACAAGGGCGACCTGGTGATCGGCGCCGGTATCGACGGCTATAACGGTTACGGCCAGCGCGGCTCGTACCCGGTGATCGAGCACACCATTCAGGCCATCGTCGAGATGTTCCCGGTGCTCTCGCGCGTGCGCATGAACCGCCAGTGGGGCGGCATCGTCGACACCACGCCGGACGCCTGCCCGATCATCTCCAAGACCCCCGTGCCGAACATGTTCTTCAACTGCGGTTGGGGCACCGGTGGCTTCAAGGCCACGCCAGGCTCAGGCAACGTGTTTGCCGCAAGCCTCGCCAAGGGTGAAATGCACCCGCTGGCGGCACCTTTCTCCATCGACCGTTTCCACAACGGTGCGCTGATCGACGAACACGGCGCTGCGGCCGTCGCCCACTAACAGGAGAAATTCCCTATGTTGCATATCTTCTGTCCTCACTGTGGCGAACTGCGCTCCGAAGAGGAATTCCACGCCGCTGGCCAAGCGCACATCCCGCGCCCGCTGGACCCGAATGCCTGCACCGACGCCGAGTGGGGCGACTACCTGTTCTTTCGCGATAACCCGCGTGGCCTGCACCACGAACTGTGGATTCACGCCGCCGGTTGCCGCCAGTATTTCAACGCCACGCGCGACACCCTGACCTACGAAATTGTTGAAACCTACAAAATCGGCGAGAAGCCGCAATTCACCGCCAAGGCCGCTGGAGAGAAGGTATGAGCCAGATCAATCGCCTGTCCAACGGTGGCCGCATCGACCGCAATAAAGTCCTCACGTTCAGCTTCAACGGCCAGAGTTACAAAGGCTTTGAAGGCGACACCCTGGCCGCCGCGTTGCTGGCCAACGGCGTCGACATCATCGGTCGCAGCTTTAAGTACTCGCGCCCGCGCGGCATCTTTGCTGCCGGCGCCGAAGAGCCCAACGCAGTGCTGCAGATCGGCGCCACCGAAGCCACCCAGATTCCCAACGTGCGCGCCACGCAACAGGCGCTGTATCAGGGGTTGGTCGCGACCAGCACCAACGGCTGGCCGAACGTTAACAATGACGTGATGGGCATTCTCGGCAAGGTTGGCGGCAAGCTGATGCCGCCGGGTTTTTACTACAAAACCTTCATGTACCCGCAATCGTTCTGGATGACCTACGAGAAGTACATCCGCAAGGCTGCCGGGCTGGGCCGCTCGCCAACCGAGAACGACCCGGACACCTACGACAACTTCAACCGTCACTGCGACGTGCTGATTGTCGGCGCTGGCCCCGCGGGTTTGGCTGCGGCACTGGCGGCCGCACGCAGTGGTGCGCGCGTGATCATCGCTGACGAGCAAGAAGAGTTCGGCGGCTCGTTGCTTGACTCGCGCGAAAGCCTCGACGGCAAGCCTGCGGCTGAATGGGTCGCCAGCGTGATCGCTGAACTCAAAGCGCTGCCGGACGTGGTGCTGCTGCCGCGCGCTACCGTCAACGGCTACCACGACCACAACTTCCTGACCATTCACGAGCGCCTCACCGATCACCTCGGCGACCGAGCGCCGATCGGCCAGGTTCGCCAGCGTATTCACCGTGTGCGCGCCCAACGCGTGGTGCTGGCGACCGGTGCGTGCGAGCGCCCGCTGGTGTACGGCAACAACGACGTACCGGGCAACATGCTGGCGGGTGCGGTGTCTACTTACGTGCGTCGCTACGGCGTGGCGCCGGGTAAAAAACTGCTGCTGTCGATCAACAACGACCACGCCTACCGCGTGGCGCTGGACTGGTTCGACGCCGGCCTGGCGGTGGTGGCCGTGGCCGATGCGCGCCACAACCCGCGTGGCGCATTGGTCGAAGAAGCGCGCGCCAAAGGCATTCGCATCCTCACCGGCAGCGCCGTGATCGAAGCCCGTGGCAGCAAGCACGTGACGGCCGCGCGCGTCGCTGCTATCGACGTCAACGCACACAAAGTTACCAGCCCCGGCGAGTGGCTGGAGTGCGACCTGGTCGCCAGTTCCGGCGGTTACAGCCCGGTGGTTCACTTGGCCTCGCACTTGGGCGGCAAGCCGACCTGGCGTGAAGACATCCTCGGTTTTGTACCGGGCGAAGCGCCGCAAAAACGTGTGTGCGTCGGCGGTATCAATGGCGTCTACGGCCTGGGTGATTCCCTGGCGGATGGTTTTGAAGGCGGCGTGCGCGCGGCCAGTGAAGCCGGGTTCGCGCCGGTAGAAGGCACGCTGCCAAAAGCCTTGAGCCGTGTCGAAGAACCGACCTTGGCGCTGTTCCAGGTGCCGCACGAGAAAGCCACCGCCCGCGCGCCGAAGCAATTTGTCGACCTGCAAAACGACGTGACCGCCGCCGCCATCGAACTCGCGACCCGCGAAGGTTTCGAGTCGGTCGAACACGTCAAACGCTACACCGCGCTGGGTTTCGGCACCGACCAGGGCAAGCTCGGCAACGTCAACGGCCTGGCGATTGCCGCGCGTTCGCTGAACGTGAGCATTGCGCAGATGGGCACCACCATGTTCCGCCCCAACTACACGCCGGTAACCTTCGGCGCGGTGGCGGGCCGTCACTGTGGGCATATTTTTGAGCCGGTGCGCTACACCGCGCTGCACGCCTGGCACGTGAAAAACGCCGCCGAGTTTGAAGACGTCGGCCAGTGGAAACGCCCGTGGTACTTCCCGCGCAACGGTGAAGACCTGCACGCCGCAGTCAAACGCGAATGCCTGGCCGTGCGCGACAGCGTCGGCCTGCTGGACGCGTCGACCCTCGGCAAAATCGACATTCAAGGCCCGGATGCGCGTGAGTTCCTCAACCGCATCTACAGCAACGCCTGGACCAAGCTTGACGTGGGCAAGGCGCGTTACGGCCTGATGTGCAAGGAAGACGGCATGGTCTTCGATGACGGCGTGACCGCCTGCCTCGCCGACAACCACTTCCTGATGACCACCACCACCGGCGGCGCCGCCCGCGTATTGCAGTGGCTGGAAATCTACCAACAAACCGAATGGCCGGACCTCAAGGTGTACTTCACTTCGGTTACCGACCATTGGGCGACCATGACTTTGTCTGGCCCCAACAGCCGCAAGCTGCTGGCGCACGTTACCGACATCGACCTGGACAAAGACGGCTTCCCGTTCATGACCTGGAAAGAAGGCCTGGTCGGCGGCGTGCCGGCGCGGGTGTTCCGTATCTCGTTCACCGGCGAGCTGTCGTATGAAATCAACGTGCAGGCCGACTACGCCATGGGCGTGCTTGAACAGATCGTCGAGGCGGGCAAGCAGTACAACCTGACGCCGTATGGCACCGAAACCATGCACGTATTGCGCGCCGAGAAGGGCTTCATCATCGTCGGCCAGGATACCGACGGCTCGATGACCCCGGACGACTTGAACATGGGTTGGTGCGTGGGCCGCACCAAAGCGTTCTCGTGGATCGGCTGGCGCGGGATGAACCGAGAAGACTGCGTGCGTGAACAGCGCAAGCAACTGGTCGGGCTCAAACCGATTGATCCAACCGTGTGGCTGCCGGAAGGCGCGCAGTTGGTGTTCGACGCTAAACAGACAATCCCGATGAAGATGGTCGGCCACGTGACGTCAAGCTATGCGCATAACTCGCTGGGTTATTCGTTTGCGTTGGCGGTGGTCAAGGGCGGCTTGAAGCGCATCGGCGAACGGGTGTTTTCGCCGCAGGCGGATGGCAGCGTGATCGAGGCGCAGATCGTGTCTTCGGTGTTCTTCGACCCGAAAGGCGAGCGGCAGAATATCTGATAGACCGAGGTGCCTGCATCGCAGGCAAGCCAGCTCCCACAGTTGGAATGCGTTTCCCTGTGGGAGCCGGGCTTGCTCGCGAAGACGCTAGTAGCTGCACAACAGAATTAGGAAAGGTGCTTTATGACAGCAGCCAACGTATACCAACAACGCCCCACCACCGGCGCCAAGGCCGAGTCGTCGCTGCACCATGCCGACCTCGCCAGCCTGGTCGGCAAAGGCCGCAAAAACGCCGGCGTGATCGTGCGCGAGAAAAAACTCCTCGGCCATCTGACCCTGCGTGGCGATGGCCATGACCCTGCCTTCGCCGCCGGCGTGCACAAAGCCGTCGGCATCGAATTGCCCGGCGCCTTGCAGGTGATCGTCAACGGCGAAACCAGCCTGCAATGGCTCGGCCCGGACGAGTGGTTGTTGATCGTGCCGAGCGGTGAAGAATTCGCCGCCGAACAGAATTTGCGCGCTGCCCTCGGTGAGCTGCACATCCAGGTCGTCAACGTCAGCGGCGGCCAGCAGGTCCTCGAACTCAGCGGCCCGAACGTGCGCGAGGTGCTGATGAAATCCACCAGCTATGACGTGCACCCCAATAACTTCCCGGTGGGCAAGGCGGTGGGCACGGTGTTCGCCAAGTCACAACTGGTGATCCGCCACACGGCAGAAGACACCTGGGAACTGGTGATCCGCCGCAGCTTCTCGGATTACTGGTGGCTGTGGTTGCAGGATGCCTCAGCCGAGTTCGGCCTGAGCGTAGAAACCTGAGGGTGAAACAGCCGTTGTGGCGAGGGGGCTTGCTCCCGTTGGAGCGCGCAGCGGTCCCAATAAGCTCACTGCATTTTTGCTGACAGAACCGAGTGCCTGATTTCATGGCTGCTTCGCAACCCAATGGGGCAAGCCCCCTCGCCACAAGGTTTGAGGATTCAAGTATGAGCCGCGCACCCGACACATGGATTTTAACCGCCGACTGCCCCAGCGTGCTCGGCACGGTGGACGCGGTGACCCGCTACCTGTTCGAGCAGGGCTGCTACGTTACCGAGCACCATTCGTTCGATGACCGGCTTTCCGGGCGATTTTTTATTCGCGTCGAATTTCGTCAGCCCGACGGCTTTGACGAGCAGGTTTTTCGCGATGGCCTGGCCACGCGCGGTGAAGCCTTTGGCATGATCTTCGAGCTGACGGCGCCGAACTACCGGCCAAAAGTGGTGATCATGGTGTCCAAGGCCGATCACTGCCTGAACGACTTGCTGTACCGCCAGCGCATCGGCCAACTGTCGATGGACGTGGTCGCGGTGGTGTCCAACCACCCCGACCTGCAACCTTTGGCCGACTGGCATCAAATTCCCTACTACCATTTCCCCCTCGACCCTAACGACAAACCGTCGCAGGAACGTCAGGTGTGGCAAGTGGTGGAAGACACCGGCGCTGAGCTGGTGATTCTTGCGCGCTATATGCAAGTGCTGTCGCCGGAACTGTGCCGCAAGCTGGATGGCAAGGCGATCAATATTCACCACTCGTTGCTGCCGGGGTTCAAGGGCGCCAAGCCGTATCACCAGGCCTACAACAAGGGCGTGAAGTTGGTCGGCGCCACGGCGCATTACATCAACAACGACCTGGATGAAGGCCCGATCATCGCCCAGGGTGTGGAGGTG
This sequence comes from Pseudomonas kitaguniensis, assembly GCF_009296165.1. Taxonomy (GTDB): domain Bacteria; phylum Pseudomonadota; class Gammaproteobacteria; order Pseudomonadales; family Pseudomonadaceae; genus Aquipseudomonas; species Aquipseudomonas kitaguniensis. The sequence continues at coordinate 4,747 of NZ_VUAZ01000119.1, read as the reverse complement.
GTAGACCACAGCCACTACCCCGAGGATTTGATTGCCAAGGGCCGCGATATTGAAGGGCAGACACTGGCCCGCGCGGTGGGGTATCACATTGAGCGGCGGGTTTTTCTAAACGCCAACAGGACGGTGGTGCTCTGACTGACGCCATCGGGAGCAAGCCCCTCTCCCACAGTTGAAGGTATTCACACCTCAACCCTGTGGGAGGGGCGGTGCGACGATTCGACCTGCTCCCGATGAGGCTCCAACAAACAACACAAGAAACAGCATCTGTACCCGAGCACTTAAACGCGCTGCCCACCCAAGGGCAACGCGGTTCCATAAAAACAACAGCGAGGTGAAAGCATGTCTGGTAACCGTGGTGTCGTGTATCTCGGCAACGGCAAGGTTGAAGTACAGAGAATCGACTATCCCAAAATGCAGGACCCGCGTGGCAGGAAGATCGAGCACGGCGTCATCCTGCGCGTGGTCTCCACCAACATCTGCGGCTCCGACCAACACATGGTGCGCGGCCGCACCACCGCCCAAACTGGCTTGGTACTCGGCCATGAAATCACTGGTGAAGTGATCGAGAAGGGCAGCGACGTCGAAAACCTGAAAATCGGCGACCTGGTGTCCGTGCCGTTCAACGTGGCGTGCGGCCGCTGCCGTTCCTGCAAAGAACAACACACCGGCGTCTGCCTGAGCGTCAACCCGGCCCGGCCCGGTGGCGCGTACGGCTACGTCGACATGGGCGACTGGACCGGCGGCCAAGCCGAATACGCGCTGGTGCCCTACGCCGACTTCAACCTGCTGAAACTGCCGGACCGCGACAAGGCCATGGAGAAAATCCGCGACCTCACCTGCCTCTCCGACATCCTGCCCACCGGCTACCACGGCGCCGTGACGGCTGGCGTTGGCCCCGGCAGCACCGTCTACGTCGCGGGTGCCGGCCCCGTCGGCCTGGCCGCTGCCGCCTCGGCACGCCTGCTGGGCGCGGCAGTGGTGATCATCGGCGACGTCAACCCGATCCGCTTGGCCCACGCCAAGGCTCAGGGTTTTGAAATTGCCGACCTGTCCACCGACACGCCGCTGCACGAGCAGATCGCCGCGTTACTCGGCGAGCCCGAAGTGGATTGCGCGGTCGACGCCGTCGGCTTCGAAGCCCGCGGCCACGGCCATGAAGGCGTGAAAGCCGAAGCCCCGGCCACCGTGCTCAACTCGCTGATGGGCGTGGTGCGCGTAGCCGGCAAAATCGGCATCCCCGGCCTGTACGTCACCGAAGACCCAGGTGCGGTGGATGCCGCCGCGAAAATGGGCAGCCTGAGCATTCGCTTCGGGTTAGGCTGGGCTAAATCCCACAGCTTCCACACCGGGCAAACGCCGGTCATGAAGTACAACCGCCAGTTGATGCAGGCGATCATGTGGGACCGCATCAAGATTGCCGACATCGTGGGCGTGGAGGTGATCAGCCTGGACGACGCGCCGCGTGGGTACGGCGAGTTTGATGCGGGCGTGCCGAAGAAGTTTGTGATTGATCCGCACAAGTTGTTCAGTGCGGCGTAAAGCCAAGGCCAAAATAAAGGGTGACCCTAGGGTTGCCCTTTTTTTGCGTACAGCACGTCCATCATGGTGTATGACTTTCTGCTGTATATTCTGATCTTCTTTTTTTCAAATAGGGCAGAAGTTGGAAGGGCTTTCACTTACTGAAGTAGTTCCGTCCTATGCTGATGTCGATTAAATATTTTGCGGTTGCAGGATTGCGCTCACTGCAGCGCTCATAACATTTTACGTTGATTGCAAGTGTAGAGTTGTGAGGTGTACCAAGTACCACTATCGCCACCTGTTCGAATAGTTCTTTTTGTAAGGATTTTTTTTGTAACTCGGTTGTTGTTAGCAGCCATGAGTGATCGTTGGCATTTTGTGGGCTCCATCCCGACTTTTTTAATGTTGATTGGATGCTTTCAAGAAGACTTGTCAGTTCAATGAAAGGCACCGCTTTTAACATCGGAGACGTCGTAATGTTCGAGACTTTTCCTTCGTCGTAGGTGATTGCACCAAATTTTGTGGGTGGTAATTCAAAACCATATTGTGAGTCGTCGAACTTGATAACGACCTGGCTGCTAATCCAGGTAGAGCTTGGGTGTGGTGGGTTGCCTGGGTATAGTACAGTCTTAGCCTTTACGGGAAACGTCGAGTCTCGTACAACGTCATCATAGGGCTTTCCGATATGTACACTAAGATTGTCTGGCTCTACATTGATGTATAGAAAATAAATTGACGTGGCGAAAAAGATTGGTATTAGTAAAAGTAGTGGGCGCATTAAGTGGGTCATGGGTTTACGCCTGCTCCCTTGGATATTTCAATGATTGAAAGTTTAAGCTGACTGTGTGTTTCAGAATTCTTCAGCAGGAGATCAAATTGAGCCGCTGCGCGTAGAACAAATTCCATTCTTTGGCTTGGGTCCGCCAAATTTGTAAAAGGGTTGCGTCCCAATGAAATTTTACGATTATCGGTGACCTTGCATTGGCTGGCTAACGTTAATTGAATCTCTTCTGGAACTCCAGTGCCTAGACCTGTCACTACGGATATAACATCACCGGCCTGAGTACCTTGCATGAGCCTCGCAAAACCGGATACGTCATACATGGCCGGCTGAAGAATATTTAGCTGCTCATGAGCGGCCATGTACTCCACGCTTTTAGCAATATTTCCTGATTCGATTGCTTGAAAGGTATCGGATACTTCGGTTCTCAATGTGCCAAACTCCACTTTATCTGCAATAGGCCAAAGCACGTCATCTTTCAAACTTCGGCGGTCCGGCAAACACTTCTGCATTTCCTCAAACCCGCGCACCATAAAAAACCGATGCAATGGATAAACGTCCAAAAACAAAGCTGTATTACCCAAGGCCAGCATTTCGTAAACGTAATCCAATTGTTGCTGCACCAGTGATCGCGAGTCATCGCCGAGGGTAATATCCATTGTTGGCAGCGGATTCTCTGACCTTGCTTTTTCTACCTCGTCCCAGACCTCTGAGTCAGCACGACTTAATTTAAATCCAAACCCCTCGAACAGAGTTTCAGACGGTGCCTCACGCAACTTTCGGTGCGCTTCTTTTTCTGCGGCTAAGCCTGTTTGCAATTTCGCAGCATGCAACAACCCACACCCTACTTGCTTGGAAGCAAACGCCGCCAACCCTGCCCACTGAAAGCGGTTATCCGCCAGCCACAACTGTGCATACGCCGCGTTGATCTTGCGGTTGCGTGCTTGTGGGTCGGCGATCAGTACGCCACCGGGGGCTACCCAGTCTTCGGCTTCTTTTTGAAAGCGGCGCCACAGGCAGTTGCACGTCAGCAGTGGGACTTCGACGGTGGTTGTCGGGTTTCTGCCGTCGTGGGTGGTTTCGCGTTTGCAGGCGGGCAGTTCGACGGTGGTTTCCCAAAGCTTTTTCATGTCCAGGTCGTCTGGCACGAGGGCTTGCGCAGTCATGTTTATCTTCCTTGATGTTCAGACGGTCCAGCGTACAACGGCGAGGTCGGGTTGCCGGGTGGCCACGCTTTGGGTCATGCCTTGAGCGTTGGTCTGGCCTTTGACGATGCGGCCTTCGGCGATTTCTATTTCATAGGCTTGCTGGGCAATCGGTTTGCCATCGGCGGCGCTGACGGCTTTGAAGGCTGCCAGCGGCTGGCCGATGATGGGCAGCGGCGGGATGAAAGGCGCCGGGGTGTGACTGTCGCCAATGATGATGTTGGCGGAGCCGCCGATCACCAAGCCGCCGTGGTCTGTGGTGCTGTCAAGTGTCATGGCGTTAAGGCCGTTGATCAACACCGTCGAAGAGAATGCGCCGCTTAGGGCTTGGCCGCAGGTGCATTTATCACCGAGTCGGGCGGCGGCGAGGCCGTTGAAAAATACGTCGGATGAGCCGCTGGCGATGGGGTTGGTGCCATGGCCTGGCAGGGGGCAGGTGGTCGGGTCCGTGACACGTGCGGCAGGTTTTCCTGACATGTGCATTCCGTTGTCTTGATGAGTTTAAAAACGTAGCAAGGGAACCTAGACAGCAAAGCCGGTGGGGTCAATCTTTTAGGGCTTGAAACGCAAAAACAGGCATTTTCTGTAGGACGACGTTTTGATCGCTGTCAGGCCTGCCTAAAAATACCGTGGGAGCGAGGCGCCTCGTTCCCACGGGCTTTACCGGCTGCTTACGCTTGCAAGCGGCGGCTGATGACATCCAGCAAGTCGCAACCGTCGCGCAACGGAATCGCGCAGAGCAGGGCGAAGTCCTGGAGGACCAGGTTGTCGGTGTTCAGGCCTTCGCGAAAGGCCAGGTTTTCCATGACTTGCGTGACCGCGCGGATGCGGTAGACGGCGGCGTCGTGGAGCACGTCGAGCGGGACTTGGGTGTCTATGAGCAGGGAGGGGGTGGTGGCGTCGTGGCCGGTGAGTGGCATGTATCGGTTCATGTTTTAAAACCCATTCTGGTAAAGGTGGGCTACACACTTATCCGTCGCCAAACGAATTGGGTGGCAGCTGTACGCAGGTTGGCGAACCGGGAATGGAACCGGCAGACCCGAAGGTCTCCCGCGCACAGCCGCCATGAAAGCAGCTATTGCGGACGCAAAAGAACCTGCAAACAAGCAGAAGCTTTTGCACCACTCACCGAGTCGCCAAACCCGTGTCGCCATATGGACGACGGCCGAACTATAAGCGCCATCGTTCGCCGGGAGCAAGTCGCACAGGCCGCTGAAGATCAATCAAATGTGGGAGCGGGCTT
>NZ_VUAZ01000118.1 GCF_009296165.1 Pseudomonas kitaguniensis | reverse complement strand
CGCGAGCAGCCCCTCTCTCAAGCAGTCGGTTGACTGTGGGGAAACAACAAATCCACAAATTTCTCGGCCGTCGGTTGCGGCTCATGATTGGCCAGGCCAGCGCGTTCGTTGGCTTCGATAAACACGTACTCGGGTTGGTCGGCGGCGGGCACCATCAGGTCGAGTCCCACCATGGGAATGTCGAGTGCGCGGGCGGCACGCACGGCGGCGTCCACCAGCGTGGGGTGCAGAATCGCGGTGACGTCTTCCAGGCAGCCGCCGGTGTGCAGGTTGGCGGTGCGACGCACGGCCAGGGTTTGCCCGCGCGGCAGGATGCTGTCGTAGTCATAACCCGCAGCTTTCAGCGTGCGCTCGGTTTCGCCGTCGAGGGGTATTTTGCTTTCGCCGTCGGTCGCTGCCTGGCGACGACGGCTCTGCGCTTCGATCAGCGCGCGGATGGAATGCTGACCGTCACCGGTCACTTCGGCGGGGCGTCGAATCGCGGCGGCGACCACTTCAAAACCGATCACCAGAATGCGCAGGTCGAGGCCTTGGTGAAAGCTTTCGAGTAACACGCGGCTGTCGAATTGGCGCGCCGCTTCAATCGCTTGCTGCACCTCTTCGATGGTCTGTAAGCCCACCGCCACGCCATGGCCTTGCTCACCGTCGAGCGGCTTGACGACGATGCACTGGTGCGCGTCGAGAAACTCAAGGTTGTCATCGGCACTGCCCGCCAATTGCTGCTCGGGCAGCTTCAAGCCCGCTGCTTTCAGCACCTTGTGGGTCAGGCTTTTGTCTTGGCACAAGGTCATGCTGATGGCGCTGGTCAGGTCACTCAGCGATTCGCGGCAACGCACACGGCGGCCGCCGTGGCTGAGGGTGAACAGGCCCGCGGCGGCGTCGTCGACCTGCACATCGATGCCGCGACGATGGGCTTCCTCGACAATGATTCGCGCATACGGGTTGAAGTCCGCTTGTGGCCCCGGGCCGAGAAACAGCGGCTGGTTGATGCCGTTCTTGCGCTTGATTGCAAAGGTGGTCAGCGCACGAAAACCCAGCTTGGCATACAGGCTCTTGGCCTGACGGTTATCGTGCAGCACCGACAGGTCGAGGTAACTCAAGCCACGGCTCATGAAGTGTTCGACCAAGTGGCGCACCAGCACTTCACCCACGCCGGGGCGCGAGCATTGTGGGTCGACCGCCAGGCACCACAGGCTGCAGCCGTTTTCCGGGTCGTGAAAAGCCTTTTGATGGTTGAGGCCCATCACACTGCCGATCACCGCGCCGCTGTCTTCATCCTCGGCCAGCCAATACACCGGCCCACCTTGATGGCGTGGCGTCAGGCGTTCGGGGTCGACGGGCAACATGCCGCGCCCTTGGTACAACTGATTCACCGCCAGCCAATCGGCCTCGGTCTGCGCGCGACGGATACGAAAACCGCGAAACACGCGGGTGGCCGGGCGGTAATCGGTGAACCACAAACGCAGGGTGTCGGACGGGTCGAGGAACAGTTGCTGCGGGTCGATGCCGAGGATCTGTTGCGGCGCGGCCACGTACAACGCAATGTCGCGCTCGCCCGGTTGCTCATTCAGCAACTCCACGGCCAGGCTCGACGGGTCTGGAAACGTGTGGCCGATCAAAAGCCGGCCCCAACCGCAATGCACCGCAATCGGTTCGGCACCCAACGGGCTGCCGTCTTCCGCCAATCGGGCTTGCAGGCGCTCGTACGACGGCGCCTGGCCCTTCAGCAAGCGTTGGCTGTAAGCCGCTGCATGGGGTTTCATCAATCAGATTCCTTGTTCGCTGAGCCACAGGTTCAGCGCTGCCAGTTGCCACAACTTGGAGCCGCGCAACGGGGTCAGTTGGCCTTGCGGGTCGGTCAGCAAGCGGTCGAGCATGGCCGGGTTGAACAGGCCGCGATCCTGGCTCGGGTCCAGCAGCAGTTCACGCACCCAGTTCAAGGTATCGCCCTGCAAGTGCTTGAGGCCCGGCACTGGGAAGTAACCTTTTTTGCGGTCGATGACCTCGCTCGGAATGACCCGGCGCGCCGCCTCTTTCAAGACTTGCTTGCCGCCGTCGGGCAGTTTGAACTTGCCCGGCACGCGCGCTGACAGTTCCACCAAGCGGTAATCCAGAAACGGCGTGCGCGCTTCCAGGCCCCAGGCCATGGTCATGTTGTCGACGCGTTTGACCGGGTCGTCGACCAGCATCACCGTGCTGTCCAGGCGCAGCGCCTTATCCACGGCGGCCTCCGCGCCCTGCATGGCAAAATGCTCGCGCACGAAGTCACCGGCGGCGTCATTCGCGGTCAGCCATTTTGGGGCGACAGTGGCGGCGTAATCGTCGTAGCTGCGGTCAAAAAACGCATCGCGGTAGGCGGCATACGGGTCGCTGGCACCGTCGACTTGCGGGTACCAGTGGTAACCGGCGAACAGCTCATCGGCGCCCTGGCCGCTCTGCACCACTTTGCAATGCTTGGCCACTTCGCGTGACAGCAGGTAGAACGCGATGCAGTCATGGCTGACCATCGGCTCGCTCATGGCGCGGAACGCCGCCGGCAGTTGCTCGATGATTTCGCGCTCGGCAATGCGCAGTTGGTGGTGGCGCGTGCCGTAGTGCTTGGCGATCAGGTCCGAGTATTGGAACTCGTCGCCGCGCTCGCCACCGGCGTCTTCAAAACCGATCGAGAAGGTCGACAGGTCTTGCACGCCGACTTCGCGCAGCAGGCCCACGAGCATGCTCGAATCGACACCGCCGGAGAGCAACACGCCCACATCCACAGCCGCGCGTTGGCGGATGGCCACGGCTTCGCGGGTGCTGTCGAGCACGCGGTCGGTCCAGTCTTCCAAGCTAAGATTGCGCTCATCCTCACGCGGGCCGTAGGGCAGCGTCCACCAGGTTTTCTGCTCGGTCTTGCCGCTCGCATCAATGCGCAGCCAGCTCGCCGGCGGCAGTTTTTCGATGCCCGCCAGCAAGGTGCGCGGTGCAGGCACCACGGCGTGGAAGTTCAGGTAGTGGTTAAGCGCCACCGGATCAAGGATCGGGTTGATGTCGCCGCCTTTAAGCAGCGCTGGCAACGCCGAGGCAAAGCGCAGGCGCTGGCCGGTACGCGACAGGTACAGAGGCTTTACGCCGAGGCGGTCACGCGCAATGAACAAGCGCTGCGCGTCGCGCTCCCAAATCGCAAAGGCAAACATGCCGTTAAGTTTTGGCAACAGTGCTTCGCCCCAGGCGTGGTAACCCTTGAGCAGCACTTCGGTGTCGCCACCGGAATAGAAGGCGTAGCCCAGGGCTTCCAGCTCTTCACGCAATTCCGGGAAGTTGTAGATGGCGCCGTTAAAAGCCAGGGAAAGCCCCAGTTGGGCGTCGACCATCGGTTGGGCTGAGCCGTCCGACAGGTCCATGATTTTCAGGCGCCGATGGCCCAGCGCAACCGGCCCTTGGGCATGGAAGCCCCAGGCGTCGGGGCCACGCGGGGCCAAGTGATGGGTGATGCGCTCAACTGCAGCCAAGTCGGCAGGTTGGGCATCGAAACGTAATTCTCCAGCTAATCCGCACATAAATTCCTTACCGGTTTTTCCGTTGGGGAGGGTCAATACTCAATACGCCCAAAGGGCGCGTACCCAGAAACTGACCCAGTGCTATGCGCGGAGTTTTAGACCGATAAGTTATAAGGCCAATCGCCTTGACGGTGTGAACGGAGCATTTTGCAGCGATGACGGCTCACGCTTTCAAGGCCTTGCCGCGCACCAATGCACGCAAAGCAAACCGGTTCGGGTGGCAGGCCTCGGCCACGCTGGAGGGCACCGGTAGTGGCTCATCCGTCAACCAGGCGGCCAGCAATTCGCCGCACAGTGGCGCGGTGATCAACCCGCGTGAACCGTGGCCGCTGTTGATGTACACGCCGGGCAGCCACGGGCAGGGCGTCTCCGGCACTTGGCGGGCGTCTTTGCTCAGCACGGCATAAGCCTGTTGGAATGCCGCGTGTTCAGCCAGCGGCCCGACGATCGGCAGGTAGTCCGGGCTGGTGCAGCGGAACGCGGCGCGGCCCTCAAGCTGTTCGGCGGGTAACTGGTCGGCGCCCAAGCGCGCCAGCAGGTCTGCGGAAATCTCGCGCAGCATCTGCAGGTTGCCGGCATGTTCGGCGACCGTGGGCGTGAGGTCTTGGTTATTGAAATCAAAACTGGCGCCCAAGGTGTGTTCGCCCAGCCTTGCCGGTGCAACGTAGCCTTCGGCGCAGACCACGGTGGCCAAGGCCGCGCTGGCCGGGGTTTGCGTCAGCCGGGTGATTTGCCCGCGTATGCGCTTGAGCGGCAAATCGGCGCTGAACGCGAACTGCTTGATCTCGGCGGCGCCGGCCAGCACCACCACACTGGCGCTGGCCAGCACGCGCTCGCCGTCGCGGGCTTGCCACTGCTGGTCGACGCGCTGCAGTTCCAGCGCTTGGTGATGCGTCAACACTGTAATCAGCGGGTGCGCTGCTTGCCATTCGCACAGCGCCGGGGGATGCACCCAGCCGCCCTGCGGGAAAAACAGGCCGCCGTGGGCCAGGTCGATTCCGGCCTGTTGCCGGGCTTGGTCGCGGCCCAGCAGGTGCAACAAGTCTGGCGCAAAGGCCTCGGCCAGTTGCGCCTGGCGCTGCGCTTCCTTGGCATCAAACGCCAGTTGCAGCACGCCGCAGCCATCCCAATCGACGCCGCGGTGCAAGTGCTCCAGCAGGCGCCGGGTGTGGCCAAAACCGCTGAGTATCAACTGCGACAACGCCGTACCATGTGCCGAAAGCTTGAGGTACAGCACGCCCTGCGGGTTGCCTGACGCTTCCTGTGCCAGGCCGCCATGGCGCTCCAACAGGCTGACACGCCAACCCCGCGCGGCCAGGCTGGCGGCAGTCGCGCACCCGGCCAGGCCGCCGCCGATGACCATCGCGTGGCGCTCTCCCTCAATGGGCGCAGGCCGCGCGAACCACGGCTTGGCGGCATAGGCTGCGGGCGCCTGCGCGGGCCAGCCGAGGAACTCCCCACGGAGGATTTCCCACTTGTGGCCGATGCCTGGCGTGCGCTTCATTTTGAAGCCTGCCGCGTTGATCAAGCGGCGCACCCAGCCGGTGCTGGTGAAGGTGCTGATCGTCGACCCTGGTGCGGCCAGCCGCGCCAGTTCGGCAAACAGCTCGGCGCTCCACATGTCGGGGTTTTTCGCGGGTGCAAAGCCGTCCAGAAACCACGCATCAACCTGCGCATCCAGTTGCGGCAATTGCTCCAGGGCATCGCCGATCAACAGGGTCAGGGTCACGCGGCCGTTGTCCAGCACCAGGCGCTGAAAGCCTTGGTGAATGGCGATGTACTGCGCCAGTAATTGCTCGGCCAAGGGTTGCAGTTCCGGCCACAGGGTGAGGGCGCGTTGCAGGTCGGCGTGGCTCAGCGGGTACTTTTCGACGCTGACAAAGTGCAGGCGCGCACCGGCCACCGCGTGTTGCTCGAAGAGTTGCCAGGCACACAGAAAATTCAAGCCGGTGCCGAAGCCGGTCTCGCCAATCACCAATCGCCCGCCCACCGGCAACGCGGCGAAACGCGCCTGCAAACGGTTCTGTTCGAGGAACACATAACGGGTTTCTTCAAGGCCCGACGTGTCGGAAAAATACACGTCGTCGAACACCCGCGAGTGCGGCGACCTTGTTCATCCCAGTCGAGTTGGGCGTGCGATACGGGGTTCATGGGCGACTCATAAATAGAAGCAGGCAAAGGCAAGGCGGCCATTCTAGCCGATCAACCGGCGTTGAATTGACCTATGGCAAGTCGCCGGGGAATTTCCTCCCGCGCGCCGTTGCCCAATCCGCTAGTCTTGAGCCATCTTGAAACGGAGCTGCCCATGTTCGAATCCGCCGAAATCGGTCACGCCATCGACAAAGACACCTATGAAGCGCAAGTGCCGGCCCTGCGCGAAGCCTTGCTGGAAGTGCAGTACGAGCTGCAACAGCAGAAGCGCTTCCCGGTGATCATCCTGATCAACGGCATCGAAGGCGCCGGCAAGGGCGAGACCGTCAAGTTGCTCAATGAATGGATGGACCCGCGCCTGATCGAGGTGCGCACCTTCGACCAGCAAACCGATGAAGAACTGGCGCGGCCACCGGCTTGGCGCTACTGGCGGCAACTGCCCGCCAAAGGCCGCATGGGCATTTTTTTCGGCAATTGGTACAGCCAGATGCTGCAAAGCCGGGTGCATGGCCAGATCAAGGATGCGCGGCTCGACCAGGCGATTGCCGGCGCCGAGCGCCTGGAAAAGATGCTCTGCGATGAAGGCGCGCTGATCTTCAAGTTCTGGTTCCACCTGTCCAAAAAACAGATGAAGGCGCGGCTCAAGGCCTTGGCCGATGACCCGCTGCACAGCTGGCGCATCAGCCCGTTGGACTGGCAGCAGTCCGCGACCTACGACAAATTTGTGCATTTTGGTGAGCGTATCCTGCGCCGCACCAGCCGCGACTACGCGCCGTGGCATGTGATTGAAGGCGTCGACGCGCATTACCGCAGCCTCACCGTGGGCAAGATTTTGCTCGAAAGCCTGCAAAATGCCTTGAAGCTGGCCAAAGGCAAGGCCAGCGGCATGAACCCGGCGCCGTTGCTGGCGTCGGTGGATCAAAAGAGCCTGCTGGACAGCCTCGACATGACCTTGAGCCTGGACAAGGACGATTACGAAGAACAACTGATTACCGAACAGGCGCGTTTCTCCGGGCTGATGCGCGACAAGCGCATGCGCAAGCACGCGTTGGTCACGGTATTTGAAGGCAATGACGCAGCGGGCAAGGGCGGTGCGATCCGCCGTGTGGCGGCAGCGCTGGACCCGCGCCAGTACCACATCGTGCCGATTGCCGCGCCGAGTGAAGACGAGCGCGCGCAGCCTTACCTGTGGCGGTTCTGGCAGAAGATCCCGGCGCGCGGCATGTTCACCGTGTTCGACCGCTCGTGGTACGGCCGCGTACTGGTGGAGCGCATCGAAGGCTTCTGCTCACCGGCGGACTGGATGCGTGCCTATGGCGAGATCAATGACTTTGAAGAGCAACTGCGTGATGCCGGTGTGATCGTGGTCAAGTTTTGGTTGGCGATCGACAAGCAAACCCAGTTGGAGCGTTTCCAGGCCCGCGAAGATATTCCGTTCAAGCGCTTCAAAATCACCGAAGACGACTGGCGCAACCGCGACAAATGGGACGATTATCGCGCCGCCGTCGGCGACATGGTCGACCGCACCAGCACCGAGATCGCACCCTGGACGCTGGTGGAAGCCAACGACAAGCGCTGGGCGCGGGTCAAGGTACTGCGCACCATCAACCGCGCGCTGGAAGAGGCGTTCGACAAAACCGACAAGCACGATAAAAAGAAAAAGAAATAACCCGCGCGCGGCCCGGCCAGGTTCACTGGCCGCTATCAACCGGCTTTGCACAGGGTGAGCTCATGCTTTTGCATACGCCGGATGAATGATCGTCGCGGTCGCCAATGCCTTGCCTCTATCCTCGGTTCAACCCCCAACAACAAGATCGAGGCAGCGTATGCGGGAAGTAGTGATCGTCGACAGCGTGCGAACCGGCTTGGCCAAATCCTTTCGCGGCAAGTTCAACCAGACCCGCCCCGATGACATGGCGGCGCATTGCGTCAATGCGTTGCTTGCGCGCAATGGCATCGACCCGGCGACGGTGGAGGACTGCATCGTCGGCGCCGGCTCCAACGAAGGCGCGCAGGGCTATAACATCGGGCGTAATGTGGCGGTGCTGTCGCAGTTGGGCACCGGTACGGCGGGCATGACCCTCAACCGTTTCTGCTCCTCGGGCTTGCAGGCGATTGCGATTGCGGCCAACCAGATCGCTTCAGGCTGCAGCGAGATCATCGTCGCTGGCGGCGTCGAATCCATCAGCCTGACCCTGAAAAGCGTCAACACCGACCATCTGATCAACCCACTGCTGCAAGAACAGGTGCCGGGCATCTACTTGCCGATGGGCCAGACTGCCGAAATCGTCGCGCGCCGCTATAACGTCAGCCGCGAAGAGCAAGACCTGTACGCCCTGCAAAGCCAGCAACGCACCGCGCAGGCTCAGGCCGACGGCTTGTTTGACGATGAAATCGTGCCGATGGCAGTCAAGTACCGCGTAGAAGACAAGCACACCGGCGAGGTGCAGGTGCTGGAGGGTGTGGTCGACCGCGACGACTGCAACCGCCCCGACACCACGCTCGCCAGCCTGCAGGGCTTGAAACCGGTGTTTGCCGAAGACGGCTCGGTGACGGCGGGCAACTCGTCGCAGTTGTCCGACGGCGCCTCAATGACCCTGGTGATGAGCCTGGAAAAAGCCTTGGAACTGGGGCTGAAGCCCAAGGCGTTTTTCCGTGGTTTTACCGTGGCCGGTTGCGAGCCGGATGAGATGGGCATCGGCCCGGTGTTCTCGGTGCCCAAGTTGCTCAAGGCCAAAGGCTTGCAAGTGGCGGACATCGACCTGTGGGAACTCAACGAGGCGTTCGCCTCGCAATGCCTGTACGCGCGTAACCGCTTGGGCATTGATAATGCCAAGTACAACGTCAACGGCGGTTCGATCTCCATCGGCCACCCGTTCGGCATGACCGGCTCGCGGCAAGTCGGGCATTTGGTGCGCGAGCTGCAGCGGCGCACTCTGCGTTACGGCATCGTCACCATGTGCGTGGGCGGCGGCATGGGCGCCAGCGGGCTATTCGAAGCCGTTGCTAGTTAAAAATCGGCAAGGCGGTTTGCGCTCTTACCCATTTGAGCTGCGGCGTATCCTGATGTGATGACTTGCCCCTAGAATGCCGGTTCCACTTCCTCTGGCCTTGGGGCACTCATGCATATCTCTTCCGGTCGCTGGGTCTATGGCTTTGGCTTGACCCTGCTGACCGCGTTGCTCTGGGGCATTCTGCCGATCAAACTCAAACAGGTGCTGCAAGTGATGGACCCGGTGACCGTCACCTGGTTTCGCCTGACCGTCGCCGGTGGTTGCCTGTTCCTGTACCTGGCGGCCACCAAGCGCCTGCCGCGTCGTGCTGTGCTCGGTGCCAAAGGCGGTTGGCTGGTGGCAATGGCCGTGTGTGGGCTGGTGGGCAACTACGTGCTGTACCTGGTCGGCTTGAAAATGCTCAGCCCTGGCACGGCGCAGTTGGTGGTGCAGATGGGGCCGATCTTTTTGATGGTCGCCAGTGTGTTTGTGTTCAAGGAGCGTTTCAGCCTGGGGCAGGGCATCGGCCTGGTGGTGCTGATTTTTGGCTTTGGGCTGTTCTTCAACCAGCGCCTGTCGGAGCTGCTGACGTCGCTGGGCACCTACACCGCCGGGGTGCTGACGGTGCTGCTTGCCACCACCATCTGGGTGTTCTATGCCTTGGGTCAGAAGCAATTGCTGACGGTGTGGAATTCGTTGCAAGTGATGATGGTGATCTATCTGTCATGCGCGCTGTTGCTGACGCCGTGGGCGTATCCGCTGGAGGCGTTGCAATTGAGCCCGCTGCAAGGTTGGTTGTTGTTGGCGTGCTGCATGAACACGCTGGTGGCTTATGGCGCGTTTGCCGAGGCCTTGGCGCACTGGGAGGCGTCGAGGGTCAGTGCGACTTTGTCGCTGACGCCGCTGGTGACGTTTGTCGCGGTAGCCCTGGCGGCGTGGTTATGGCCGGAGTTTGTGCAGGCCGAGGCGATTAACGCAGTGGGTTATGTCGGGGCATTGGTGGTGGTGCTGGGTTCGGCGACGGTGGCGTTGGCGCCGTCGTTGCTGGCCGGGCTGCGGGCTCGGCGGCGGCCTGAGTAAAGCGGGGCTTGCGTACACAGGCAATGTGCTTTTTTTGGGAGGTACCAGTGCATCTTTGATGTTGCGCTGTGGCGCGGCAAGCGGGCTTGGGGGGTGTTGTCCAGGTTGGGTGTATATCCTTTATTTGGGTGATGGCTTGTATCGGTTTCGCTCTTACAGCGAGTCACTTTTGAAAGGCCCGGAAGCCGGCCCAGCCAAAACTAACCAAAAGGTCCTCGCCCC
>NZ_VUAZ01000117.1 GCF_009296165.1 Pseudomonas kitaguniensis | reverse complement strand
GGAATAATCCCCTCTTTTTTGCGGTCTTCGGGGCACAGCAGCACGCCCGCTGCAATCGCATCACGCGGCGAGCGCAGTTGCAGCGGTTGCCCACAGAGTTGCAACTGCCCGGCAGTCGCGCGCTCCAACCCGCTGAGCAGGCGAAACAGCTCGGTACGCCCCGCACCGACCAAACCGAACAGGCCGAGAATCTCGCCTTTGTGCACCTCAAAACTCACCGGCTCACGCAAGCCAGGGCCGAGTAAACCCTCAACCTTGAGCGCAACCTCGCCGTGGTCGCGTGGGCGATAATCGTAAATATCCTGAATGTCGCGGCCGACCATGCAGGTGACCAACTGGTCGTGGGTCAGCGCGTGCATGTCGTCAAAGGTGCGCACGTAACGGCCGTCCTTGAACACGGTGACGGCGTCGCAGATGCGGAATACTTCTTCCATGCGATGGGACACATAGAGCACCACTTTGCCCTCATCACGCAGGCGCGTGATGATCGCCATCAGCCGGTCGATTTCGCGCGCCGACAAGCTGCTGGTCGGTTCATCGAAGGCGATCACATGCGCGCCACGCGACAGCGCCTTGGCGATTTCCACCAGTTGGCGCTGGCCGAGTGACAGCCGGCCAAGCTTTTCCTCGGGGTCGATTTCATCCGCCAGGCCTTTGAGGCAGGCCAGCGCCTGCTTGCGCAACACGCCGCGATTGACCACGCCGAAGCGCGACGGCAAATGCCCGAGAAACAGGTTTTCGGCCACGCTCATTTCCGGCACCAGGTGCAGCTCCTGGTGAATCACCGCGACGCCGCTGGCAATGCTGTCGGCAGCGCATTTGAAAGCCATGGTGTGCTCGCCGATCTGCAACGTGCCGCTGCTGGGGATGTAGGCGCCGCCGAGAATTTTCAACAGCGTCGATTTGCCTGCGCCGTTCTCGCCCATCAAGGCGTGCACCTGCCCCGGTTGGGCGGTGAAGCTGATGGCGTCGAGCGCCTTCACGCCGGGAAAGGTTTTACCGATGCCGTTGAAACTCAAATGTGCACCGGCATTATTATGTGTTTGTAATTGCGCGTGCATAACCACCTCGTCACACCGATCAGGCGGCCCCGTTGCCGGGGCGCCAAGCAAAACCATCAGTTCCACAAACCGATTTTTTCCAGTTCCTGCTTGAAGTTCTCGCGGGTAATCAGCGTCACTTCATCCATGGCGGTGTACTTCGGTGGCTCTTTGCCGGTGGTAACCCAGTCGAACATCATCTTCGCGGTGTTGTAGCCCTCGATGTGCGGGCTAGGCAGCATCGAGCCGAAGAAGCCGCTGTTGGGCTTTTTCAGTTCACCGATGGCGTCGGTGCCATTGATGCCGATACCGATCACGTTGGCGGCTGCAAAGCCTGCGCTTTCGGTGGCGCGTACGCCGCCCAGCACGGTGTTGTCATTCATGCCGCCGATGATCAGGTTTTTTGCACCGCTGGGCAGTTTGACCAGTGCCGAGTTAGTTGCGTCCATGCTGCCGGGTACGTCGAGGGTTTTAGCGGCGGTAAAGAGGATGTGGTCCTTGGGAATACCGGCTTCTTCCAGCGATTTAACCGAACCGTCGGTGCGTTTCTTGCCGGTGTCGAGTTCGTTGAAGGTGTTGATCACGGCGTAGGTGTCTTTCCAGTCCCAGCCGCGTTTTTTCGCTTCAGCCGCCATCGCGGCGCCCTGCTTCTGGCCCACTTCGAAGGCGGCCATGCCCAGGTACGGCACGTCCTCCATGAAGTTGCCTTTGGCATCGACAAAACGGTCATCCACCGCAATCACTTTCAGGCCGTTGGCCTTGGCTTTGGCGACGATGGCCGGGCCGAGCGACACGTCCGGTGGGCAGATGACAAAACCCTTGGCGCCATTGGCCGCAAGGCTGTCGATGGCCGAGAGGGTTTTTTCGCCATCGGGCACGGCGATCTTGATCACGGTAAAGCCATGTTCCTTGCCGGCTTTTTCGGCAAAGGCCCATTCGGTCTGGAACCACGGCTCTTCAGCCTGTTTGACCAGAAAACCGATCTTCACTTCTTCTGCGGCCAGCAACAGGCCGCTCAAGCTTAAGGCCGATACCGCCACAGCGGCGCAGCACAGGGAACGGATACCACGACGACGATTCATACGGGTGACTCCTTGTTGTTGTTGTTCAAGTCTTGGGGGTTAACCGGCAAAGCGGTGACAGGCGGTGCCTGGCACGTCAACCTCAATGGCCAACAGCGCGCCATCCAGGGGGTGATCGAGTGGGCTGGCGGCGCTGGTGATGTACAAGGTGCTGAGGTTGGGGCCACCGAACACGCAACTGGTGGGGCGGCTGACCGGCAGTTCGATAATACGGTCGACTTCACCCGAAGGCGTCAGCCGCAGCAGGCAACTGCCGTCCCACCGCGCGTTCCAGATATAGCCTTGGCTGTCCAGCGCCGAGCCGTCCGGCCCGCCGCGCGCATGCGCGCCGAACCACACCTGCGCCGGGCCGAGTTGGCCGTCGGCCTGGACCGCATGCCGATACAGCGTGCCGTCCAGGCTGTCGCCAAAATGCACGTGGCCGCCGTTTTCGCTCCACAGCAAGGTGTTGGGAATGCCCAGGCCGTGCAGCAACGGCGTGACCTGCGCATCGGCATCGATGCGAAACAGGCCGCCGGAACGCCGCGTGACGGGCAGGTCTTGACCCTGCTCACCGATATTGTTTTGCATGGTGCCCAGCCACAGGCGACCTTGGGCATCGCAGCGTGCTTCATTGCCACGATTGCCCGTTTGCGGGTCGGCCACGCAGAGCAAGGTCAAGGCTTCGGTGGCGAGGTTCAGCCGGTAAACGCCGCTGCACAAAGTCACCAGCGCGTCACCGCTGGCACACGGAATAAACGCCGAGACGTGCTCGGGCAACTGCCAGATTTGCAGCTGCCCGCCCATCCAGCGCAGCGCCTGTTTGCCGATGATATTTACCCAATACAGCGCCTGAGTGGGCGCGTCCCAGAACGGACCTTCGCCCAACTGTGCGCGGTGCGGGGTAACGGCGTTACACGGCATGTGGCCTCCTGGATTATTCTTCTTGTCAGGTAAGTGTTTCAGCTGCGCGTTACAGCGAATCGCGCGACGGCGTGCCATCCACCAGCCGCTGGATACGCAACGGGTTGGCGTTTTTCAACGCGTCCGGTAGCAGGCTGTCAGGGTAGTTCTGGAAGCACACAGGCCGCAGGAAGCGGTCGATGGCCAAGGTGCCGACCGACGTGCCACGCGCATCGGACGTCGCCGGGTATGGCCCGCCGTGCACCATCGAATCGCAGACTTCCACACCAGTCGGGTAACCGTTAAGCAGGATGCGGCCGACCTTTTGTTCCAGCAGCGGGGTCAGTTCGGCGAACTGCTCAAAGTCTGCCGGCTCGCCAATAATCGTCGCCGTGAGTTGGCCGTGCAGGCCGTGCAACGCGGCGCTGAGTTGCGCCTGATCGGCGACTTCGACGAACACCGTGGTGGGGCCGAACACTTCTTCTTGCAGCACTTCATCGCCCTCGATCAGCAAGCGCGCATCGGCCTTGAACAACTGCGGCTGCGCCTGGTTGCCGGCTTGGGTGCTACCGGCCAAATGCTCAATGCCAGGGTGCGCCAGGAGCTTTTGCAAACCCTTGCCGTAGCTGCTCAAGGTGCCGGCGTTGAGCATGGTTTGCGCCGGTTGCTCTCCGATCAACTGGGCGACCTGTTGGGTGAATGCGCTGAATTCAGGCGATGCGATACCGATCACCAAGCCTGGGTTGGTGCAGAACTGGCCACAGCCTTGCACCACCGAAGCGGTCAAGTCGCGGGCGACGTTTTGCGCGCGCGCCTGCAAGGCGTGGGGCAACACGATCACCGGGTTGATGCTCGACATTTCAGCAAATACCGGAATCGGCTGCGCACGTGCCGCCGCCATGTCGCACAACGCGCGGCCGCCCTTGAGCGAGCCGGTAAAGCCGACCGCCTGGATCGCCGGGTGCTTGACCAGCGCTTCACCGACGCCACCGCCGAAGATCATATTGAACACACCCGCCGGCATCTCGGTGGCTTCGGCCGCGCGAATAATCGCGTCAGCCACGTGCTCTGCCGTCGCCATATGCCCGCTGTGGGCCTTGAACACCACCGGGCAACCCGCCGCCAGCGCCGCCGCGGTGTCGCCGCCCGCTGTGGAGAACGCCAGGGGAAAGTTGCTCGCGCCAAACACGGCGACCGGGCCGAGGCCGATGCGGTATTGGCGCAGGTCCGGGCGCGGCAGAGGCTGGCGATCAGGTAGCGCTTTGTCGATACGTGCGCCGTAGAAATCACCGCGGCGCAACACCGTTGCGAACAGGCGCATCTGGCCGCTGGTACGCCCGCGCTCGCCCTTGATACGTGCGGCGGGCAACGCGGTTTCGCGGCACACCAACTCCACAAAATCGTCGCCCAGCGCGTCCAGCTCGTCGGCCACCGCATCCAGGAACTGCGCGCGGCGCGAGGCACTCAAGGTGCGGTACGCAGGGTAAGCCGCTGCGGCGGCTGTAGCGGCAGCGTCAACTTCTTCGGGGGTGGCCTGGTAGAAATGCTGCGGCAAGGCTTCGCCCGTTGTGGCGTCTACGCTTTGCAGGGTGATGCTGCCGTTGGCGCTGCGCTGGCCGCCGATGTAGTTGTGGCCGAGTAACTGGGTCATGTGGCTCTCCTTAAAGGGTGATGACAGTGCCGGGTTCGAACACCGCGTCAGCGCTGCCGACCGTGTTGATCAGCGGTGCGCCGAACTCGGCTTGGCTGATCTCGAACACATCGCCCGGTTGGGTACGTATACCGTCGGCGAATGACAGCGTAGCGGTGCCGAAGAAATGAATGTGCACATCGCCCGGCGTGAGGAACTGACTGTACTTGAAATGATGGTATTCGAGGTTTTCCAGGCTGTGGCACATATTCGCCTCGCCACTGAGGAACTGGTTTTCCCAAATGACCTTGCCGTCACGCAGGATGCGGCTGGTGCCCGCCAGGTGCGCGGGCAACTCACCCACGCGCAGCTCCGGGCCGTAGCTGCAACTGCGCAATTTAGAGTGGGCCAGGTACAGGTAGTTTTTGCGTTCCATAACGTGGTCGGAGAATTCGTTGCCGACCGCATAACCCACGCGATAGGGTTTGCGGTCGTGGCCGATCACGTACAGGCCGCCGATTTCCGGCTCTTCACCGGCGTCGTCGGCGAACGGCGGCACCGGGAATGCCTGGCCTGGGCGTACCACGGTGCTGCCGTCGCCCTTGTAAAACCATTCCGGTTGCACGCCCGCTTGGCCGCTGGCAGGTTTACCGCCCTCCACGCCCCATTTGAAGATGCGCATGGTGTCGGTCAACGCGCTGTCGTCGCCGGCCTGGTGCATTTTGTCGCGCGCCGAGGCGCTGCCCAAGTGGGTCAGGCCGGTGCCGCTGATCAGCATGTGCGCCGGGTCCGGGTGGTCGAGTGGCGGCAAAAT
Source organism: Pseudomonas kitaguniensis (assembly GCF_009296165.1). GTDB lineage: Bacteria > Pseudomonadota > Gammaproteobacteria > Pseudomonadales > Pseudomonadaceae > Aquipseudomonas > Aquipseudomonas kitaguniensis. The sequence goes on along the minus strand of NZ_VUAZ01000117.1, from coordinate 27,465 downwards.
TTTCAGCTCGGCCAACAATGCAGCGTAGTCATGGCTATCGCCCAAGCCGAGGCTTTCAACCTGTTGCTGCAAATTGACGCCGGCCTCGATGGCGGCCAGCGCCAGCTCGCGCACCGTGTGCACGCTCTGAACTTCGCGCAGTTGCGTGCCTTCGACGACGCCAACCCGACGCTCATCGTTAGCCAATTCGAACTGAACTAAACGCATGAAACTTCTCCTCGATTAAGTGCGTGTGGCGCCACGTGCGCTGGCCGCAAACTGGTCGGTGGGCAGTACGTGCTTGCGTTCCAACACACGATAGACCACGCCGGTCAGCAGCAACCCGAACACCATCACGCCGGACAAAAAGTACAAACCCGACGCCAGGTTGCCGGTGTATTCCTTGAGCGCACCGATCACGAACGGGCCGATGTAGCCGCCGAGGTTGCCGACCGAGTTGATCAGCGCAATACCCGCCGCCGCACTCGCGCCGGCAAAAAACCGCCCCGGCAAGGTCCAGAACACCGCGGTGCAGGAAACAGTGCAAACGCCGCCAGGCACAGCGCCGCCATTTGCAGCACCGGCACACTCAGCCAGGCACTGAAAAACAGGCCGATGGCGCCGAGCACATAGAGCACGGCGAGGTGGCCATAACGGTCATTCAAACGGTCGGAGCTGCGCGGGATGATCAGCAGCCCGATGATGCCGAAGATATACGGCACGGCGGACACGAACCCGGTGGTCAGGTCACTGCCGCCGAACTGCTTGATCAGGGTTGGCAGCCACAGGCCAAGCCCATAAATGCTCAAGGTGACTGGCAGGTAGAACAACGCCAGCAGCAACACACGCGTGTCTTTCAGCGCGTGCAGCGGGTTGCCGTGGCGGGTTTGGCCATAGGCTTGCAGGTCCTTCGCCAACTCACCGGTGAGCCAGGTTTTCTCGTCCTCGCTCATCCATTTGACCTGCTTGGGGCCGTCCGGCAGGTAGCGCAGCACCGGCCACGTCAACAACAGTGCCGGAGTGCCGATCACAATAAACAGCCACTGCCAGCCGTGCAGGCCAAATATGCCGTCCATACCCAGCAGGCCGCCGGACACTGGGCCGGTGATCATCATTGCGATGGGTTGCGAGAGGATGAACAGCCCGAGAATCTTGCCGCGATGGCGTATCGGAAACCATTGGGTGATGTAGTAGAGCACGCCCGGAAAGAACCCGGCTTCGGCCGCGCCAAGCAGAAAACGCATCACGTAGAAGCTGTGCGGCCCCTGCACAAAGGCCATGCCGATGGTGATGGCGCCCCACGTCAGCATGATGCGCGCAAACCAGCGCCGCGCACCGAAGCGGTCGAGCATCAGGTTGCTGGGAATTTCAAACAGAAAGTAGCCAATAAAGAACAGCCCTGCTCCCAGGCCATACGCCGCGTCACCGATGCCAACGTCGGCGCCCATGTGCAGCTTGGCAAAGCCCACCGCCGAGCGATCCACGTACGCGATCAGGTAGAGCAAGATCAGGAAGGGAATCAGTTTCAGCGTAATGCGCCGTATAAGCCGCAGTTCCTGGCTCATGGAGTCGATCTCCGATTGTTGTTTTTATAGACGCTCGGGGGATGGCTCTCGCGAAAATACGCCAGGGTCAAGCCGAAGATGAGATTGACTATATAGTAGTACTATTTAGCAAACAACACTTCCAAACAGAAGATTTTGCGCTTATGTTTAGCGGCATAGAGATCATATAGTCATACAATAAGAGAGACCATCATGCCTGACAAAAAGCCCGGCCTACGCTCCGCACAGTGGTTTGGTACCGCCGACAAGAACGGCTTCATGTACCGCAGCTGGATGAAGAACCAGGGCATCGCCGACCATCAGTTCCATGGCAAACCGATCATCGGTATCTGCAACACCTGGTCAGAGCTGACCCCGTGTAACGCGCATTTCCGCCAGATCGCCGAGCATGTAAAACGTGGCGTGATCGAGGCGGGTGGCTTCCCGGTAGAGTTCCCGGTGTTCTCCAACGGCGAATCAAACTTGCGCCCTACCGCCATGCTCACCCGCAACCTGGCGAGCATGGACGTAGAGGAAGCGATTCGCGGCAACCCTATCGATGGCGTGGTGTTGCTGACCGGCTGCGACAAAACCACCCCGGCGCTGCTGATGGGCGCGGCCAGTTGCGACGTGCCGGCGATCGTGGTCACCGGCGGGCCAATGCTCAACGGCAAGCACAAGGGCCAGGACATCGGGTCGGGCACGGTGGTCTGGCAGCTCAGCGAACAGGTCAAGGCAGGCACGATTACCCTGGATGACTTTCTCGCGGCCGAAGGTGGCATGTCGCGTTCGGCGGGCACCTGCAACACCATGGGCACCGCGTCGACCATGGCCTGCATGGCCGAGGCACTCGGTACGTCGCTGCCGCACAATGCGGCGATCCCGGCGGTGGATGCGCGCCGTTACGTGCTGGCGCACATGAGCGGCATGCGCGCGGTAGAGATGGTGCGCGAAGATCTGAAGCTGTCGAAAATTCTGACCAAAGAGGCGTTTGAAAACGCGATTCGCGTGAATGCGGCCATTGGCGGCTCGACCAACGCAGTGATTCACCTAAAGGCAATTGCCGGGCGCATCGGCGTCGAACTCGACCTGGATGACTGGACCCGCATGGGCCGGGGCATACCGACGATTGTCGACTTGCAACCGTCGGGGCGTTTCCTGATGGAAGAGTTCTACTACGCCGGTGGCCTGCCCGCCGTGTTGCGCCGCTTGGGCGAAGCCAACCTGATCCCGCACCCCAACGCACTCACCGTGAACGGCAAGAGCCTGGGCGAGAACACCAAGGACTCGCCGATTTATGGCCAGGACGAAGTGATCCGCACGCTCGACAACCCGATCCGCGCCGACGGCGGTATTTGCGTGCTGCGCGGCAACCTTGCGCCGCTTGGCGCAGTGCTCAAACCCTCGGCCGCGAGTGCCGAACTGATGCAACACCGTGGCCGCGCGGTGGTGTTCGAGAATTTCGACATGTACAAGGCGCGCATCAATGACCCGGAACTGGACGTGGATGCCAACTCGATCCTGGTCATGAAAAACTGCGGCCCCAAGGGTTACCCAGGCATGGCCGAAGTCGGCAACATGGGCCTGCCGGCCAAGCTGCTGGCGCAGGGCGTGACGGATATGGTGCGTATTTCCGACGCACGCATGAGCGGCACCGCCTACGGCACCGTGGTCTTGCACGTGGCACCCGAAGCCGCTGCCGGCGGGCGTTGGCCACGGTGCAGGAAGGTGACTGGATCGAACTTGACTGCGCCAATGGCCGCTTGCACCTGGACATATCCGACGCAGAGCTGGCGGCGCGCATGGCTGACCTTAAACCGCCGCAGAACTTGATCGTCGGCGGCTACCGCCAGCTGTACATCGAGCATGTGCTGCAGGCGGACCAAGGCTGCGACTTTGACTTTCTGGTGGGTTGCCGTGGGGCGGAAGTCCCGCGTCATTCCCACTAATTGGGATGCTATGATGCCGCCTATTTAGCCAGAGCCTGCCTTTCGTTATGGATCACCAGCCGCCCAAGCCGCGCAAGAGCATGCATGCCCAGATCGTTCAGGACTTGGGCATGCACATCGTTTCCGGCCGCTTCAAACCCGAAGAACGGCTGCCCATGGAGGCCACGCTTTGCGAGGAGTACAAGGTCAGCCGCTCGGTGCTGCGCGAGGCAACGCGGGTGCTCAGCGCCAAGGGCCTGGTGTATTCCAAACCCCGCGTGGGCGCAGTGGTGCGGCCGCGCTTGAAGTGGCATTTGCTCGACCCGGACGTGTTGTCCTGGTTGATGCAGTCCACGCCGCACAGTGAATTTTTCAACACGCTGGCCGGCGTGCGGCGCATCCTCGAACCGGAAATCGCCGCCATGGCAGCGACCACCGCCACCGACGAAGACATCGCTACCATCGAGGCTGCTTACCTCGGCATGGAAACCGCGAAGACCCACGATGCGCTGTTACAGGCCGACCTGGACTTTCACCGCGCGATTGCCGACGCCACGCGCAACGACTTGCTCGCCTACATGTGCAACATGCTGTCGTTGCCGCTGCGCGAGTCGATCAACATCACCAACCGCCGCCCGGATATTCAGGGCCTCAGCCTGCCCCGCCACAAGGCGATCCTCACGGCCATTCGCAACCGTGACGCCCTCGGCGCACGGCACGCCTCGCTGGTGCAACTGGATGACACGCGGGTGGCGCTGGATACCGTGATGAATGTGCTGACCCCGCTGTAAAGCAGGGCCAGTCGGCTGAGTTTTTCGCGTTCGACAGGTGCATGCCATTCGATACGCCCTTTTACCGAGAAACCTGGAAGGCCTACGATGAAACTTCGTAGCCTCATTCGGAAACGTCTCAAATACACAATGAGTTGCAGCCTAGAGACCGTGGCGTTAACCTCTCGCCGTCGCTGCTCATCAGCGATCGGGCCTGGAAACCCGTCACCGAGACGCACGTAGCGTCGTCAAACAATCATCAGACGCTTTTTTTGTGTCTGCGGTTTGTGCTTTTTGGCGGCCGTGTGCGGGAGACATTCGTGTCTGCCGAGTTGTCTCTGTCTCGGTTTCCAGCCTGCGCACGGCTGCCACCCATCACCTGGAAATGATGAGTGGCCGCCAAAGTTGGTCATCACAGAGGTTTCATAACGTGTTCGAATACCACAGTGCAGTTCGCACCAACATTGCCTCCAGTCACTTGGGAGGCCAGCAATGATCAACCCATCCTCAGCAGAAACCATTGGCGCTCAGACCTTCGCAGATTGCGGCGAAGAAAAAGGCCATTTGAAGCTGTTCCGCGTCAACGCCGGGGTTCCTCTTCGTGAAGCGCTTGAACATGCATCGCACGTGCTCTACTACGCAAAGATGCTCTCGCTTGAGGCCGCAATGGACCCAAAGGCGGAGAAATTCGCGTTCGCCTCGCACTACTTGGGCGAAATGGGCAAGGCCATCATTGATGATTTACTTTTGGCGATGGAGCCGAGTAGTCCCGAACCGCAGTAAGTAGTTCGCGCCCGGTGCAATGCATCGGGCGCCTAACCACTATCACAGCCGCAACTGCGTAATTGTCGCCCATATGCGACATTACGCTCTACCCTTTAGCAAATGCCGCCACTCTGTCAGACATTTACAGTCTCATTTTCGGAAACGTCCGACTTTACTTCCAGCTTTTATATTATCAGTGTAGCGGCGTAATAAATACGTGCTGCTCCCTGTTACCGCCTGATAGATCCCCGCCCTATCGTCCAGTCAAAGTGACAATAAGGAAAGCAGCACACTTATAACCCTGGATCAGGATAATAAAAGTGAGTGCAGCATCGTCCCGTTTGTACACCAATGAAGTCTCTTCAGGCTTTCTCCGCGATCCAGAAAACTTGAGGCTAACGAAGAGAAAACTAGGCACCTGCAACGAAGGAGTGTCGACAATAGTTAAACAGCAGCAGAAACACATAAAAACTCACCCTCCTATCGCCATCTACCGCATCGCAGCGCAAGGCAGCCAAACCCGCAACGGTGGAGTTATTCAACAAACGGTATCGACGATGGAATTCAAGCTGCCCAATGGTGAGCAAGTACGTGCAGCGCAGAAGGGTGATTACGCTGTATATCCCGACGGCACAACGGCGCAAATCGTGACTGCTGCGGGTGAAGGCTTTAACCATGTTGCGCTGTTACGCTAATCACGTTGAGGCGACCAGTCGCGCAGCCGAGTATATGAAGGCAAGTGGATGGGCAAGTGGCCTAGCCGGTGGTTCGATTTGTGTGGCGCTTGGCATCTCTACAGGGATCGGTGGTGTCGTATGTGTTGCATCCATAGTGGGGGCAGGCGCATGGGTGGGGACGACAGTCGGTGGTATGGGCGGCGAATTAGGCGGCGAAATTTTGTACGAGAAAACTTTACAATGACCTCAGACGAATTTTGGAAATCCTGGCTGGCTTTCTGGATTGTTGCTGGCGGCCCAGGCCTGCTTGCACTAGTCGGACTATCATTCAGTCTGTACCTTACCCGCCGTCACTTGGACGCGATGAAGGAGGCTTTGAAGAACAGCCGCTACATTTATATATGGGGAGATAGCTTGGGTAAGCGCGGTGTAATTTGGTCCCTATTGGAAATGTCAAAAATTGCCGGAATGATTACGATGCCAAAAGCGTACATCCGCCTAGGCGACTTGGACCCGGTAGATTTAGAAAACTTCCCACCGTATCTGAAACGTCTTCTTGTAATCGTGACGGCGATGATCTTCACGCCTGTAATTTGGATGGTAGTTGTGGCCGTCGTGCTGAAACTTAAGTAGCGCGATGGTCGACTATCCCAAGGCTCAAAGCGCAGCACTGTTGCCAAGTGCAGGATGGCGCATGGGAGTACGCCTGGCCACCCTGGACTGCGATCATTCTTACTAGTGGCTGGGGTCTGCTTGCATTTATGAATCTTGCTTACAGCCCGTAACTTACCCACCGCCACTTGGACGCTATGAAAGAGGCCTTGAAGAACAGCCGTAATATTTATATTTGGGGAGATTACCCAGGGAAACGGGGTTTGATTTGGTCTCTCTTGGAGATAGCCAAAATCACAGGAATGCTAATGATGCCAAGGATACACATCCGTCTTGGCGACCTAAACCCTGTCGATCTTGAAACCTTTCCTCCTTACCTTAAACGCCTGCTGAAACTCGACTTTGCGATGATGATTGGGACTTGAGTTTGGCTAGCTGTTGTATTCGTGCTGATAAAACTCAGGTAATTCGGGCGAGTGTCACTTGAGGTCTCTTATCAGGAAGGACCGAGTGAGAACTCGTTCCAACCCATACGCCGATCACGCCGCAGTTGCTGATCCACCTTCAAAAACAACTGCCTGATCGGCCATATCTGGTTATTCGTATACACCCTGTGTGTCTTTTCAAAATCTGCAAGCCCCTCTGCATCACGGGTGCGGCTGGGGTCGTAACCGATCCATACCGCTTCGCGATCCCGAAGGGCGTTGAGCGTTGTTGCCTCGCCTCAGCGATAGCGTTCCAACCAATGCGCGTAGGGTGCCGGCAAGGTCCAGGACGCATTGTCGACGCCCAGCTCTTTGGCTGCAAAATACGCCCAATGCGGGTCGGCCAAGTGGGCGCGGCCCACCGAAACCAGGTCAAGGTGCCCGGCTTGCAGGGCGCTTTCGGCCAGTTGCGGCGTACCAAAACCCCACGCCGAGGTGACCGGGATGCCCGCTTCGCGACGTACGCGCTCGGCGATCGGGCCCATGAAGGCCGGGCCCCACGGAATGTTGGTGTCAGGAATGGTGAAACCGACGCTGACGCTCAGCAAGTCCAGGCCGCCAGCCTTGAAACGGCGGGCCAGTTCGATGGATTCAGTCAGTGTTTGTTCGTCACGGCCGTCGTATTCGATCACACCGAAACGTGCGGTCAGTGGCAGGTTCTCTGGCCATACTTCACGCACGGCGGCCAGGGTTTCCAGCAGGAAACGGCAGCGGTTATCGAAGCTGCCACCGTAGGCATCGGTACGCTGGTTGGAATGCTCGGAGAAAAAGCTCTGCCCCAGGTAGCCGTGGGCGAAGTGCAATTCGATCCATTCAAAACCGGCGTCACGCGCCCGGCGGGCGGCATCGACGAAGTCCTGGCGCACACGGGCGATGTCTTCCAGGGTCATGGCGCGCGGCACGTTAGGCAGGTTCGCACCAAACGCAATCGCCGACGGCGCGATGGTTTCCCAGCTGCGCGCGTCGGACGCGGGCATGTGGTCATCACCTTCCCACGGGCGATTGGCGCTGGCTTTGCGGCCGGCGTGGGCAATCTGGATGCCCGGCACTGAGCCTGCAGCCTTGATGGCCTTGACCATCGGCACGAAGGCTTCGGCGTGTGCGTCGCTCCAGATGCCGGCGCAGCCTGGGGTGATGCGGCCTTCGGGGGCCACGGCAGTGGCTTCAACCACCAGCAAACCGGCGCCGCCACGGGCCATGCTCGCCAAGTGAACGTGGTGCCAGTCGTTGACGATGCCATCGTCGGCTCGGTATTGGCACATCGGCGGAATTGCGATGCGGTTGCGCAGGGTAACGTCTTTGAGTTTGAACGGTTCGAACAATGCTGACATCGTGGACTCCAGGAGCGAGTGAGTGATTCGATAGTTCGATGGTAATCGAACTATAGTATTCAACGATAGCCCCCTGTTATGATTCATTTCATGCGAGCTTTCAAACACCCGGCCATTGAAGACCTGACTCTCGAACGCGTGCTCTACGCGCTGAGCGACTCTGTGCGCCTGGAAATCGTGCGCTGTTTGGCCGGTGTGCCCGAGGCCACGTGTGGCGAGTTGGACGGCGGGCGGCCTAAATCGAGCATGTCCCACCACTTTCGCGTGCTGCGCGACGCAGGCTTGGTGCACACCCGCAGTGCGGGCACCACTCATCTGAATTCATTGCGCGGCGAGTTGCTTGAGAGCCGGTTCCCCGGGCTGCTGCAGAGTATTCTCAGCCAGCGCTAAAATCTGCATCAGTCCAGCAGCGAAACAAGCTGCGGCTCGATTGAGCTGCCCAGCACCTCAAGCACCGCCAGCGTCACCGGCAATTTGAAGCGCCGCCGCCCCGCGCTGCCGGGGTTCACATACAAGACTGCACCGCGCCACTCAATCAAAGGTTTATGCGAGTGACCGGTGATCACCAGCCGCGTCTGCGGGCCAAGTAACGCAGGCACGTCGGCAATGTCATGCACCACCAGCGTATTCCAGCCATGAACATCCAGGTTCAGATGGTCGGGCACCTGCTGCGCCCACACCGCATCCTGGTCATTGTTGCCGCGCACCACGTGCAGCGGCGCGATGCACGCCAATTGCTGAAGAATCTCCGCGCTACCGATGTCACCCGCATGAATGATCTGTTCACACCCTTGCAGCGCCGCCACGGCTTCGGGGCGCAGCAGGCCGTGGGTATCGGAAATTACGCCAACTTTCATAGCCCCTCCTGCTCGGTATTGATAAGCCCGCCTGACCGTTTTACTGATTGCCCCACCGCCGATAAGTTGCACGCGACTTAATCGATTCAGTCGCATGGCGAACCTTTACCCGCACATCAGCGTCCGAGTGTAGGTACTCTTGCTTACCGCTCCCTGCGAGGTCCTCGTTTGAAAGCCGCCATCATCAAAAAGTATCGCTTGATCATCAAGACCATGGGTTATGTGGGTTGGGCGCTGTTCTGGCTATTGTTGTGGGATGTCGCCGTCACGGTGGACTTCATGCTGTTCCTGACCACCAAGATCAATTTACCGCTGATGCCCCTGACGCTGCTGGGTTCGGCGCTGGTGGTGCTGATCAGTTTTCGTAACAGCAGCGCCTATAACCGTTGGTGGGAAGCCCGTACCCTGTGGGGCGCGATGGTGAATAACTCGCGCAGTTTTGCGCGCCAGGTGCTGACGCTGCTGGATGACCCGGACGGCGAGGCGCACCCGATCAAAGCCACCCTGCTGCGCCGCCATGTGGCCTACGTAAATTGCCTGGCCGCGCAACTACGACGCAAGCCGTGCCCGGACGAGGTGCGCGCGTTTATCCCGGCCGAAGAGTTTGCCCGCAACGGCACCACCAATAACTTCGCCAACGACATTCTCACCGGCTCCGCCGCCCTGCTGGCCAAGGAATACAAGGCCGGGCATTTGGACAGCATTCGCCTGGCGCGGATCGAATCCACTCTGGTCGACTTGTCCAACTCGCAGGGCGGCATGGAACGCATCGCCAACACGCCGCTGCCCTACCCTTACGTGTATTTCCCGCGGCTGTTTATTTCGCTGTTCTGCCTGATCGTACCGGTCGGCCTGGTGGAGTCGCTGGGTTGGTTTACGCCGCTGGCGTCGACGGTGGTCGGCTTTATGCTGCTGGCGATTGAACGCATCGGCACCGACCTGCAAAGCCCGTTTCATTCCAGCGAACACCAGATCCAGATGGAAAGCATCTGCGAAACCATCGAGAAAAACCTGCAGTCGATGCAGCGCGATGCGTTGGGCAGTGACCGCATCGGCTAACCACCCGCCTTACTGCATTCTCCCTCCTCAAGTGCCTGCTGCCCCGGTCGATATACCGGGGTAAGCATGGACCGCTTCACCCAAAAAACACATGCCCTGCTCCCTCCTACCGTTTCCCCTTGCCATAACTATAAATACCTGCGGGAGAAGTAATGAATATCAAGCAAAAGCTGACGTGGGCGTTTGCGGCTGTCGCGTGCCTGCCGGTTATTCTGGTGGCCGTGCTGGTTGTGTTGAACCTGCGTGCGGGGGCCATGGCCAACTTCCTCGACAGCAGTGGCCGCGAGATCCGCCAGATCGACAATGGCATGCAGCAGTTCTTCGACGGCATCAGCCAGAACGTCGACTACGTGGCCAAAGACCCGCGCATTATCGCGGCCAAAGACCTGAAGAGTTACGCCGGTGCCGACGCCGCGCAAATTGCGCTCACGCCGACCAATAAAGAGCTGCTGGAGATGTTCGACCAGTTCGCCAAGACCCACCCCAGCACCGCTTACCTGTCTTTGGGGTTGAAAGACGGCGGCTACGCCAGTTGGCCCGACGACACCAAACTCAACAACTACGACCCGCGCGTACGCCCCTGGTACCAGGCCGCTCTGGCCGCGCCCGGCACCACCGTGCGCACCGGCGCCTACTACTGGGCACCGGACGATGTGTCACTGATCGGCACCGTGCACACCGTCGCCGACGCCACCGGTAACGTACTGGGCGTGGTTGGCCTGGACGTATCGCTTAAACAACTCACCGAATTGGTGCGCAATATCAAGCTCGGCGAGAGCGGCTACCTGATGCTGGTGGAAGCCAACGGCAACGTGCTGGTGGACCCCAGCGATGCCAAGCACAACTTCAAGCCGCTGGCCGACTTGGGCGCCCCTTACGCCGAGCTGGCCAAGCGTGGCGACGGCGTCACCCAGGTCGACATCAATGGCGTGACCTACATGGCCAACGTGGTCAGTTCCAAGGGCTTGGGCTGGCGCTTTATCGGTTTGATCAAGCGCGATGAAGTGATGGCGCAAGCCTCAAGCCTCACTTGGCTGATTGCCGCCATCGCGGCGGTTCTGGCGGTGATCGTTGCACTCGTCGGCGCAAGCTTCGCCCGCGTCATCGTGCGTCCGATTCGCGGGGTCGCCGAGGGTTTGCAAGAGATTGCCGAAGGCGAAGGCGACTTGACCCGCCAGCTCAAGATCGAGGGCAAGGACGAAACCGCCAGCCTGGCGGGCTGGTTCAACCAGTTCCTGAGCATGATCGCGCAGTTGGTGCAGCGCATCGGCAACGCCTCTACCGACCTGCAAGCGGCCGCCGCCGATACGCGCGACGTCGCGCACAACATGAACCAGGCCGCCGGGCGCCAGCGTGAAGCAGTGGAACTGGTGAGCACGGCCTTCAACGAAATGCTCGCCACCGCCAACGAAGTGGCCCGCTCGTGCAGCGCCGCCGCGTCGAGTGCCGACGCAGGCTATCGCGATGTGCACGACGGCCAAGTGCACATCGGCGAAGCCACCGGCAGCGTGCTCAAACTCAGCGAAGACCTGCAAAAGTCGACCCAGACCATGCAGTTGCTTGAGCAGGACAGCAAGAACATCAACACCATCCTCGACACCATCCGCTCGATCGCCGAGCAGACCAACCTGCTGGCCCTCAACGCCGCTATCGAGGCCGCCCGTGCGGGTGACCAGGGGCGTGGTTTTGCCGTAGTCGCCGACGAAGTCCGCGCCCTGGCCCGGCGCACCGCCGACTCCACCGGAGAGATCGACAGCCTGCTCGGTAACCTCGCCCGCCGCACGCAAGACGTCACCCAACAGATGCAGGCCAGCCTTACGGTGTCGCACACCAGCGTGGAACGTATCCAGCAGGCCCGCGACAGTTTCGACAAGATTCGCGGCTCGGTGGATTCGATTCGTGACCAGAACACGCAGATCGCGACAGCCGCCGAGGAGCAACACCAGGTGGCTGAAGAGATCAACCGGCACATCGCGCAGATTCATGCCGACGCGCAGTTGATTGAAGGCTTTGCGCACTCGGCACAGACCGGGTCTGGCCGCTTGACGGATATTTCCGGCCAACTCAACGGCTTGGTGGGCCGCTTCAAGTACTGACGCGTCGGTGAGGCGGTGAGGCGGTGAGTATTCACCGCCTTACTGGGCTTGAAGACGCTGATCGTGAGCACGTCGAACGCACTGCATCATCGCCGCAAGCGTAAAAGACTATTGCAGGACGGAATGTACTAACTGGTTACTTATATTGCTAAAATCGCGTCTTTGCCCTCTCACCTTCGAGTCCTGTCGACATGAAAAGAGCATCGCGCGCCGCTGGCGCCTCAAAATATCTGCTGCTGGGGCTGGGCGTCATCATCGCCCTGCTCGGCCTCGCGCTGGCCATTGGCGGCGGTAAACTGGTCAGCCTGGGAGGCTCGTGGTACTTCCTGATCGGCGGTGCGGCAATGGCCGTCTCCGGCCTGTTGATTGCCCGGCGCAACCCGGCGGGTGCGTGGCTGTTCGCGGCGTTCCTGGTCGGTACGGCGATTTGGGCGGTGGCGGACGTGGGCCTGGTGTTCTGGCCGTTGTTCTCGCGGCTGTTCATGTTCGCGGCCATCGGCGTGGTGGTGGCGCTGGTGTATCCGCTGTTGGCCGGCAAACCTGCGCGCAGTGCCTATGGCGTTGCCGCCGTATTGGCGGTGGGCGTGGTGGTGGCGGCGGCAACATGTTCGTCGCGCACCCAAGTGTGGCACCGACCGGCGCTGGCCCTGGCGTAACGCCAGTGGCCCCGGCCGATGCACAAAAAGATTGGGCGCACTACGGCAACACCGAAGGTGGCAGCCGTTTCGCCGCACTCGACCAGATCAATCGTGACACCGTTGATAAACTCAAAGTGGCGTGGACCTACCACACCGGCGATGTGGCTATCAGCGACGGCAACGGCGCGGAAGACCAACTGACGCCGCTGCAAATCGGCAACAAGGTGTTCATCTGCACGCCGCATAACAACCTGATCGCGCTGGATGCCGACACCGGCAAAGAGCTGTGGAAGAACGAGGTCAACGCCAAGTCGGCGGTATGGCAACGCTGTCGGGGCATGGCGTATTTTGACGCCACCGCGCCGCTCGCCCAACCGAGCCAACCGAACAGCTCGCCGATCATTGCCGCCAGTGTGGCCGCCGGTGCGCAATGCCAGCGCCGCTTGCTGACCAACACGATTGACGCGCGCCTGATCGCCGTCGACGCCGACACCGGCAAATTCTGTGAAGACTTCGGCACCCACGGCCAAGTGGATTTGAAAGCCGGTTTGGGTAACGTGCCGGACAGCTACTACCAACTGTCCTCGGCGCCGCTGATCGCCGGCACTACCGTGGTGGTTGGCGGCCGCGTGGCCGACAACGTGCAAACCGATATGCCGGGCGGCGTGATTCGTGGTTTCGACGTGATCAGCGGGCAGATGCGTTGGGCATTCGACCCGGGCAACCCTGAAGACAAACAAGCCCCGAGCGGCGACAAGACCTACGTGCGCAGCACTCCAAACAGCTGGGCGCCGATGTCGTATGACCCGCTGATGAACACCGTCTTCCTGCCGATGGGCAGCTCGTCCACCGACATCTACGGCGTGGAACGCACCCAGCTCAATCATAAATACGGTGCCTCCGTGCTGGCGCTGGACGCCTCCACCGGCGTTGAAAAGTGGGTATACCAGACCGTCCACAATGATCTGTGGGACTTCGACCTGCCGATGCAGCCGAGCCTGATCGACTTCACCCCGCCGGGCGCCGACAAGCCTGTACCTGCGTTGGTGATCGGCACCAAAGCCGGGCAGATTTACGTGCTCGACCGCGCCACCGGCAAGCCGTTGACCGAGGTTAAGGACGTACCGGTCAAGGCCGCGAACATCCCCAACGAACCCTACTCGCTGACGCAGCCCAAATCGGTAGGCATGCCGCAGATCGGCGCGCAAACCCTGACTGAATCAGACATGTGGGGCGCCACGCCGTACGACCAGTTGCTGTGCCGCATCGACTTCAAGGGCATGCGCTACGAAGGCCTGTACACGGCGCCTGGCACCGATAAATCGCTGAGCTTCCCGGGCTCGTTGGGCGGCATGAACTGGGGCAGTATGTCCACCGACCCGGTGCATGGTTTTATCTTCGTCAACGACATGCGACTGGGCCTGTGGATTCAGATGGTGCCGTCGCAGAACAAGGCCCTCGCCGCGTCCGGTGGTGAAGCGCTGAACACCGGCATGGGCGCCGTACCGCTCAAGGGCACGCCGTATGCGGTGAACAAAAACCGCTTCCTCTCGGTGGCCGGCATTCCGTGCCAGGCGCCGCCATTCGGCACCCTCACCGCCATCGACATGAAGACCCAGAAAATCGCCTGGCAAGTGCCGGTCGGCACGGTGGAAGACACCGGCCCACTGGGGATTCGCATGCACTTGCCGATCAAGATCGGCCTGCCAACCCTCGGCGGCACCTTGTCGACCCAAGGCGGCCTGATCTTCATCGCCGGCACCCAAGACTTCTACCTGCGCGCTTTCAACAGCGGCAACGGTGATGAAGTCTGGAAAGCCCGCCTGCCGGTGGGCAGCCAAGGTGGCCCGATGACGTATGTGTCGCCGAAAACCGGCAAGCAGTACATCGTCATCACTGCCGGCGGCGCGCGCCAATCCACCGACCGCGGTGATTACGTGATCGCCTACGCCCTGCCCTAACCCCTGCTCGCGCGGTGCCGCCCGGCACCGCGCTTTGCGTTTGCTACCAATGCGTTTGGAAAACCCCGCATGCACCCCACTTCTCACACCTCTATTGGGCGCCTGTTGCTGGGCCTGGCCTTGGGTGCCGCCCTGCCCGTACACGCCGACGACACCCGCCTGAGCGGCGACTGGGGCGGCCTGCGCCGCGAACTCGACGAGCAAGGCATCCGCTTTACCGGCGACTACAGCGGCGAGACCGCCTACAACGCCGACGGCGGCCAGCACCGCGCGGCGCGCTATTCGCAAAACCTCAAGCTCGGGGTGCAGTTGGACCTCGGCAAGCTCTACGGGTTTAACCATGGCGACCGCGTCCAACTAACGATTAACGACCGGCGCGGCAACAGCGCCTCCGAAGACCTGGTGGGCAACCGCCTGCCGATTCAGGAAAACTACGGCGGCCTCTATACGCGCCTCACCGAGCTGAGTTACGAGCGCACGCTGTTCACCGACGCGCTGAACCTCAAACTCGGCTACATGGCGATGGGCAATGACCTCGGCGGCCTCGACAGCGGCATCCTATGCAACTTCATGAACGCCGGTTTCTGTGGGCACCCGCTGAATATGTCCGGTGGCAGCGGCTGGACCAACTACCCGAACGCGCGTTTGGGTGCACGGCTGAAATACGACCTTTCGCCGCAGTGGCAACTGCGCGTGGCCGCATTCAATGTCGACCCGTCGAGCAACGGCAACGCCAGCCGTGCCTGGCACCTGACGCCCAAACACACCACCGGCACGGTGGTGCCCATCGAGCTGGTCTACAAACACGCGGGCACGCTGCCGGGCGAATACAAGCTGGGTTATTACTACGACAGCTCCGATGTAAAGCGTATCGGCAGCCACCAGGACGTCAGCGGGCGCAGCGGTCATTACCTGCTGATTGACCAGGCCGTATGGGCTTCCAGCACCACCGCCGGCCGGGTGCTGCACGCGTTCGGCCAATACTCGGGCGCAAGCCTGGCCGCCTCGCCCTTCAGCAAATGGTATGGCGTGGGCGTGGTGCTTTACGCGCCGTTCGAAGGTCGCCCACGCGACACCGTCGCCCTCGGTTATGGCCGTGCGGTGCCGAACCCGCGCAGTCGTGAGGTGCAAGAATTGGCGGCGTTCAACGCCGGGGCTGACTACCCGGACCTGAACAATGCCGAGCAATTGGTCGAACTCAGCTATGGCTATCAGGCTACGCCGTGGCTGACCTTGCGCCCGGATGTGCAATACATCATCGAGCCGGGCGCATTTTCAGGCATGAATATCGACAACGCGCTGGTGCTGGGCTTGCAGGCCAAGGCGGTGTTTTAAGCCGCCCCACTCGCTCAAGCAGCATGCAGTCACCTGTGGGAGCGGGCTTGCTCGCGATGGCCTCAACCCTGTTCGCCTGATGTACCGAGGCGCCTGCATCGCGAGCAAGCCCGCTCCCACACAAGCCCGCTCCCACAAAAAGCGGTGCGCGGTTAAACCACGCTGGCGGCACTTTGCTGATACTCGCGCGGGGTGCAGCCGAACTCGCGCCGAAACACGGTATGCAGGTACTGCGCCGATTTAAAGCCACAGCGCGTGGCAATGTCGGCAATCGCCAGGGCATGGTTTTCCAGGCCCTTGGCGGCGGCCGCGAGTTTGAAGCGCAGGATTTCGTCGTGCACGCTGCAACCGCGCGCCTTGCGAAAGTGCGATTCCAGCGACGAGCGCGACACGCCGACATACGCCGCCACTTGCGCGGTCTTGATGCCCTGGCAGGCGTATTGGCGGATGAACAGCAAAGCCTGCATCACATAAGGGTTGCCCAAAGGTTGATGCACGCTGGACGCCTGAACATTGATCGCATCCGGCGCACCAGAATCTGCGTGCCCGCGCAGGGTTTGCCGTGCAGCATCTGGTGCAGCAGCGCGGCGGCGGTGCGGCCCATGGTCTCAGTGCCCTGAATCACCGAACTGAGTGGCACGCGTGTCAGCGTGCGCGTCAGCGGGTCGTTGTCGATGCCGATCAACGCAACTTCTTCCGGCACCGCGATGCCGGCCGTCAGGCAGGCTTGCAGCAGTTGCCGGGCGCGGGCATCGGTGACGGCGATGATGCCGATGGGTTTGGGCAGGCTTTGCAGCCAGGCGATTTGCTGCTCGACCGCGCTGTCCCACAGCGGTGCGCTGGTGCCCAGGCCGCGATACACCTCAACGTGCAGGCCATCGCGTTGCAGCAGTAGCCGAAAGGCTTTTTCGCGCTCTTGGGCCCAGCGATTGGCTTGGGCTTCGGGCAGGCTGAAACAGGCAAAGCGCGTCAAGCCGGCTTCGATCAGGTGTTCGTAGGCCAGCTTCATCAACGCGTGGTTGTCGGTGGCCACGTAGGGAATGCCCTTGGGGTAGGCGCGCGCATCCTGATAAGAGCCGCCCACCGCCACCACCGGCAGCTTGATGTCGGCCAGCGCCTCGCCGATCAGCGGGTCGTCGAAGTCGGCAATGATGCCGTCGCCCTGCCAGCGTTCGATACCTTTGAGGCGGCACAAAAAGTCTTCTTCCAGGAACAAATCCCACGACACACGCGTGCTGCTGAGGTAATTGCCGATGCCGGTAATGATGCCACGGTCGTAGATTTTGCTGCCGTTGAACAACAGCGCGATACGGTGAACAGGCGGTAGGGTTTTCATTATTTTTATCCAGGGCCAGTGCTCACAGACTAGACCTGACTGTTCAAAATCGCACTAGGTCTTGGTGATTTTCATAATCGCAAGCCCAAGTGCCGTTGCTAGTATCGAGACACCGCCAAGAACAATAAGGAAAACCCCATGCCGTACTTCCCCGGTGTCGAGAAGGTTCGCTTCGAAGGCCCCAGCAGCGACTCTCCCCTCGCCTTTCGCCATTATGACGCCAACAAAATCATCCTCGGCAAACCGATGCGCGAGCACCTGCGCATGGCCGCCTGTTATTGGCATACGTTTGTGTGGCCGGGTGCAGACATGTTCGGCGTGGGCACCTTCAAGCGCCCGTGGCAGCGCAGCGGCGACCCGATGACACTGGCCATCGGCAAGGCCGATGCGGCGTTCGAGTTTTTCTCCAAACTGGGCATCGACTACTACAGCTTTCACGACACCGACGTGGCTCCCGAAGGCCAGTCGATCAAGGAGTACCGCAACCACTTCGCACAGATGGTCGACCACCTCGAACGCCATCAGGAAACCACCGGCATTCGGCTGCTCTGGGGCACCGCCAATTGCTTCAGTAACCCGCGTTTTGCCGCCGGCGCGGCAAGTAACCCTGACCCTGAAGTGTTTGCCTACGCCGCCGCGCAGGTGTTCAGCGCGATGAACGCGACCCAACGCCTCAAGGGCGCCAACTATGTGCTGTGGGGCGGCCGCGAAGGCTATGAAACCCTGCTTAATACCGACCTCAAACGCGAGCGCGAACAGCTCGGGCGGTTTATGCGCATGGTGGTGGAACACAAGCACAAGATCGGTTTTAAGGGCGACCTGCTGATCGAGCCCAAGCCTCAGGAGCCGACCAAGCATCAGTACGATTACGACAGCGCCACGGTGTTCGGCTTCCTGCATGAATACGGCCTGGAACACGAGATCAAGGTGAATATCGAAGCTAACCACGCGACCTTGGCCGGGCACAGTTTTCATCATGAGATTGCCACCGCCGTGTCGCTGGGGATTTTCGGCAGCATCGACGCCAACCGTGGCGACCCGCAGAACGGCTGGGACACTGACCAGTTCCCCAACAGCGTCGAGGAAATGACCCTCGCCACCTACGAAATTCTCAAGGCCGGTGGTTTCAAGAATGGCGGCTACAATTTCGATTCCAAGGTACGCCGCCAGAGCCTCGACGATGTCGACCTGTTCCACGGCCACGTCGCCGCCATGGACGTACTCGCGCTGGCGCTGGAACGTGCCGCAGCGATGGTGCAGAACGACCGCCTGCAACAGTTCAAGGACCAGCGTTATGCCGGCTGGAACCAGCCGCTGGGCAAGGCGGTGTTGGCCGGTGAATTCAGCCTGGAGTCGCTGGCTGAACACGCGTTTGCGCACGCGCTGGACCCGCAGGCGGTGAGTGGCCGGCAGGAGATGCTCGAAGGCGTGGTGAACCAGTTTATCTACCGCTGACGGAATGGCTGGGGTGAATGGGTTTACTGTGGCGAGCGGGCTTGCTCGCTCGCTACAACAAGCCCGCTCGCCACCGGTACAGCCTTAGCCTGGAGTCGCTACACAGTGTCTTTCCAACAACAATAAAAGGACGCACAACCATGAACTCGTTCAAACGCAGCTTGCTCGTCACTGCCCTGTCCCTGCTCGCGCTGCCGGTAATGGCGGATTCCGCGCACCCGAAAATCGGTTTTTCCATCGATGACCTGCGCCTCGAACGCTGGTCCCGCGACCGTGACTACTTTGTCGCCGCCGCCGAAAAACTCGACGCCAAGGTGTTCGTGCAATCGGCCGATGCCAACGAGCAGAAGCAAATCTCGCAGATTGAAAACCTGATTTCACGCGGCGTCGACGTGATCGTCATCGTGCCATTCAACGCCACCGTGCTGACCAACGCCGTCAACGAGGCCAAGAAAGCCGGGATCAAAGTCGTGTCCTATGACCGCTTGATCCTGAATGCCGACATCGACGCGTACATCTCCTTCGATAACGAAAAAGTCGGCGAAATGCAGGCCAGCGGCGTGTTGCAAGCTGCGCCCAAAGGCAACTACTTCCTGCTCGGCGGCGCGCCCACCGACAACAACGCCAAAGTGCTGCGCGAAGGCCAGATGAAAGTGCTGCAACCGGCCATCGACAAGGGCGATATCAAGATTGTAGGCCAGCAATGGGTCAAGGAATGGAACCCCACCGAAGCCCTGAGCATTGTCGAAAACGCGCTGACCCGGAACAACAACAAAATCGACGCCATTGTCGCCTCCAACGACGCCACCGCAGGCGGCGCTATCCAGGCCTTGGCCGCGCAGAAACTCGCGGGCAAGGTGCCGATCTCTGGCCAGGATGCCGACCTGGCGCGATCAAGCGCGTGATCGATGGCACCCAGACCATGACCGTCTACAAGCCGCTCAAACTGATCGCCACCGAAGCTGCCAAACTCTCGGTGCAACTGGCCCGTAACGAGAAACCCGCCTACAGCTCGCAATACGACAACGGCAGCAAAAAAGTCGACACCATCTTGCTCACGCCGACACCGTTAACCAAAGCCAATATCGACCTGTTGGAGAAGGACGGCTTCTACACCAAAGAGCAGATTGGCGGGCAGTGAACGCCATGTCCGACTACCTGCTGCAAATGAACGGCATCGTCAAAACCTTTGGCGGTGTCAACGCGCTGGACGGCATCGACATCAAGGTGCGGCCGGGCGAATGCCTGGGCCTGTGCGGCGAGAACGGTGCCGGCAAATCCACCCTGATGAAGGTGCTGTCAGCGGTGTACCCGTACGGCACCTGGGACGGTGAGATCCTGTGGGACGGCCAACCGCTGCGGGCCCAGTCCATCAGCGAAACCGAGGCCGCCGGCATCGTCATCATTCACCAGGAATTAACCCTGGTGCCCGACCTCTCGGTGGCCGAGAACATCTTTATGGGCCACGAGCTGACGCTGCCCGGCGGGCGCATGAACTACCCGGCGATGCTGCACCGCGCCGAGGCGCTGATGCGCGAACTCAAAGTGCCGGACATGAACGTCGCGCTGCCGGTGTCGCAATACGGCGGCGGCTATCAGCAACTGGTGGAAATCGCCAAGGCACTCAACAAGCAGGCGCGCCTGTTGATTCTGGATGAACCCTCCTCGGCCCTGACCCGTTCCGAGATCGAGGTGCTGCTCAACATCATCCGCGACCTCAAGGCCAAAGGCGTGGCCTGTGTGTACATCTCGCACAAGCTCGATGAAGTGGCGGCGGTGTGCGACACCGTCGCAGTGATCCGCGATGGCAAGCACATCGCGACCACCGCCATGGTGGACATGGACATCGCGCAGATCATCACGCAGATGGTCGGCCGCGAGATGAGCAACCTCTACCCCACCGAACCGCATGCTGTCGGCGAGGTGATTTTCGAAGCGCGCAACGTCACCTGCTTTGATGTCGACAACCCCGCGCGCAAACGCGTCGACGACATTTCGTTCGTGCTCAGGCGCGGCGAAATCCTCGGCATTGCCGGGCTGGTGGGCGCCGGGCGCACGGAACTGGTGTCGGCATTGTTCGGCGCCTACCCCGGCCGCTACAGCTGTGAGGTGTGGCTCGACGGCCAACTGATCGACACGCGCACGCCGCTTAAATCGATCCGCGCCGGGCTGTGCATGGTGCCCGAAGACCGCAAGCGCCAAGGCATCATCCCCGACTTCGGGGTGGGCCAGAACATCACCCTGGCCGTACTCGACACTTACGCTCACCTCAGCCGCATCGACGCCGAGGCTGAGCTGGGCAGCATCGACCAGCAAATCGCACGCCTGCACCTCAAAACCGCCAGCGCGTTTTTGCCGATCACCAGCTTGTCCGGCGGCAACCAGCAAAAGGCTGTGCTGGCGAAAATGCTCATGGCCAAACCGCGCGTGCTGATCCTCGATGAACCCACGCGCGGCGTGGACGTGGGTGCCAAATACGAGATCTACAAACTGATGGGCGCACTGGCGGCCGAAGGCGTGTCGATCATCATGGTCTCCTCGGAGCTGGCCGAAGTGCTGGGCGTGTCCAACCGCGTGCTGGTGATCGGCGACGGCCAACTGCGCGGAGACTTCATCAACCAGGGGCTCACCCAGGAACAGGTACTCGCCGCCGCGCTCAGCCCTAACAATAACGATCGGAAGACCGCGTAGATGAATCAGGTCAAACACCTTTTTACTCGCTACAAAATGCTCGCGCTGGTGATTGCCGTGGCGCTCATCTGGCTGTTTTTCAGTTGGCAGACCGAGGGCGGGTTCCTGACCCCGCGCAACCTGTCCAACCTGCTGCGGCAGATGTCGATCACCGGGATTCTGGCGTGCGGCATGGTGCTGGTGATTATCAGCGGCGAAATCGATTTGTCGGTGGGCTCGTTGCTTGGCTTGCTCGGGGGCCTGGCGGCGATTCTGGACGTGGTGTATCACCTGCCGCTGCTGGCTAATCTCAGCCTGGTGGCGCTGTGTGGCTTGATGATTGGCCTGGCCAACGGCTACATGACCGCCTACCTGCGCATCCCGTCGTTTATTGTCGGTTTGGGCGGCATGTTGGCGTTTCGCGGGATTCTGCTCGGCATCACCGGTGGCACCACCATCGCGCCGGTTTCGCCGTCGCTGGTGTACGTGGGCCAAGGGTATTTGCCACACAGCGTGGGCGCAGGGCTCGGCGTGCTGTTGTTCGCCTTGAGCGTGTATTTGACCTGGAAACAACGGCGCAACCGCGCGCTGCATGGCTTGGCCGCGCACTCACGGATGCGTGATGCGCTACGTGTGGTGGTGATCGGCGCGGTGCTGGCCGGGTTTGTCACCACGCTCAACAGCTACGACGGCATCCCGGTGCCGGTGTTGCTGTTGCTGGTGCTGCTCGGCGTGTTCAGCTACGTCACCAGCCAAACCGTGTTCGGCCGCCGCGTGTATGCGGTGGGCAGCAATATGGAAGCCACGCGCTTGTCGGGCATCAACGTGCAAGCGGTGAAACTGTGGATATTCGGCATCATGGGCGTCATGTGCGCCTTCGCCGGCATGGTCAACACCGCACGCCTCGCTGCCGGCTCACCCTCGGCGGGCAATATGGGCGAACTCGACGCCATCGCCGCCTGCTTTATCGGCGGCACCTCCATGCGCGGCGGCTCGGGCACCGTGTACGGCGCATTGCTGGGGGCGCTGGTGATCACCAGCCTGGATAACGGCATGTCGATGCTCGACGTGGACAGTTACTGGCAGATGATCGTCAAGGGCAGCATTTTGGTGCTGGCGGTGTGGGTGGACGTGAGCACGCGTGCAGGAAGACGATGAAGCGGCAAGCGAGCTTTAAGCTGCAAGCCGCAAGCCGCCTGGTTTTAGCTTGCAGCTTGCAGCTTGCTACTTGCAGCTGCCCCTAGCTTATTGGGTTAGCACCACATCGCGCATTGGCGGGATGTAGCCGTAGTCATACGCTTCCTGCACAAATGAGCGGTCGCCCTTCAGTACAATCCTCACCGTTGGCGCTTCGGTGCCGCCGATTCGGTAGTCGTCGCCAGTGGTGGGCACGCTGTCGATAAACGATGTGACCAAACCATTCGGCATCACGCAGTGTGAATAGGTTTGAAATGGCTGCGACGGCGGGTTGCCGAGCACCAGGCCGGAGGCATTCATCGGCGTATAAGGGCCGAACAGGTGATCGCCGACAAACCCATACACGCCGTCCGGGCCGGTCAAGCCGTCAGCGTAGGTAAACTTGTGGCTGATGGTGAACAGGTAATACTTGTTGTCTTGAAATACATAGTGCGGCCGTTCGGTTTGATCATTCACCCCGACGGCGGTCACCAACGGCGGCAGAATTTCCCACTCTTCGCCTGTCAAGTCCTTAGCAACCGCTATACCGATACAACCGATTTGGAAACGCGCACCGCCGACATCTTCATAACCCGGCGGTACCAGGCCGAGTTCATCCGGGCCAATTGTGTGGCTGCCGCGTTCTCCGCCAACATTGCCCTCAAACACCATGTACAACTTGCCATCTTTCGGGTCGATAAAAGGGCTGGGGTCGCGGAAGTTCCACGTGGCGTTCTGCGCTTCAGTCTGGTAATAGGTGCCGTCGGCAGAAAATAAAGATTTAACGTGTGTAAAGCCTTGGAGTTCGACGCCGGTGTCCGACGTTATAACCTGGCCCCTGACTTTAGCGATAGTGGCACCCGGCGTGACGCAGGTGTAATACAGATCAATGTCACCATTGTTATTCAGCAGAATGGGTGTACCCGCCCATTCACGTGTGGTCGGCGAGACGCCTTCGGCCATCACCCGGCCACCGAAGATCCAGTCTTTGCCGGTGCGCGAGTACCAATAGCAAATACGCGCATGGCCATGGCGGTCTTCCCAATCACGCTTGATGTCATAGCGGCCATCGGCATTGATGAACTGCGGGTCATGCGGGCGGCGGTCTGCGGTCAGGGTAAAAATCACCGACCAGCCATTCACGGATACCACAGTGCCATCAAGTTCGCGCAAGGGCATGGTGTCCCAGATAAACACGCTGTCGCTCATAACGGGAAAGTCGGGGCTCACTAACGGCTGCGTAGTCGTCGGGTCATTTTCATTAACTTTTAGCGCATCAGCCCGTGTCCAGCGAGTGGGTGTGTAATTCGCATGTTTCATGTTGATGTCCTTTTACTGACGCTCAGGTAACAAGCGAAGATTAAATAGCACATGACAGCCGACAACTAAGTGGCGACTGAAAAGAATGAGTCACGGTGGACTCTGAAAGTGCAGAACAAGGTTTAACATGGAACATCGCTTACCGCAACATGAAGAAACATTTAAACTATAAAGGCCATCACTGTATTTATGTCCTTGATATAAAAACAATGGCACTTCACAACTAAGCAATTAAATAGAAAGTTAGCTAATCAAGTATCTCTTGCTGAACAATGGCTGAACGATGGCAAAAGAGCGGCTTGGCAGTCACTTAAACGGTTGATACGTCTCAGTCGATATGTAGATTATCCGGCGCATCCAACCCGCCCCGCCCCCTCTTGGAGAGACCTGTGACGCGTCCAACGTTATTCCCCTGCCTGAAATTGACGCCAGCCCTCATGCGCGTCGTTGCGCTGTGCGGGTCGCTGCTAATACCGATGCTCGCCCACGCCGACGATGTACCCGACGGTTTCGCCAAAGGTGTGACAGGCGGCGGTACAGTCGCGGCCGTGCACCCGGCCAGCCTGGACGAGTTGAAAAATTTGCTCTGTGCAAGCTATGACTACTTTGGCAACTGCACGGATGACACGCCACGCGTGATTGCTCTGGACCACGTCTATGATTTTCGCGGCAGTGTGCTGCACAACGGCAGCGCCCAAACCGTTGAAAGCGGCTGCATGGTCAACGTGTGCAAAAAAGGCGGCGGGCAATGGGCTCTCAATGGCGCCAACAATTTTTGTCAGTCGAGGCCGCCAGTCCAGGTGACCTATGACAATGCCGGCCTGGAGCGTTTGAAGGTGGGGTCGAACAAAACCCTGATTGGCGAGGGCGACCAGGGCGGCATCCAGGGCATGGGCTTATACATTGGCGGTGGCGCGCACAACGTGATCGTGCGCAACCTGAGCCTTTCAGACATCAACGCCCGTGTGGTGTGGGGTGGCGATGCGATGACCATCGACGGCGCCGACGGCGTGTGGATTGACCACAACCGGTTCGCGCTGATCGGCCGGCAGATGATCGTAACCGGCTGGGGCACCGCTGCCCACGTGACCATTTCCAACAACGAGTTCGATGGGCGTACCGACTATTCGGCAAGCTGCGACGGCCATCATTATTGGGTGTGGTTGTTCCTCGGGCATCACGACACCCTCACGGTGGCCCGAAACTACGTGCACGACACCTCAGGCCGTGGCCCCCATTCCGGGGGCATGGGCGAGGCAGAAATCTTCGCGCATGTGGTCAACAACGTTTTCAGCAACCTCACCTATCAGGGCGCGATCATGTCGCGAACTGACACCTCCCACCTGTTTGTGGAAGGCAACGTGTTCGACCATGTGGCCCATCCGCTATTCAATTACCCGGTGCAACCCGGCACAGCATTTGCGCCGTTCAGCCCACTATCGCCTTCAGTCAACAGCACTTGCCAGCGTATTATTGGCAGGCTATGCGCAGCCAACCAGGCGCAGGTGAGCGGCAACGATTATCGACCGCAGGATACCGCTGCGCTTGAAGCGTTTCAGCCCTACCTTGACTACCTCATCACCCCGCTGTCTGCAGATGTCGCGATGACACTGGTGCCCAGCGAGGCGGGTGTCGGCAAAATCGGCAACACCCCTCATCCCAATTAAGGATAATTTCGGATGCAGCACCCTCTACTGATTCTATGCTTTGCCTGCTTTGCAAGTATTGCCCTGCCCGCCTCTGCCCAAGCCGGCAATTTTGGCGCGACCCAAACCGGCACGCGTGTGGTGGTGGATACCGGCGCGGAGCTGGTGTTCAGCGTGGACACGCGCAACGGCGACCTTGTGTCGCTGCGCTATCGCGGTGACGAGTTGCAAACCCGTGAGTCGAAAAGCTCGCAAATTGCCTCCGGCCTCGGCACCGCACGCGTCGACGTGAAAACCGTCGGCGAGGTGATCGTGGTGAGCGCGCAGGCGGGCAATTTGATTCACTACTACATTGCGCGCAAAGGTCGCGACGCAGTCTACATGGCCACGTACGCGCCAACCTTGCTGCCGATCGGGGAGTTGCGTTTCGTCACGCGGCTCGACGTCAACAAGCTGCCCAAGGCGGCCTATGGCACCGACTCAAATGTGGGCAAGGCGATCGAAAGCGAGGATGTATTTTTGTTGGCGGATGGCCGCACCAGTTCCAAGTTCTATTCGGCAAAACCCATGATTGACGACCCCCTTCACGGGGTCAGCGGGCCAACCGTTGCCGTGTACATGCTGATGGGTAACCGTGAACTCAGTGCCGGCGGGCCGTTTTTCAAGGATATTGCCACGCAGAAAACCGCGACCACCCACGAACTGTACAACTACATGTTCTCCAACCACACCCAGACCGAGGCGTATCGCGGCGGTCTGCACGGCGTGTATGGCCTGCTGTTTACCAGCGGTGTGCAGCCGAGCGCCACGTTGAGCGACGTGAGCTTTGTGAATGACTCATTGGGGCTCAAGGGGTTTTTGGGCAGTGCCGGCCGAGGCTCTGTTTCAGCGCATGTGTCCGGTGTTGCCGCAGGCCAGCCGGCCTTGATCGGCCTGAGCAATGCGAACGCGCAGTATTGGGCGCGTGCCGACGCGCGAGGTGATGCGCAGTTGACGGGGGTGCGCCCCGGTCAATACCGCACCACGCTGTACCAGAACGAGTTGGAAGTGGCGCGCGGTTCGGTTGACGTCAAGGCAGGCAATATCGCCAATACAACGTTGACCGCGCAGCCACCGACTGGCCGCGTAAAATGGCAGATCGGCGTGCCTGATGGCACCCCTGCGGGCTTTCTTAATGCCAGTCGGCTTGCCTCGTCGCACCCTTCAGACACACGAATGGCTCCGTGGGGGCCCATCACCTACACGGTGGGAACCAGCCCGCTCGGCGACTTCCCCGCAGTGCAGTGGCGTGACATCAACAGCCCAACGCGCATCAGCTTTGTGCTCGGCGCCAATGAGGTTCAGGACTACCACCTGCGCGTGTACGTGACGCTTGCGCAAGCAGGCGGCCGCCCCCGCGTCAGCCTCAACCAACGCTGGAACGCGCCGGTGCCCGCAGCCTCCAACCAGCCCGACAGCCGAGGTATCACGCGCGGCACCTACCGCGGCAACAACACGCTGTTTGACATACTGGTGCCCAAGTCGGCCTTGCAAGCCGGGCTTAACACACTGGAGATTGGCGTCGCCTCCGGTAGCGCCGTGACGGGGTTCTTGAGCCCTGGTTTTGTGTACGACAGCGTGCAATGGGTGTCGCAGTCAGCGCAGTAAAAACCTGTGGGAGGGAGCTTTCTGCCATCGGGAGCAAGCCCCCTCCCACATTGGGATCGCGGCGTTTTTGCAAGGTGTCACTTGGCCACAGACATCGTAAATCCGCGCACTGCTACGATTCCGGGAACACGCTTAAAACTGTGGGAGGGGGCTTGCTCCCGATAGCGGTGTATCAGCC
>NZ_VUAZ01000116.1 GCF_009296165.1 Pseudomonas kitaguniensis | reverse complement strand
CCCAAGCAATTTGCTTGCTCTTATGAGCACCAGATTGCGGTGTGTGAAGACGATAGAACCGAAAGTTCGATCTCACAAAACACCGAAAGCTGTCACATACCCAATTTGCTGAAGCGAGGCCATCAGGCCACGACTCAGTACCCGAATTTCTTGACGACCATAGAGCATTGGAACCACCTGATCCCATCCCGAACTCAGTAGTGAAACGATGCATCGCCGATGGTAGTGTGGGGTTTCCCCATGTGAGAGTAGGTCATCGTCAAGATTAAATTCCAGAACCCCTGTTTGCTAACGCAAACAGGGGTTTTGTTTTGGGCGGTCGGAAAGTGAGTGAGGCGCTTTGCGGCTTCCTTCAATGCTAAATCCCTGCCTTTCTATGCAATGGCCTTGTGCATGGCTATCATGCGGGCCTCATTGTGAGGCGATACTTGCATGCTGACGTTGTTAAAACTTCTAAAAGACGGCCGATTCCATTCCGGAGAAGCACTGGGTGCCGCATTGGGTGTTAGTCGCAGTGCTGTCTGGAAGCAGCTCCAGCACCTTGAGGCAGAGTTGAATTTACCCATCCATAAAGTCCGTGGCCGTGGTTACCAATTAGCGTCGCCTCTGACGCTGTTGAATGCTGAAGAAATTGCGCTGCACACGCCTGATTCGGGCTGGCCTGTTCATATCTCAGACTCCATTGATTCCACCAATGCCCAGGCGTTGCGCTTGGTTGAGACTGGCTGCGTTGCGCCCTTCCTGGTGCTGGCCGAGCAGCAAACAGCGGGCAGGGGGCGACGGGGCCGCAAGTGGGTGAGCCCCTTTGCGCAGAATGTGTATTACAGCCTTGTATTGCGTGTTGAGGGTGGTCTGCGCCAACTGGAGGGTCTTAGCCTGGTTGTAGGCTTGGCGGTCATGCAGGCTTTACGGGCGGTAGGTGTGAAGGACGTGGCCCTGAAGTGGCCAAATGACGTGTTGGTCGGGAAGAAAAAAATTGCCGGAATTTTGCTCGAATTGGTAGGGGATCCTGCTGATATTTGTCACGTAGTGCTCGGAATAGGCATCAATGTAAATATGCAGAAAGCTGCTGAGATTGATCAGCAATGGACGTCGGTCGGCATCGAGAAAGGTGCGTCGGTTGACCGAAACTATTTGGTGGCGCAGCTCGGGCTGCACCTGAAAGATTACCTGGGCAGGCATAAGGCGTTTGGGTTTTCGGCGCTCCAGGAGGAGTGGGAGCAAAACCATTTGTGGCAGGGCAAGGCTGTGTCCCTGATAGCCGGCGTTCACCAGATAGATGGGATTGTTCTGGGTGTCGACCACCAGGGCGCCTTGCGATTGAATGTTGCGGGTATCGAGAAGATATACAGTGGTGGTGAGTTAAGCCTGAGGCTGCGTGATGATTCTTGAGCTCGACTGTGGGAATAGCTTTATTAAGTGGCGCGTGCTTGATTTAGACAAGGCTGCTGCGTCTGCAGAAGGCGTTGTAGGTTCGGATCTCGCTTTGATTGAGAGTCTGGTAGCTGTTCCGGGCTTGGTGCTGACACGCTGCCGTTTGGTGAGCGTTCGCGCAGCGCAAGAGACCGCTCAATTGGTTGAGGCGTTGCAAGCAGCTTTTGGCGTCACCGTGGCCTGCGCTGCCTCGGCTCGAGAAATGGCTGGAGTGCGTAACGGCTATGAGGCATTCGAGCGTCTTGGTCTTGATCGTTGGCTGGCAATGCTCGGCGGGTTCAAGTTGGCCTCGGGTGCTTGCCTGGTGTTGGATTTCGGCACGGCCGCGACGGCGGATTTTATTGCTGCTGACGGTGAGCATCTTGGCGGCTTCATATGCCCGGGTATGCCCCTTATGCGCAGCCAATTGCGAACCCATACGCGCAAGATTCGATACGATGATGCGGCGGCTGAGCAAGCCCTGGAGCAGCTATCTCCGGGTCGAACCACCGTAGAAGCCGTAGAGCGTGGCTGTACGCTTATGCTTAGAGGGTTTGTATTGACCCAGCTTGAGCTGGCCCGGCGCTATTGGGGGGATGAATTCACGGTTTTCCTCACTGGGGGGGATGCTGACTTGGTCGCGGATGCTGTGCCGCAGGCGCGCTTGGTTCCAGACCTAGTGTTTGTGGGGTTGGCCATGGCGTGCCCTTTGTCCTGAGGTGTTTATGCGTTGGTTGTTTTTACTTCTGCTTGTTCTTAACGTCTTCTATTACATTTGGCATCACCAGGAGGCGCCGTTGCGCGCCAAAGACGTTACTCCTCTAAGCCTCTACCGTGGCTCACAGCAGGATATTCGATTGCTGAGTGAATCGTCAGACCCTGTGGTGCGGCGAGATCGAGCAAAAGCTGCCGATGCGCAAAATACCTGCTTATACATCGGCGGCTTTGCGGATCAGCGGCAAGCGCAGTCGCTGGAGCAGCGCCTTACGAGCCTGGATATAAAGGTCAAGGTGCAGATGCTCAATACACCTGATGCATCTGGCTATTGGCTGCGTGTGGCGCCTGATAGCAGGCGCTTGGCTGACGATCTGTCCTTTGAAAACCTTGCTAAGGAATTCAATGAGTTAAAACATAAAATAATGTTGTGCGAAGGCGTTGCAACTCTCCAATAGTTTGCATAGAATGGCGCCCGCTTCGCAGTGAAGACCTTTTCGGTCAGCACGGTGAGGCGAAGGTCAACGCAGCTAACCTCATATTTTTTAATGAGAAAATGCTTGACAGAAGGTCGGCGTGATGTAGAATGCCGGCTCGCTTAGGAGGGGTTCCCGAGCGGCCAAAGGGATCAGACTGTAAATCTGACGTCTACGACTTCGAAGGTTCGAATCCTTCCCCCTCCACCATTTTTAGCGTGAGCTGCAAGCTCCGCGGGTATAGTTTAGTGGTAGAACCTCAGCCTTCCAAGCTGATGATGCGGGTTCGATTCCCGCTACCCGCTCCAAGTTTGCAGGTTGTGCATGGTGTTTTGCTCTTGTAGCTCAGTTGGTAGAGCACACCCTTGGTAAGGGTGAGGTCAGCGGTTCAAATCCGCTCAAGAGCTCCATATAACAAGGCAGATATGAAAATATCTGCCTTTGTTTTAACGGCTGCCTCGGCTTGAATTTGTTTCTCCTGGTCGTGTTGCCGGGTGATTTCGGGTCTATTGGGGTTGGTTGTTGTAAAGTCTTTTTCAGGCCTGCATAATGGTCGGCCTGATTTTGTTTTAGGTCAGTAGCTCAATTGGCAGAGCGACGGTCTCCAAAACCGTAGGTTGGGGGTTCGATTCCCTCCTGACCTGCCAGATTCACGTGGTGTGTCTGGCTTTCTTTTCACAGGATCTTCATAGATGACTCCTAAGGCTGAAGCTCAAAGCTCTCGTTTCGATCTGGTCAAGTGGCTTGCTGTAGTCGCATTGGTGGTCGTAGGCGTTGTTGGCAATCAGTACTACTCTGCTTCGCCGATCCTGTACCGTGTACTTGCTTTGCTTGCTCTTGCTGCTGTGGCTGTTTTTGTAGGCCTGCAGACTGCAAAAGGCAAATCTTTCGCGGTTCTCGTAAAGGAAGCGCGCACCGAAATTCGTAAAGTCGTTTGGCCGACTCGCCAAGAAACCACGCAGACCACGTTGATTGTTGTGGCTGTTGTTCTGGTTATGGCGTTGCTGTTGTGGGGGCTTGATTCCCTGCTAGGCTGGCTTGTTTCCTTGATTGTTGGCTAAGGGTGTCCCGTGGCTAAGCGTTGGTACGTTGTGCATGCTTACTCCGGTTACGAGAAGCATGTTATGCGCTCTTTGCTGGAGCGCGTAAAGCTCGCAGGCATGGAAGATGGCTTCGGCGAAATTCTGGTTCCCACTGAAGAAGTGGTTGAAATGCGGAATGGCCAGAAGCGCAAGAGTGAACGTAAGTTCTTCCCTGGCTACGTGCTGGTTCAGATGGACATGAATGAAGGTACTTGGCACTTGGTCAAGGACACTCCTCGTGTTATGGGTTTCATTGGCGGTACTGCTGATAAGCCTGCTCCGATCACTGACAAGGAGGCAGAAGCAATTCTGCGTCGTGTTGCTGATGGCAGCGACAAGCCCAAGCCGAAGACGTTGTTCGAGCCGGGTGAGGTTGTTCGTGTCACAGATGGTCCGTTTGCTGATTTTAACGGTACTGTCGAAGAAGTTAACTACGAAAAGAGCCGGATCCAAGTGGCGGTGCTCATTTTCGGTCGCTCTACTCCGGTAGAGTTGGAGTTCAGCCAGGTCGAGAAGGTCTAGCTGAGAAAGCATCCCAACCCCGCAGCCTTAGGCTGTGGGGTTTTGTCGTCACTGGGATAAACGCGCAAGTAACCGGGGAGCCTTTCGAGGCGCTTGAACCCGTAATTGGAGTGCCTCATGGCCAAGAAGATTACCGCTTACATCAAGCTGCAAGTGAAGGCCGCTCAGGCCAACCCAAGTCCACCCGTCGGCCCAGCTTTGGGTCAGCACGGCGTGAACATCATGGAATTCTGCAAGGCCTTCAACGCCCGTACTCAGGGTCTTGAGCCAGGTCTGCCGACTCCAGTGATCATCACTGTATACAGCGACCGTAGCTTCACTTTCGAAACCAAGTCGACCCCGGCTTCGGTTTTGTTGAAGAAAGCTGCAGGTCTGACCAGCGGTTCCGCTCGTCCTAACACCGTTAAGGTTGGCACCGTAACTCGTGCTCAGCTGGAAGAAATCGCGAAAACCAAAAACGCGGATCTGACTGCAGCTGATATGGATGCAGCCGTGCGTACCATCGCCGGTTCTGCTCGTAGCATGGGCCTTAACGTGGAGGGTGTGTAATGGCTAAGCTGACCAAGCGCCAAAAGGCTATCGCCGGCAAAATCGAAGCAGGCAAGGCCTACAACTTTGTAGACGCCGCTGCTTTGCTGACCGAGCTGTCGACTGTCAAGTTCAGCGAGTCTGTTGACGTTGCTGTAAACCTGGGTGTTGACCCACGTAAATCCGACCAGGTCGTTCGTAGCGCTACTGTGCTGCCACACGGTACTGGCAAGACTGTACGTGTAGCTGTCTTCACCCAAGGCCCGGCAGCTGAAGCTGCTCTGGCCGCCGGCGCCGATCGCGTTGGTATGGACGACCTGGCTGCCGAAATGAAAGGCGGCGACCTGAACTATGACGTAGTGATCGCATCCCCGGATGCAATGCGCGTTGTAGGTCAGTTGGGTCAGATCCTCGGTCCACGTGGCCTGATGCCTAACCCTAAAGTCGGCACCGTAACGCCAGACGTAGCCACCGCGGTTAAAAACGCCAAGGCTGGTCAGGTTCGTTATCGCACCGACAAAAACGGCATCATTCACACCTCCGTTGGCAAAGTCGGCTTTGATGCCGTCAAGCTGAAGGAAAACGTTGAAGCCCTGATCGCTGATCTGAAGCGTATCAAGCCAGCTTCCTCGAAAGGTATCTACGTCAAGCGCGTTACCCTGAGCACCACTATGGGCCCAGGTCTGGTCATCGACCAAGGCTCGCTGGACGTATAAGACACACATTGGTGCGAGAAATCGCGCCAATTGAAAAAATTGGGGTCCCTGCCTGGCGGGGGCTATCCAAGACCGTAGGCGGCGCAAGTCTTAAACCTCAAGCCTACGCAGATGGTGCTCCCGGTTCCTTACCGAATCAGACACCAAAACGACATCCGGCTTCGGCCAGATGAAACGGTAACAAGCAGGAGTTAAACCCGTGGCAATTAATCTCGAAGACAAGAAGGCCATCGTCGCTGAAGTCAACGAGGCTGCCAAAGCTGCTCTGTCCGCTGTCGTGGCTGATGCCCGTGGTGTGACAGTAAGCGCTATGACCGGACTCCGTAAAGAGGCTCGTGAAGCTGGCGTATACGTACGTGTTGTACGTAACACCCTGCTCAAGCGCGCTGTTGCTGGCACTGATTACAGTGTTCTCAACGACGTGTTCACAGGCCCGACCCTGATTGCGTTCTCCACCGACCATCCTGGCGCTGCTGCCCGTTTGTTCAAGGAATTCGCCAAGGGTCAGGATAAGTTCGAGATCAAGGCAGCTGCGTTCGAGGGCAAGTTCCTCGCAGCTAACCAAATCGACGTACTGGCAACACTGCCGACCCGTAACGAAGCTATTTCTCAGCTGATGAGCGTGATTCAAGGCGCTACCAGCAAGTTGGCTCGTACTCTGGCCGCAGTTCGCGAGCAAAAAGAAGCTGCCGCAGCCTAAGGCTGAGCATCTCCTTTCGCGTATTTTTGTTTATTTCGATGGCCGCGTAGGCCGTCCCCCAATTCAGGAAATACAGTAATGTCTATCTCCCAAGAAGATATCCTCAACGCCGTAGCTGAAATGTCGGTTCTGCAGGTTGTTGAGCTGATCAAAGCTTTCGAAGAAAAATTCGGCGTTTCCGCTGCCGCTGCTTCTGCTGGCCCAGCCGCTGTTGCTGCTGTTGCTGAAGAGCAAACCGAATTCAACGTTATGCTGTTGGAATCCGGCGAGAAGAAAGTAAACGTGATCAAGGCAGTTCGTGAACTGACCGGTCTGGGCCTGAAAGAAGCCAAGGCTGTAGTTGACGCTGCTCCTAGCATGGTTCTGGAAGCTGTGTCGAAAGACGCTGGCGACAAAGCCAAGGCTGCTCTGGAAGAAGCAGGCGCTAAAGTCGAGCTGAAATAAGTATCGACTTTGCGTCTCCAGCCCAAGCGTTAAGCTGAAGGCTGATGGCTGGTGGCTCTTGCCACCGGCCTTTTTCCGTTCTTGGCTGTCGACTCGGTCGCCGCCACTAACGCGCTGTAGCCACCCGATGCGGTGGTGCAAACCATGGGGTTTGCGAGATTTTCTGGCTGTTCCCGTCGGGAGGGGCCAAACAAGCAGGTGACCAAGCTGGGGAACGCTGATGGCTTACTCATATACTGAGAAAAAACGTATCCGCAAGGACTTTAGCAAGTTGCCGGACGTCATGGATGTCCCGTACCTTCTGGCTATCCAGCTGGATTCGTATCGTGAATTCTTGCAAGCGGGAGCGACTAAAGATCAGTTCCGCGACGTGGGCCTGCATGCGGCCTTCAAATCCGTTTTCCCGATCATCAGCTACTCCGGCAATGCTGCGCTGGAGTACGTCGGTTATCGCCTGGGCGAACCGGCATTTGATGTCAAAGAATGCGTGTTGCGCGGTGTTACGTACGCCGTACCTTTGCGGGTAAAAGTCCGTCTGATCATTTTCGACAAAGAATCGTCGAACAAAGCGATCAAGGACATCAAAGAGCAAGAAGTCTACATGGGCGAAATCCCGTTGATGACTGAAAACGGTACCTTCGTTATCAACGGTACCGAGCGTGTTATCGTTTCCCAGCTGCACCGTTCCCCGGGCGTGTTCTTCGACCACGACCGCGGCAAGACGCACAGCTCCGGTAAGCTGCTGTACTCCGCGCGGATCATTCCGTACCGCGGTTCGTGGTTGGACTTCGAGTTCGACCCGAAAGACTGCGTGTTTGTGCGTATCGACCGTCGTCGCAAGCTGCCGGCCTCGGTACTGCTGCGCGCGCTCGGCTATACCACTGAGCAAGTGCTGGACGCTTTCTACACCACCAACGTATTCAGCCTGAAGGATGAAACCCTCAGCCTGGAGCTGATTGCTTCGCGTCTGCGTGGTGAAATTGCCGTCCTGGATATCCAGGATGAAAACGGCAAAGTGATTGTTGAGGCCGGTCGTCGTATTACCGCGCGCCACATCAATCAGATCGAGAAAGCCGGTATCAAGTCGCTGGACGTGCCTTTGGACTACGTCCTCGGCCGCACCACCGCCAAGGTCATCGTTCACCCGGCTACCGGCGAAATCCTGGCTGAGTGCAACACCGAGCTGAACACCGAGATCCTGGCAAAAATCGCCAAGGCTCAGGTTGTTCGCATCGAGACGCTGTACACCAACGACATCGACTGCGGCCCGTTCGTCTCCGACACTCTGAAGATCGACTCCACCAGCAACCAATTGGAAGCGCTGGTCGAAATCTATCGCATGATGCGTCCTGGCGAGCCACCCACCAAAGACGCTGCCGAGACCCTGTTCAACAACCTGTTCTTCAGCCCAGAGCGCTATGACCTGTCTGCGGTCGGCCGGATGAAGTTCAACCGTCGTATCGGTCGCACCGAGATCGAAGGTTCGGGCGTGTTGTGCAAGGAAGACATCGTCGCGGTACTGAAGACTCTGGTCGACATCCGTAACGGTAAAGGCATCGTCGATGACATCGACCACCTGGGTAACCGTCGTGTTCGCTGCGTAGGCGAAATGGCCGAGAACCAGTTCCGCGTTGGCCTGGTACGTGTAGAGCGTGCGGTCAAAGAGCGTCTGTCGATGGCTGAAAGCGAAGGCTTGATGCCGCAAGACCTGATCAACGCCAAGCCAGTGGCTGCCGCGGTGAAAGAGTTCTTCGGTTCCAGCCAGCTCTCGCAGTTTATGGACCAGAACAACCCGCTCTCCGAGATCACCCACAAGCGCCGTGTTTCTGCACTGGGCCCGGGCGGTCTGACGCGTGAGCGTGCAGGCTTCGAAGTTCGTGACGTACACCCTACGCACTACGGTCGTGTTTGCCCGATCGAAACGCCGGAAGGTCCGAACATCGGCCTGATCAACTCCCTGGCCGCTTATGCGCGCACCAACCAGTACGGCTTCCTTGAGAGCCCGTACCGCGTGGTGAAAGACGCTCTGGTCACCGACGAGATCGTGTTCCTGTCCGCCATCGAAGAAGCTGATCACGTGATCGCTCAGGCTTCGGCCACGATGAACGACAAGAAAGTCCTGATCGACGAGCTGGTAGCTGTTCGTCACTTGAACGAGTTCACCGTCAAGGCGCCGGAAGACGTCACCTTGATGGACGTATCGCCGAAGCAGGTAGTTTCGGTTGCTGCGTCGCTGATCCCGTTCCTGGAACACGATGACGCCAACCGTGCGTTGATGGGTTCCAACATGCAGCGTCAAGCTGTACCGACCCTGCGCGCTGACAAGCCGCTGGTAGGTACCGGCATGGAGCGTAACGTAGCCCGTGACTCCGGCGTTTGCGTCGTGGCTCGCCGTGGCGGCGTGATCGACTCGGTTGATGCCAGCCGTATCGTGGTGCGTGTTGCTGATGACGAAGTTGAAACTGGCGAAGCCGGTGTCGACATCTACAACCTGACCAAATACACCCGCTCCAACCAGAACACCTGCATCAACCAGCGTCCGCTGGTGAGCAAGGGTGATCGGGTTCAGCGCAGCGACATCATGGCTGACGGTCCTTCCACCGATATGGGTGAGCTGGCACTGGGTCAGAACATGCGCATCGCGTTCATGGCCTGGAACGGTTACAACTTCGAAGACTCCATCTGCCTGTCCGAGCGTGTGGTTCAGGAAGATCGCTTCACCACGATCCACATTCAGGAACTGACCTGTGTGGCGCGTGACACCAAGCTTGGGCCAGAGGAAATCACCGCAGACATCCCGAACGTGGGTGAAGCTGCGCTGAACAAGCTGGACGAAGCCGGTATCGTTTACGTAGGTGCTGAAGTTGGCGCAGGCGACATTCTGGTGGGTAAGGTCACTCCGAAAGGCGAGACCCAACTGACGCCGGAAGAAAAGCTGCTGCGTGCCATCTTCGGTGAAAAAGCCAGCGACGTTAAAGACACTTCCCTGCGTGTACCTACCGGTACCAAGGGCACTGTCATCGACGTACAGGTCTTCACCCGTGACGGCGTTGAGCGTGATGCTCGTGCACTGTCCATCGAGAAGACTCAACTCGACGAGATCCGCAAGGACCTGAACGAAGAGTTCCGTATCGTTGAAGGCGCGACCTTCGAACGTCTGCGTTCCGCCCTGGTAGGCCACAAGGCTGAAGGCGGCGCAGGTCTGAAGAAAGGTCAGGACATCACCGACGAAGTACTCGACGGTCTTGAGCACGGCCAGTGGTTCAAACTGCGCATGGCTGAAGATGCTCTGAACGAGCAGCTCGAGAAGGCTCAGGCCTACATCGTTGATCGTCGCCGTCTGCTGGACGACAAGTTCGAAGACAAGAAGCGCAAACTGCAGCAGGGCGATGACCTGGCTCCAGGCGTGCTGAAAATCGTCAAGGTTTACCTGGCAATCCGTCGCCGCATCCAGCCGGGCGACAAGATGGCCGGTCGTCACGGTAACAAAGGTGTGGTCTCTGTGATCATGCCGGTTGAAGACATGCCGCACGATGCCAATGGCACACCGGTCGACGTCGTCCTCAACCCGTTGGGCGTACCTTCGCGTATGAACGTTGGTCAGATCCTTGAAACTCACCTGGGCCTTGCGGCTAAAGGGCTGGGCGAGAAGATCAATCGTATGATCGAAGAGCAGCGCAAGGTTGCTGACCTGCGCAAGTTCCTGCACGAGATCTACAACGAGATCGGCGGTCGCAACGAAGAGCTGGACACCTTCACCGACCAGGAAATTCTGGATTTGGCGAAGAACCTGCGCGGCGGCGTTCCAATGGCTACCCCGGTGTTCGACGGTGCCAAGGAAAGCGAAATCAAGGCCATGCTGAAACTGGCAGACCTGCCAGAAAGCGGCCAGATGCAGTTGTTCGACGGCCGTACCGGCAACAAGTTTGAGCGTCCGGTTACAGTTGGCTACATGTACATGCTGAAGCTGAACCACTTGGTAGACGATAAGATGCACGCTCGTTCTACCGGTTCGTACAGCCTGGTTACCCAGCAGCCGCTGGGTGGTAAGGCTCAGTTCGGTGGTCAGCGTTTCGGGGAGATGGAGGTCTGGGCACTGGAAGCATACGGTGCTGCTTACACTCTGCAAGAAATGCTCACAGTGAAGTCGGACGATGTGAACGGTCGGACCAAGATGTACAAAAACATCGTGGACGGCGATCACCGTATGGAGCCGGGCATGCCCGAGTCTTTCAACGTGTTGATCAAAGAAATTCGTTCCCTCGGCATCGATATCGATCTGGAAACCGAATAACACGTGACGCGAATCGAGAGCGGGGCTGTTTAGCCCGCTCTCTGCTCCGCCAGGAGGAAAGGCCTTGAAAGACCTACTGAATTTGCTGAAAAACCAGGGTCAAGTCGAAGAGTTCGACGCCATCCGTATTGGGTTGGCATCGCCTGAGATGATCCGTTCGTGGTCGTTCGGTGAAGTTAAAAAGCCGGAAACCATCAACTACCGTACGTTCAAACCTGAGCGTGACGGCCTGTTCTGCGCCAAGATCTTTGGCCCGGTAAAGGATTACGAGTGCCTGTGCGGTAAGTACAAGCGCTTGAAGCACCGTGGTGTGATCTGCGAGAAGTGCGGCGTTGAAGTCGCGCTGGCTAAAGTTCGTCGTGAGCGCATGGCGCACATCGAGCTGGCTTCGCCGGTTGCTCACATCTGGTTCCTGAAATCGCTGCCGTCCCGTATCGGCTTGCTGATGGACATGACCCTGCGCGACATCGAACGTGTTCTCTACTTCGAGAGCTACGTCGTTATCGATCCAGGCATGACCACCCTTGAAAAAGGTCAGCTGCTCAACGACGAGCAGTACTTCGAAGCGCTGGAAGAGTTCGGCGACGACTTTGATGCCCGCATGGGTGCCGAAGCTGTCCGTGAACTGCTGCACGCTATCGACCTGGAACACGAGATTGGCCGTCTGCGTGAAGAAATTCCGCAAACCAACTCCGAAACCAAAATCAAGAAGCTGTCCAAGCGTCTGAAGTTGATGGAAGCCTTCCAGGGTTCCGGCAACTTGCCAGAGTGGATGGTGCTGACCGTTCTGCCGGTTCTGCCGCCAGACTTGCGTCCGCTGGTACCGTTGGATGGCGGTCGCTTCGCGACTTCCGACCTCAACGACCTGTACCGCCGCGTGATCAACCGTAACAACCGGTTGAAGCGTCTGCTTGATCTGTCCGCTCCGGACATCATCGTGCGCAACGAAAAGCGTATGTTGCAAGAAGCCGTCGATGCCTTGCTCGACAACGGCCGTCGTGGCCGCGCTATCACCGGTTCGAACAAGCGTCCTCTGAAATCCCTGGCTGACATGATCAAGGGTAAGCAAGGTCGTTTCCGTCAGAACTTGCTCGGTAAGCGTGTTGACTACTCCGGTCGTTCGGTAATTACCGTAGGCCCGACTCTGCGTCTGCACCAGTGCGGTCTGCCCAAGAAGATGGCACTTGAGCTGTTCAAGCCATTCATCTTCGGCAAGCTGGAAATGCGCGGTCTCGCGACCACCATCAAAGCGGCCAAGAAAATGGTCGAGCGCGAACTGCCAGAGGTTTGGGACGTTCTTGCTGAAGTGATTCGCGAACACCCGGTTCTCCTCAACCGTGCACCGACCCTTCACCGTCTGGGTATCCAGGCGTTTGAACCGGTACTGATCGAAGGCAAGGCTATTCAGCTGCACCCTCTGGTCTGTGCTGCGTACAACGCCGACTTCGACGGCGACCAAATGGCCGTGCACGTACCGCTGACACTGGAAGCCCAGTTGGAAGCGCGTGCGTTGATGATGTCGACCAACAACATTCTGTCGCCAGCCAACGGTGAGCCAATCATCGTGCCGTCGCAGGACGTTGTATTGGGTCTGTACTACATGACTCGCGAAGCGATCAACGCCAAAGGCGAAGGCCGCGTATTCGCTGACCTGCAAGAAGTTGACCGTGTGTTCCGTGCCGGCGAAGCCGCACTGCACGCCAAGGTTAAAGTGCGGATCAACGAAACGGTCAACGACCGTGACGGCGGCAGCGTGAGCGGCACCCGTATCGTCGACACTACCGTCGGCCGTGCGCTGCTGTATCAAGTTGTGCCAAAAGGTCTGTCGTACGACGTCGTCAACTTGCCGATGAAGAAAAAGGCGATCTCCAAGCTGATCAACCAGTGCTACCGCGTGGTTGGTTTGAAAGAGACCGTGATCTTCGCTGACCAGTTGATGTACACCGGCTTCGCTTATTCGACCATTTCCGGCGTTTCCATCGGTGTTAACGACTTCGTTATCCCGGATGAAAAAGCTCAGATCATCGGTGCTGCTACTGATGAAGTGAAAGAAATCGAAAGCCAGTACGCCTCCGGCCTGGTAACCCAGGGCGAGAAGTACAACAAAGTGATCGACCTTTGGTCCAAGGCCAACGACGAAGTGTCGAAGGCAATGATGGCTAACCTCTCGAAAGAGAAGGTTATCGACCGTCATGGCGTAGAAGTCGATCAAGAGTCGTTCAACTCGATGTACATGATGGCCGACTCGGGCGCACGGGGTTCTGCTGCGCAGATCCGTCAGCTCGCCGGTATGCGTGGCCTGATGGCCAAGCCGGACGGTTCCATCATCGAAACGCCGATTACTGCGAACTTCCGTGAAGGTTTGAGCGTACTTCAGTACTTCATCTCCACTCACGGTGCTCGTAAAGGTCTGGCGGATACCGCGTTGAAAACCGCTAACTCCGGTTACCTGACACGTCGTCTGGTAGACGTTGCGCAAGACTTGGTTGTGACTGAAGTTGACTGCGGTACCGAACACGGTCTGCTGATGACTCCGCACATCGAAGGCGGCGACGTTGTTGAGCCATTGGGTGAGCGCGTACTGGGTCGAGTAATCGCCCGTGACGTATTCAAGCCTGGCACCGAAGAAATCATTGTTCCTGCGGGCACTCTGGTAGACGAAAAGTGGGTCGAGTTCATCGAACTCAACAGCATCGACGAAGTGATTGTTCGCTCGCCGATCAGCTGCGAAACCCGCTATGGCATTTGCGCCAAGTGCTACGGCCGTGATTTGGCTCGTGGTCACCAGGTGAACATCGGTGAAGCGGTCGGCGTTATCGCTGCCCAGTCCATCGGTGAGCCGGGTACCCAGCTGACCATGCGTACGTTCCACATCGGTGGTGCGGCAAGCCGGACCTCCGCAGCCGACAGCGTTCAGGTGAAGAACGGCGGTACTGTCCGTCTGCACAACCTGAAACACGTTGAGCGAGTGGATGGTTGCCTGGTGGCTGTGTCCCGTTCCGGTGAGCTGGCAATCGCTGATGACTACGGTCGTGAGCGTGAGCGCTACAAGCTGCCGTACGGTGCTGTGATTTCGGTTAAAGAAGGTGACAAGGTCGACGCTGGCGCAATCGTGGCCAAGTGGGATCCGCACACTCACCCAATCGTTACCGAAATGAAAGGTACCGTGACCTACGTGGGCATGGAAGAAGGCATCACGATCAAGCGTCAGACTGACGAATTGACCGGTATGACCAACATTGAAGTACTCGACGCAAAAGATCGTCCAGCTGCCGGTAAAGACATCCGTCCTGCCGTGAAGATGGTTGATGACAACGGCAAGGATCTGTTGCTGCCAGGCACTGACGTAATCGCTCAGTACTTCCTGCCAGCCAACGCCCTGGTCGGTGTAGCGGACGGTGCGAAGATCGCGATCGGTGATGTTATCGCGCGTATCCCGCAAGAAA
This sequence comes from Pseudomonas kitaguniensis, assembly GCF_009296165.1. Lineage (GTDB taxonomy): Bacteria > Pseudomonadota > Gammaproteobacteria > Pseudomonadales > Pseudomonadaceae > Aquipseudomonas > Aquipseudomonas kitaguniensis. The sequence continues at coordinate 33,602 of NZ_VUAZ01000116.1, read as the reverse complement.
CTTCGAAGACCCGTGACATCACCGGTGGTCTGCCGCGTGTTGCTGACTTGTTCGAAGCTCGTCGTCCGAAAGAAGCGTCGATTCTGGCTGAAGTCAGCGGCACCATCGCGTTCGGTAAAGAGACCAAGGGCAAGCGCCGTCTGGTCATTACCCCGAACGACGGTAGCGATCCGTATGAAGAGCTGATTCCGAAGTGGCGTCACCTGAACGTCTTCGAAGGCGAACAGGTAAACCGCGGCGAAGTTATCTCCGACGGCCCGAGCGATCCACATGACATCCTGCGTCTGCTGGGTGTGAGTGCGCTGGCCAAGTACATCGTTAACGAGATCCAGGACGTTTACCGTCTGCAAGGCGTGAAGATCAACGATAAGCACATCGAGACCATCCTGCGTCAGATGCTGCGTAAAGTTGAAATCGCTGAATCCGGCGATTCGAGTTTCATCAAGGGCGACCAGATGGAACTGACTCACGTATTGGTCGAGAACGAACGTCTGGGCGCGGATGACAAGTTTGTCTCCAAGTTCACTCGTGTTCTGCTGGGTATCACCAAGGCGTCGTTGTCCACTGAGTCGTTCATCTCGGCGGCCTCCTTCCAGGAGACCACTCGCGTACTGACCGAAGCAGCGGTAACCGGCAAGCGCGATTACCTGCGCGGCCTGAAAGAAAACGTAGTCGTGGGTCGTCTGATCCCGGCAGGTACCGGTTTGGCTTACCACAGCGAGCGCAAGCGCCGCCGTGATGCTGACAAGCCGTTGCGCGTAAGCGCCAGTGAAGTGGAAGCTGCACTGACCGAAGCGCTGAACTCAAGCGGTAACTGAGTTCTGCGATAAATAAGTCTGGGCCCTGGCAGCCCCATTCGTCGGATCGAGGCACTATTGCCCCGGTTCGACGCGTGGGGAGGTCGGGGCCTTGCCTTGACTGGGGGCAAGATCCTCTTTAGACTCTTGTACCCCTAAATTTGGCGGGAATTCGTTCCTGCCATTTTGCTTTTCTTGCAAGACAATAGCGTCGCAAGACAACAGTGGAGCTAGTAGATGGCAACTATCAACCAGCTGGTACGTCAGCCGCGTAAGCGTATCGTCGAGAAATCCGACGTGCCTGCGCTGCAGAACTGCCCGCAACGTCGTGGCGTATGCACTCGCGTGTATACCACTACGCCGAAAAAACCTAACTCGGCACTGCGTAAAGTATGCCGTGTGCGCCTGACCAACGGTTTCGAGGTTTCCTCGTACATCGGTGGTGAAGGTCACAACCTGCAAGAGCACAGCGTGGTACTGATCCGCGGCGGTCGTGTAAAAGACTTGCCAGGTGTTCGTTATCACACCGTACGCGGCTCCTTGGATACTTCCGGCGTTAAAGGTCGTAACCAGGGTCGTTCGAAGTACGGTACCAAGAAGCCTAAGTAGTAGCGGCTTTTTGTAAAACTGAATCATCTTATTTTCTGAGTCGATAAGAGTAAGGTCGGAGGCGTCCCGAAAGGGCACCGATTCCGAGCGAACCTGAAGACCGTTTGAGGGCTTATCCATGCCAAGAAGACGCGTAGCAGCCAAGCGCGAAGTGCTTGACGATCCAAAATACGGAAGCCAAATTCTGGCCAAGTTCATGAACCACGTGATGGAAAGCGGCAAGAAAGCCGTTGCCGAACGTATCGTTTATGGCGCGCTGGAAAAGGTTAAAGAACGCAAGAACAGCGACCCCCTGGAAATCTTCGAGAAAGCTCTCGACGCCATCGCTCCGCTGGTCGAAGTGAAGTCGCGCCGTGTAGGCGGTGCTACTTACCAGGTTCCGGTTGAAGTTCGCCCGTCCCGTCGTAACGCTCTGGCAATGCGCTGGTTGGTAGACTTCGCCCGTAAGCGCGGCGAGAAGTCTATGGCCCTGCGTTTGGCTGGCGAACTGTTGGACGCTGCTGAAGGTAAAGGTGCTGCTGTTAAGAAGCGTGAAGACGTGCACCGTATGGCTGAAGCTAACAAAGCTTTCTCGCACTACCGCTTCTAATTCCAGCTTCACTAATTTTGCGAGGGCTTTATGGCTCGTACTACTCCGATTAGTCGCTACCGTAACATCGGTATCGTCGCTCACGTGGATGCTGGTAAAACCACCACCACCGAGCGCGTCCTTTTTTACACCGGCAAAAGTCACAAGATGGGCGAGGTGCATGACGGCGCCGCGACCACAGACTGGATGGTTCAGGAGCAGGAGCGTGGTATTACCATTACTTCTGCTGCTATTACCGCCTTCTGGAAAGGTTCCGAGAAGCAGTACAAAGACGAGCACCGCTTCAACGTAATCGATACCCCGGGCCACGTAGACTTCACCATTGAAGTTGAACGCTCCCTGCGCGTACTCGACGGCGCTGTCGTTGTGTTCTGCGGTACCTCGGGCGTTGAGCCTCAGTCGGAAACCGTATGGCGTCAAGCCAACAAATACGGCGTTCCACGTCTTGTTTACGTCAACAAGATGGACCGTGCCGGTGCGAACTTCCTGCGCGTGATCGGTCAGATCAAGCAGCGCTTGGGTCACACCCCGGTGCCAATCCAGTTGGCTATCGGTTCCGAAGACAATTTCCAGGGCCAGATCGATCTGCTGACCATGGAAGCTGTTTACTGGAACGATGCTGACAAAGGTATGGTTCCTGTTCGCAAGCCTATCCCTGCTGAACTGCAGGAACTGGCTGACGAATGGCGCAACAACATGGTTGAAGCTGCGGCCGAAGCCAACGAAGAGCTGATGAACAAGTACCTCGAAGGTGAAGAACTCACCAACGTGGAAATCAAGGCTGCTCTGCGTCAGCGTACTATCGCTGGTGAGATCGTCTTGGCTGTTTGCGGTTCCTCGTTCAAGAACAAGGGCGTTCCCCTGGTTCTCGATGCTGTGATCGACTACCTGCCGGCACCGGTTGATATTCCTGCCATCAAGGGTACTGACCCGGATGACGAGACTATCGAGCTGGAGCGTCATGCAGACGACGCTGAACCGTTCTCCGCTCTGGCATTTAAAATTGCCACTGACCCATTCGTGGGTACCTTGACCTTCGTCCGCGTTTACTCGGGCGTGTTGAACTCCGGCGACGGCGTGATCAACTCGGTTAAAGGCAAGAAAGAGCGCGTGGGTCGTATGGTGCAAATGCACGCAAACGCCCGCGAAGAGATCAAGGAAGTACGCGCTGGTGACATCGCGGCCTTGATCGGCATGAAGGACGTCACCACCGGTGAAACCTTGTGCAACGCTGACAAGCCAATCATCCTGGTTCGTATGGACTTCCCGGAGCCGGTTATTTCGGTTGCCGTTGAGCCCAAGACCAAGGATGACCAGGAAAAAATGGGTATCGCTCTGGGCAAACTTGCTCAGGAAGATCCATCTTTCCGCGTCAAAACTGATGAAGAGACTGGTCAAACGATCATCTCCGGCATGGGCGAGCTGCACCTGGACATCCTGGTTGACCGGATGCGCCGTGAGTTCAACGTCGAAGCCAACATCGGTAAGCCTCAGGTTTCCTATCGTGAGCGCATCACGAAGAACTGTGAAATCGAAGGCAAGTTCGTTCGTCAGTCCGGCGGTCGTGGTCAGTTCGGTCACTGCTGGATCCGTTTTGCGCCTGCTGACGAAGGTCAGGAAGGTCTGCAATTCGTGAACGAAGTAGTCGGTGGTGTTGTTCCCAAGGAATACATCCCTGCTATCCAGAAGGGTATCGAAGAGCAGATGAAGAACGGTGTTGTTGCCGGCTATCCGCTGATCGGCCTGAAAGCAACCGTTTTTGACGGTTCTTACCACGACGTCGACTCCAACGAGATGGCGTTTAAGGTGGCTGCTTCCATGGCAACCAAGCAACTGGCCCAGAAGGGCGGTGGTGAGTTGCTTGAGCCAATCATGGCGGTAGAAGTTGTTACACCTGAAGACTATATGGGTGATGTCATGGGCGACCTTAACCGTCGTCGCGGCATGATCTTGGGTATGGAAGACACGGTTTCCGGCAAAGTGATTCGCGCCGAGGTTCCGTTGGGTGAGATGTTCGGTTATGCGACCGACGTTCGCTCCATGTCCCAGGGTCGCGCAAGCTACTCTATGGAATTCAAAAAATACAACACAGCTCCGGCGCATATCGCTGAAACTGTATCCAAAAAACAAGGCTGATTCAGTCCTTTAGGCAAGGAGTTAATTGTCGTGGCTAAAGAAAAATTTGATCGTTCCCTACCGCACGTCAACGTTGGCACCATCGGTCACGTTGACCACGGTAAAACCACTCTGACTGCTGCTCTGACTCGCGTTTGCTCCGAAGTATTCGGTTCCGCAATCGTTGATTTCGATAAAATCGACAGCGCACCAGAAGAAAAAGCTCGTGGTATCACCATCAACACCGCGCACGTTGAATACAACTCGCTGATCCGTCACTACGCTCACGTTGACTGCCCAGGTCACGCTGACTATGTGAAGAACATGATCACCGGTGCTGCTCAAATGGACGGCGCTATTCTGGTTTGCTCGGCCGCTGATGGTCCGATGCCACAAACCCGTGAGCACATCCTGCTGTCCCGTCAGGTTGGCGTTCCGTACATCGTGGTTTACCTGAACAAGGCTGACCTGGTAGACGACGCTGAGCTGCTGGAACTGGTTGAGATGGAAGTGCGCGATCTGCTGAGCACTTACGACTTCCCAGGTGACGACACTCCGATCATCATCGGTTCTGCTCGTATGGCTCTGGAAGGCAAAGACGATAACGAAATGGGCACCACGTCCGTTCGTAAACTGGTTGAGACTCTGGACAGCTACATCCCAGATCCAGTTCGTGTTATCGACAAGCCGTTCCTGATGCCAATCGAAGACGTATTCTCGATCTCCGGTCGCGGTACTGTTGTAACTGGTCGTATCGAGCGCGGTATCGTCAAGGTTCAAGATCCACTGGAAATCGTTGGTCTGCGTGACACTACCGTCACCACCTGCACCGGTGTTGAAATGTTCCGTAAGCTGCTCGACGAAGGTCGTGCTGGCGAGAACTGCGGCGTTCTGCTGCGTGGTACCAAGCGTGACGACGTTGAGCGTGGCCAGGTTCTGGTCAAGCCAGGTTCGGTTAAGCCGCACACCAAGTTCGAAGCTGAAGTGTACGTGCTGAGCAAAGAAGAAGGCGGTCGTCACACTCCGTTCTTCAAAGGCTACCGTCCACAGTTCTACTTCCGTACTACCGACGTAACCGGTAACTGCGAACTGCCGGAAGGCGTAGAAATGGTAATGCCAGGCGACAACATCAAAATGGTTGTCACCCTGATCAAAACCATCGCTATGGAAGACGGTCTGCGTTTCGCAATCCGTGAAGGCGGCCGTACCGTTGGTGCTGGCGTTGTAGCTAAAATCATCGAGTAATTATCTCTTCTGAGATAGCTCTGATGTTTTGAAAAGGCCCCCGCTCAGCGGGGGCCTTTTTTATTGGGTTGACACCTATCAGGGCCGTCTATAGAATTGCGCCTCCTTTTAACGGGCGTATTGCGCTCGCTGGGAATAGCAGCCGGAGTCTGAAATCCAATGCAAAATCAGCAAATCCGTATCAGGTTGAAGGCTTTTGACCATCGCCTGATCGACCAATCCACCCAGGAAATCGTGGAAACCGCGAAACGTACTGGTGCTCAAGTGCGTGGTCCAATTCCACTGCCTACCCGTAAAGAGCGGTTCACCGTTCTGGTCTCCCCGCACGTCAACAAAGACGCGCGTGACCAGTACGAGATCCGCACTCATAAGCGCGTACTGGACATCGTCCAGCCAACGGATAAAACCGTTGATGCACTTATGAAGCTTGATCTGGCGGCCGGTGTGGAAGTACAGATCAGCCTCGGCTAAGACTTGGGTCTTAGTCGTGTAACGCTCTGAAATGGGCGGCCATAGCGGGTGAAAGCCCCGTACACTCATGAGGTTTACAACATGACTATTGGTGTAGTCGGTCGTAAATGCGGTATGACCCGTATTTTCACCGAAGAAGGTGTCTCCATTCCGGTTACGGTCATTGAGATCGAGCCGAATCGCGTCACCCAGTTCAAAACTGAAGAAACCGATGGCTATCGTGCAGTGCAAGTCACTGTCGGCGAGCGTCGTGCTTCGCGCGTGACTGCTGCTCAAGCAGGTCACTTCGCTAAAGCAAACGTTGCAGCTGGTCGTACTGTTATGGAGTTCCGTCTTGAAGATGGCGACTACCAGGCTGGCGATCTGATCAACGCTGAAATCTTCGCCGCTGGTCAACTGGTTGATGTAACCGGTCAGTCCAAGGGTAAAGGCTTTCAGGGTACGATCAAGCGTTGGAATTTCCGTGGTCAAGACAACACTCACGGTAACTCCGTTTCCCACCGCGTCCCGGGCTCTATTGGCCAGTGCCAGACTCCTGGTCGTGTATTCAAGGGCAAAAAAATGTCCGGTCATATGGGCGCTGAGCGCGTGACCGTGCAGTCCCTCGAAGTAGTGCGCGTCGACGCTGAACGCAATCTGTTGTTGGTCAAGGGTGCTGTTCCTGGCGCTACTGGCGGCAACCTGGTTGTACGTCCAGCGGCCAAGGCTCGCGGTTAAGGGGAAGCTGACATGCAATTAAATGTAAATGACGCTCAAGCGATCGAAGTTTCCGAACTGACGTTTGGCGGCGAGTTCAACGAGACGCTGGTTCACCAAGCAGTCGTGGCCTACATGGCTGGCGGCCGTCAAGGTAGCAAGCAGCAAAAGACCCGTTCCGACGTTCGTGGTGGCGGTAAGCGCCCTTGGCGTCAGAAAGGTACTGGCCGTGCTCGTGCCGGTACTATCCGTAGCCCAATCTGGCGTGGCGGCGGTACCACTTTCGCAGCGCGTCCACAGGATCACACTCAGAAGCTCAACAAGAAGATGTACCGCGCAGCACTGCGCTCCATCCTTGCTGAACTCGTGCGTACTGATCGTCTGGTCGTGGTTCAGGACTTCGCTGTTGATGGTCCAAAAACCAAAGATCTGTTGGGCAAGCTGAACAACATGAATCTGACCGACGTTCTAATCGTGTCTGAAGCTGTTGATCAGAACCTGTACCTGGCTGCTCGCAACCTGCCACACGTCGATGTACGTGACGTGCAAGGTTCCGACCCAGTTAGTCTGATCGCATACGACAAGGTGTTGATCACCGTGTCGGCCGTGAAGAAATTCGAGGAGCTGCTGGGATGAACCAGGAACGCGTATTTAAAGTTCTGCTTGGCCCGCACGTTTCCGAAAAGGCTACGGTTCTGGCTGACAAGAAAGGCCAGTTCGTTTTCAAGGTTGCAACTGACGCAACCAAGCTGGAAATCAAGAAGGCCGTCGAAAGCCTGTTCAGCGTGAAAGTAGAGCGTGTTACTACCCTGAATGTTCTGGGTAAGAGCAAGCGCACTGCTCGCGGTCTGGGCAAGCGTAATGACTGGAAGAAGGCAGTTATCTCCCTTCAGCCAGGCCAAGATCTCGATTTCAGCAGCAGTGCTGAGTAAGGAAGGGGTGCATCATGGCAATTGTTAAATGCAAACCGACTTCCCCTGGCCGCCGTTTTGTGGTCAAGGTGGTCAACCAGGAGCTGCATAAAGGCGCTCCTCACGCACCGCTGCTCGAGAAAAAATCGAAGACTGGTGGTCGTAACAACAATGGTCGTATTACCACTCGTCACATCGGTGGTGGCCATAAGCAGCATTATCGTCTGGTCGATTTCCGTCGCAACGACAAAGATGGCATCTCTGCCACTGTCGAGCGTATTGAATACGATCCAAACCGTACTGCTCACATCGCTCTGCTGCTGTACGCAGATGGCGAGCGTCGCTACATCATCGCCCCTAAAGGCGTGAGTGCTGGTGACCAGCTGATCGCAGGTGCTTTGGCACCGATCAAGCCGGGCAACGCTCTGCAACTGCGCAACATTCCAGTTGGTAGCACCGTACACGGCATCGAATTGAAGCCAGGTAAAGGCGCGCAAATCGCTCGTTCCGCTGGTGCTTCGGCTCAGCTGATCGCTCGTGAAGGTGTCTACGTGACCCTGCGTCTGCGTTCTGGTGAGATGCGTAAAGTGCTGGCTGAATGCCGCGCGACCCTGGGTGAAGTCTCGAACTCCGAGCACAGCCTGCGTTCGCTGGGTAAAGCTGGTGCCAAACGCTGGCGTGGCGTTCGCCCAACCGTTCGTGGTGTTGCCATGAACCCGGTTGACCACCCACACGGTGGTGGTGAAGGTCGTACCTCTGGTGGTCGTCATCCGGTATCGCCATGGGGCTTCCCGACTAAGGGCGCGAAGACTCGTGGTAATAAGCGTACCGACAAAATGATCGTCCGTCGTCGCAAGTAAATAGAGGGATACGACAGTGCCACGTTCTCTGAAAAAAGGTCCTTTTATTGATCTTCACCTACTGAAGAAGATCGAAGTGGCGGCGGAAAAGAACGATCGCAAACCAGTGAAAACCTGGTCGCGTCGTTCGATGATCCTGCCACAAATGGTCGGTTTGACCATCGCAGTACACAACGGTCGCCTTCACGTCCCAGTTCTCGTGAACGAAGACATGGTCGGCCACAAACTAGGCGAGTTTGCCGGTACCCGCACTTATCGTGGGCACGTGGCAGACAAGAAAGCCAAGCGTTAAGGGGTTAGGAAATGGAAGTAGCCGCTAAGTTGTCGGGCGCTCGAATCTCCGCCCAGAAAGCCCGCTTGGTCGCCGACCAGATCCGCGGGAAGAAGGTGGGCGAAGCGCTCAACCTGTTGGCTTTCAGCAGTAAGAAAGCCGCCGAGATCATCAAGAAAGTGCTGGAGTCGGCCGTAGCCAACGCCGAGCATAACGAAGGCGCAGACGTTGATGACCTTAAGGTCAGCACCGTTTTCGTCAACGAAGGGCGTTCGCTGAAGCGTATCATGCCGCGTGCCAAAGGCCGTGCTGATCGCATCGTCAAGCGGTCTTGCCATATCACTGTCAAGGTTGCTGACAAGTAACGGAGTCGAAGAGATGGGTCAGAAAGTACATCCCATTGGCATTCGCCTGGGAATCGTCAAGGAGCACACCTCCGTCTGGTACGCAGACGGTCGGACTTATGCGGACTATTTGTTCGCTGATCTGAAGGTGCGTGAGTATCTCCAAGACAAACTAAAAAGCGCGTCCGTAAGCCGTATCGATATTCATCGTCCGGCACAAACTGCACGTATCACCATCCACACCGCTCGTCCAGGTATCGTTATCGGGAAGAAAGGTGAAGATGTTGAGAAACTGCGTCAGGACCTGACCAAGCAAATGGGTGTGCCTGTGCACATCAATATCGAAGAGATCCGTAAGCCGGAGCTCGACGGTATGCTGGTTGCGCAGAGCGTAGCTCAGCAGCTGGAGCGTCGTGTAATGTTCCGTCGCGCTATGAAGCGCGCCGTACAGAACGCCATGCGCATTGGTGCCAAAGGCATCAAAATCCAAGTGAGCGGTCGTCTCGGCGGTGCTGAAATCGCACGTACTGAATGGTATCGCGAAGGTCGTGTGCCACTGCACACCCTGCGTGCCGACATCGACTATGCCAACTACGAAGCTCACACCACTTACGGTGTGATCGGTGTAAAGGTTTGGATCTTCAAAGGCGAAGTAATTGGTGGTCGCCAAGAAGAACTGAAACCACAAGCACCAGCGCCTCGTAAAAAAGCTGCTAAGTAAGGGGTACGCCAAATGTTGCAACCAAAGCGTACGAAGTTCCGCAAGCAGATGACAGGTCACAACCGTGGCCTGGCTCAGCGCGGTAGCAAAGTCAGCTTCGGCGAGTTCGCGCTGAAGTCTGTAGCTCGTGGTCGTCTCACCGCTCGTCAGATCGAATCAGCGCGTCGTGCACTGACCCGTCACGTTAAACGTGGCGGTAAGATCTGGATCCGTGTATTCCCGGACAAGCCTATCTCCAAAAAGCCCCTCGAAGTTCGGATGGGTAAAGGTAAGGGTAACGTGGAATACTGGGTTGCCCAGATTCAGCCAGGCAAAGTCCTGTATGAAATCGAGGGTGTAACTGAAGAGCTGGCGCGTGAGGCTTTTGCCCTGGCTGCTGCAAAGCTGCCGCTCGCCACCGCCTTTGTTAAACGGACGGTGATGTGATGAAAGCGAATGAACTTCGTGAAAAATCCGCACAGCAGCTGAACGAGCAACTGCTCGGCCTGCTGCGCGACCAGTTCAATCTGCGTATGCAGAAAGCAACTGGCCAGTTGGGGCAGTCTCATCTGCTCTCGCAAGTTAAACGTGACATCGCTCGCGTGAAGACTGTGCTCAACCAGCAGGCAGGTAAGTGATCATGGCTGAAGCCGAAAAGACTGTCCGTACGCTGACTGGCCGTGTTGTCAGCGACAAGATGGACAAAACCATCACCGTTTTGATCGAGCGTCGCGTTAAGCACCCGATCTACGGTAAATATGTTAAGCGTTCGACTAAGCTGCACGCGCACGACGAAACCAACCAGTGCCACATCGGCGACAAAGTCACTATTCGTGAAACTCGTCCGCTGGCCAAGACCAAGTCTTGGGCACTGGTTGATGTTCTCGAACGCGCTGTGGAAGTCTAAGGACTAGGGGTCGGAGAAATTATATGATTCAGACTCAATCCATGCTCGATGTGGCCGATAACAGCGGCGCTCGCCGTGTTATGTGCATCAAGGTGCTGGGTGGCTCCCATCGTCGTTACGCTGGTATCGGTGACATCATCAAAGTTACCGTGAAGGAAGCAATTCCTCGCGGTAAGGTGAAAAAAGGCCAAGTGATGACTGCTGTTGTAGTCCGCACTCGTCACGGCGTACGCCGTGCAGATGGCTCCATTATCCGCTTTGATGGCAACGCTGCTGTTCTTCTGAACAACAAGCAAGAGCCGATCGGCACCCGTATCTTTGGGCCAGTGACCCGTGAACTTCGTACTGAGAAGTTCATGAAGATCGTCTCGCTCGCCCCAGAAGTGCTGTAAGGAGATCCGACATGCAAAAGATTCGTCGTGACGACGAGATCATCGTGATCGCCGGCAAAGACAAAGGTAAGCGCGGTAAGGTGCTTAAGGTTCTCGCTAATAACCGTCTGGTTATCGGTGGTCTGAACCTGGTTAAGCGTCATACCAAGCCTAACCCGATGTCGGGCGTGCAAGGCGGTATCGTCGAAAAAGAAGCTCCACTGGACGCTTCTAACGTCGCCATTTTCAACGGCGAAACCAACAAGGCTGACCGCGTTGGTTTCAAAGTAGAAGATGGCAAGAAAATTCGTGTCTTCAAGTCGACCCAAAAAGCGGTTGATGCTTGAACACTGCTAGGTAGAAGACCATGGCACGACTAAAAGAGATTTACTGGAAAGAAATCGCACCGAAGCTTAAGGAAGAACTTAAGCTTTCGAACGTGATGGAAGTTCCACGCGTTACCAAAATCACCCTGAACATGGGTTTGGGCGAAGCGGTCGGTGATAAAAAAGTCATCGAGCACGCTGTTGCTGACCTGGAAAAGATCACCGGCCAAAAAGTCGTTGTGACCTACGCTCGCAAATCCATCGCTGGCTTTAAAGTCCGCGAAGGCTGGCCGATCGGCGTCAAAGTGACTCTGCGCCGTGAGCGTATGTACGAATTCCTGGATCGTCTGCTGTCGATCTCCCTGCCTCGGGTCCGCGACTTCCGCGGCCTGAATGCCAAGTCCTTCGATGGTCGTGGTAACTACAGCATGGGCGTGAAAGAGCAGATCATTTTCCCGGAAATCGACTACGACAAGATCGATGCTCTCCGCGGTCTGGACATCACCCTGACCACCACTGCCAAGAACGATGATGAAGGTCGCGCCCTGTTGCGTGCTTTCAAATTCCCGTTCCGCAACTGATTGGAGTAGGACCATGGCCAAGATGAGCATGAAAAACCGCGAGCTGAAACGTCAGCTCACGGTTGCCAAGTACGCCAAGAAGCGTGCAGCACTGAAAGCAATCATCGTTGATCTGAACGCAAGTCCAGAAGCGCGTTGGGAAGCTACAGTTGCTCTGCAGAAGCAGCCACGTGACGCAAGCGCTTCGCGCATGCGTAACCGCTGCCGCCTGACCGGTCGTCCACACGGCGTTTACCGCAAGTTCGGCCTCGGCCGTAACAAACTGCGTGAAGCGGCAATGCGTGGTGACGTACCAGGTCTGGTTAAAGCCAGCTGGTAAGTACTTTCAACGTCCCGGTGGGCAGAATCGCAAGATACTGACCGCCGGTGGCCTTGAATCTGGATCAAGCCCCTTTTGGGGCTTGTTTCATTTCTGTAGTGTGTCTAAAATACGCGGCTCGCCTGAGCCCGTGTTTTTTATGCTCGGAGATTCTCGGCGACATATGTAGCCGCAAGGCTAATTTTTTTGTATTAGGAGCGTCTAGCCCATGAGTATGCAGGACCCGTTAGCGGACATGCTAACTCGTATCCGTAATGCCCAGATGGCTGAAAAGTCCGTCGTAAGCATGCCATCTTCCAAGTTGAAGGTAGCTGTTGCCAAAGTCCTGAAAGACGAAGGCTACATTGCGGGTTATCAGATCAGCAGCGAAACCAAGCCACTGCTGTCCATCGAGCTGAAGTACTTCGAAGGCCGTTCGGTCATCGAGGAAGTGAAGCGCGTTAGCCGTCCAGGCCTGCGTCAGTACAAGTCCGCTGAAGATCTGCCGAAAGTTCGTGGCGGTCTCGGCGTGTCTATCGTCTCCACCAATAAAGGTGTGATGACGGATCGTGCTGCGCGCGCTGCCGGTGTCGGCGGCGAAGTTCTTTGCACTGTGTTCTAAGGGGGGATAAGCATGTCTCGCGTCGCTAAGAACCCCGTTAAGCTGCCAGCCGGTGTCGAAGTAAAATTCGCAGGCCAACAGCTTTCGGTGAAGGGTGCCAAGGGCACTCTTGAACTGAACATCCATTCGTCCGTTGAGATCGTTGAAGAAGCTGGTGAGCTGCGTTTCGCTGCTCGCAATGGCGATCAACAAACTCGCGCAATGGCCGGTACCACGCGTGCGTTGGTAAACAACATGGTCCAAGGCGTAAGCCAAGGCTTCGAGCGTAAGCTCCAGCTGGTCGGTGTTGGTTACAAAGCGCAAGCAAAAGGCACGGTGTTGAACCTTGCCCTTGGCTTCTCGCACCCAGTGGATTACGAACTGCCGGAAGGCATCACCGCTGAGACCCCTAGCCAAACCGATATCCTGATCAAGGGCATCGATAAGCAGCTGGTAGGTCAGGTGGCCGCTGAGATCCGCGACTTCCGTCCACCAGAGCCTTACAAAGGCAAAGGTGTGCGCTACGCGGACGAAGTCGTCCGTCGTAAAGAAGCCAAGAAGAAGTAGGGCATAGCAAATGACCGACAAAAAAGTTACTCGACTGCGTCGCGCTCGCAAAGCACGCCTGAAAATGCACGAACTCGAAGTCGTGCGTCTCTGCGTGTATCGCTCGTCGCAGCACATCTACGCCCAGGTCATCTCGGCCGACGGCAACAAAGTCCTGGCAAGCGCCTCGACTTTGGATAAAGAACTGCGTGATGGTGCCACTGGCAACATCGACGCGGCCACTAAGGTTGGCCAGCTGGTCGCTACGCGTGCTAAGGCCGCCGGCGTCTCGCAAGTGGCTTTCGACCGCTCTGGCTTCAAGTACCACGGCCGCGTTAAAGCGCTGGCTGATGCTGCTCGTGAAGCTGGGCTGGAGTTCTAAGTTATGTCAAATAACGACCAAAAGCGCGACGAAGGCTACATTGAGAAGCTGGTTCAAGTTAACCGCGTAGCCAAAACCGTTAAAGGCGGCCGTATCTTCACTTTCACCGCGTTGACCGTGGTGGGTGATGGTAAAGGGCGTGTTGGCTTCGGCCGTGGCAAGTCACGTGAAGTGCCTGCTGCGATCCAGAAGGCAATGGAAGCTGCTCGTCGCAACATGATCCAAGTTGATCTGAACGGCACCACGCTGCAGTACGCAATGAAGTCCGCCCATGGCGCTTCGAAGGTGTACATGCAGCCTGCTTCTGAAGGTACCGGTATCATCGCTGGCGGCGCTATGCGTGCTGTCCTCGAAGTTGCTGGCGTTCAGAACGTTCTGGCCAAGTGCTACGGCTCGACTAACCCGGTAAACGTGGTTCACGCCACTTTCAAAGGTTTGAAAGCTATGCAATCTCCTGAGTCCATTGCTGCCAAGCGCGGCTTGACTGTCAAGGAGATCTTCTGATCATGGCTACCGTTAAAGTAACGCTGATCAAAAGCATGACCGGTCGCATCCCTAACCACAAATTGTGCGTTAAGGGTTTGGGTCTGCGTCGCATCGGTCACACTGTAGAAGTCCAGGATACTCCCGAGAATCGCGGGATGATCAACAAGGCTTACTACATGCTGCGTGTCGAGGGTTAATCGATGAAACTCAATGATCTGAGTCCAGCGCCGGGTTCCCGTCGCGAAAAGCATCGTCCGGGCCGTGGTATCGGTAGCGGTTTGGGTAAGACTGGTGGCCGTGGCCACAAAGGTCAAACCTCCCGCTCCGGTGGCACCATTGCTCCAGGCTTTGAAGGCGGTCAACAGCCGCTGCATCGTCGCCTGCCTAAGTTCGGTTTCGTATCCCTGAAAGCCATGGACCGCGCAGAAGTGCGTCTGTCCGAGCTGGCTAAAGTGGAAGGCGACATCGTTACTGTGCAGACCCTGAAAGATGCCAACGTGATCAACGTCAACGTACAGCGTGTGAAAATCATGCTGTCCGGTGAAGTGACTCGCGCTGTCACTATCGGCAAGGGAATCGGCGCCACCAAAGGTGCGCGTTCGGCTATCGAAGCAGCTGGCGGCAAGTTCGAGGAATAAATGGCTAAGCAAGGTGCTCTCTCAGCGCTCGGCAAAGGCGGTATGTCTGAACTTTGGGCTCGTCTGCGTTTTCTGTTCCTGGCGATTATCGTCTACCGAATAGGCGCACACATCCCGGTTCCAGGTATCAACCCGGACCGACTCGCAGACCTGTTTCGACAGAATGAGGGGACCATTCTTAGCTTGTTCAACATGTTTTCCGGCGGCGCGCTGGAACGGATGAGCATCTTTGCACTGGGGATCATGCCGTACATTTCGGCATCGATCATCATGCAACTGATGACCGCCGTCAGCCCGCAGCTGGAGCAGTTGAAGAAGGAAGGTGAAGCTGGTCGTCGCAAGATTAGCCAGTACACCCGCTACGGCACTGTCATCCTCGCTCTGGTTCAAGCTATCGGCATGTCCGTTGGCTTGGCAGGGCAGGGGATAGCGTTCACTGCTGACTTTGGCTTCTATTTCGTTGCGGTATCCACGTTTGTGGCTGGCGCGATGTTCATGATGTGGCTGGGTGAGCAGATTACTGAGCGTGGTGTTGGTAACGGTATCTCGATGTTGATTTTCGCAGGTATCGTCGCCGGTCTTCCGAGAGCAATCGGGCAGTCTTTCGAGTCTGCACGTCAGGGTGATATCAACATCTTCGCCTTGGTTGCTATCGGTTTGCTGGCAGTAGCGATTATCGGTTTTGTGGTGTTCATTGAGCGTGGCCAGCGTCGTATTGCTGTTCACTACGCCAAGCGTCAGCAGGGCCGTAAGGTCTTCGCTGCGCAGACCAGCCACTTGCCGCTGAAAGTGAATATGGCCGGTGTTATTCCGGCAATTTTCGCGAGCAGCATTTTGCTGTTTCCGGCTTCGTTGGGTACCTGGTTTGGTCAGTCTGAAAATATGGGCTGGCTGCAGGACCTCTCTCAGTCGATCGCTCCTGGTCAGCCGTTGAATATTCTGCTGTTTAGTGCAGGGATTATTTTCTTCTGCTTCTTCTATACGGCGTTGATGTTCAATCCGAAAGACGTAGCGGAAAACCTGAAGAAGTCCGGTGCCTTTATTCCGGGCATCCGTCCAGGTGAGCAGTCGGCACGCTACATTGATGGCGTTCTGACTCGTTTGACCCTGTTCGGTGCTCTATATATGACGGCCGTGTGCTTGCTTCCCCAGTTCCTGGTGGTTGCAGCAAACGTTCCGTTCTACCTTGGCGGGACCTCGTTGCTGATCGTGGTCGTGGTTGTGATGGACTTCATGTCCCAAGTACAATCGCACCTCGTTTCGCACCAGTACGAATCCCTGATGAAGAAAGCCAACCTGAAGGGTTACGGCAGCGGCATGTTGCGCTGAGTACCCATAAGGTTCGAGGAGTTGGTGATGAAAGTTCGTGCATCGGTGAAAAAGCTGTGCCGTAACTGCAAAATTATTCGCCGCGAAGGTGTTGTTCGAGTAATTTGCAGCGCGGAACCGCGTCACAAACAGCGCCAAGGCTGAGTGTGATCCGCTTGAAGCCCGGCAGCTAGTGCGCTGCCGGGTTGATTATTTGTTATTACAGCGATATTATCTCGCGCCCTATTTCTTGGCTTCCGGGGCGTAGGTAGCTGTCAATTGGAGTCCCACTGAATGGCCCGTATTGCAGGCGTTAACATTCCAGATAACAAGCACACTGTTATCTCGCTGACCTACATCTATGGTGTTGGTCGCACTACTGCGCAGAAAATTTGCGCAGATACTGGGGTAAACCCAGCCGCAAAGATTAAAGATCTGAGCGACGAGCAGATTGAGCTGTTGCGTGGCGAAGTGGCGAAGTTCACCACTGAAGGTGACCTGCGTCGCGAAATCAACATGAAAATCAAGCGTTTGATGGACCTCGGTTGCTACCGTGGTCTGCGTCATCGTCGTGGTCTTCCAGTGCGCGGTCAGCGTACCAAGACTAACGCGCGTACCCGTAAAGGTCCGCGTAAGCCGATCCGCAAGTAATCGCCCACGCGAATCGACAGGAAATTAATCATGGCAAAACCTGCTGCTCGTCCTCGTAAAAAAGTTAAAAAGACAGTGGTTGATGGCATCGCCCACATCCATGCTTCTTTTAACAACACAATCGTGACCATCACCGACCGTCAAGGTAACGCGCTGTCTTGGGCTACCTCTGGTGGTTCGGGTTTCCGCGGTTCCCGCAAGTCCACCCCGTTTGCTGCTCAAGTAGCTGCTGAACGTGCTGGTCAAGCTGCGCTGGAATACGGCCTGAAAAACCTCGACGTCAATGTCAAAGGTCCAGGTCCAGGTCGTGAGTCTGCTGTCCGTGCTTTGAACGGCTGTGGCTATAAGATCGCCAGCATCACCGACGTGACGCCAATCCCGCACAACGGGTGCCGTCCGCCGAAGAAGCGCCGCGTGTAATCCAGGAGATTGTAAAGAATGGCTCGTTACATTGGTCCAAAATGCAAACTCGCTCGTCGCGAAGGCACCGATCTCTTCCTGAAGAGCGGCGTGCGCGCGATCGAATCGAAGTGCAACATTGAAGCAGCACCTGGTATCCACGGCCAACGCCGCGGTCGCCAGTCCGATTACGGCACCCAACTGCGTGAAAAGCAGAAGGTCCGTCGTATTTACGGCGTTCTCGAGCGTCAGTTCAGCGGCTACTACAAAGAAGCTGCTGGCAAGAAAGGTGCAACCGGTGAAAACCTGCTGCAACTTCTCGAATGCCGTCTGGACAACGTTGTATACCGTATGGGCTTTGGTTCGACTCGTGCCGAATCCCGTCAGCTGGTATCGCACAAATCCGTCAGCGTAAACGGCCAAACCGTTAACGTACCGTCTTACCAGGTTCGTGCTGGTGACGTGGTCGCGATTCGCGAGAAAGCAAAAAACCAACTTCGCATTGTCCAAGCTCTCGATCTGTGTGCCCAACGTGGCCGCGTAGAATGGGTAGAAGTAGACACTGAGAAGAAGTCGGGCGTTTTCAAGAACGTTCCTGCTCGCAGTGATCTGTCCGCCGACATCAACGAAAGCCTGATTGTCGAGCTCTACTCCAAGTAAGGGCTAGAAAATAGGTGCATCCATGCAGATTTCGGTAAATGAGTTCCTGACACCCCGCCACATTGATGTGCAGGTTGTCAGTCCAACCCGCGCCAAGATTACTCTCGAGCCTCTCGAGCGTGGTTTTGGCCACACCCTGGGCAACGCGCTGCGCCGCATCCTGTTGTCCTCAATGCCCGGCTGTGCAGTAGTCGAGGCCGAGATTGACGGTGTGCTCCACGAGTACAGCGCCATCGAAGGTGTACAGGAAGACGTAATTGAAATCCTGTTGAACCTTAAAGGTCTGGCTATCAAGCTACACGGCCGTGACGAAGTTACGCTGACCTTGTCGAAGAAGGGTTCGGGGGTGGTTACCGCTGCCGATATTCAGCTGGATCATGATGTCGAGATCGTTAACCCCGATCACGTAATCGCTAACCTGGCGTCTAACGGCGCCCTGAACATGAAGCTCACCGTAGCTCGTGGTCGTGGTTATGAACCGGCCGACTCGCGTCAGAGCGATGAAGACGAAAGCCGCAGCATTGGTCGCTTGCAGCTTGACTCTTCGTTCAGCCCGGTTCGCCGTATCGCATACGTGGTGGAAAACGCCCGTGTCGAGCAGCGTACTAACCTGGACAAGCTGGTTATTGATCTGGAAACCAACGGTACTCTGGATCCTGAAGAGGCTATCCGCCGCGCTGCAACCATTCTGCAACAGCAGTTGGCTGCGTTCGTCGACCTCAAAGGTGACAGCGAACCAGTGGTAATCGAGCAGGAAGACGAGATCGATCCGATCCTGCTTCGCCCGGTTGACGATCTGGAACTGACTGTACGTTCGGCTAACTGCCTTAAGGCGGAAAACATTTACTACATCGGCGACCTGATTCAGCGTACCGAAGTAGAACTGTTGAAGACTCCGAACCTGGGCAAGAAATCCTTGACTGAAATCAAGGACGTTCTGGCCTCCCGCGGTCTGTCCCTCGGCATGCGCCTCGACAACTGGCCGCCTGCAAGTCTTAAGAAGGACGACAAGGCGACTGCCTGATCGTCGTAATCACCGAACGTGAGTTTGGTAAGGAATGAACCATGCGTCATCGTAAAAGTGGTCGTCACCTGAGCCGTACCAGCTCGCACCGCAAGGCCATGTTTCAAAACATGGCGGTGTCGCTGTTCGAGCACGAGCTGATCAAAACTACACTGCCGAAAGCTAAAGAACTGCGTCGCGTTGCTGAGCCGCTGATCACTTTGGCCAAGACAGACAGCCTGGCTAACCGCCGTCTGGCTTTCGACCGTACTCGCTCGAAAGCTATCGTTGGTAAGCTCTTCAACGACCTGGGCAAGCGTTATGCTACCCGTGAGGGTGGCTACCTGCGCATCCTCAAGTGCGGTTTCCGCACTGGCGACAACGCTCCTATGGCGTACGTCGAGTTGGTTGATCGTGCTACTGCCGGCGAAGCTGTAAGCGCCGAGTAAGACGACAGTCTGTAACGAAAAACCGGACCTAGTGTCCGGTTTTTTGTGGGCGTAAGAAAAGCCGTCTATATTCCTCACTCCACTTGCGCATTTTTATTAAACCAACAGCTAAGTGTGTGGGTGGCAAATTAGTTATTTTCTATCAAAGTCCATGAATCAATGCATTTGATGGTGTTATCTTGATGGTCAATACTCCCTCCAGCCGATTAGCCGGCAGTTTTATGATTTACCTGAGGAAGATTGAACATGAGCACAATCCTTACCACCGCCAGCGGCGCACCTGTTGCCGATAATCAGAATTCGCGTACCGCCGGCCCTCGCGGTCCAGTGCTGCTTGATGACTTTCATCTCCTCGAAAAACTTGCGCACTTCAATCGGGAAAACATTCCGGAGCGTCGCGTGCACGCCAAAGGTTCAGGTGCCCACGGCACATTCACTGTTACCCGCGACATTACCCAGTACTCCCGCGCCAAGCTGTTCGAGTCCATTGGCAAGAAAACCGCGACCTTCCTGCGTTTCTCCACTGTGGGTGGTGAGCGCGGCTCAGCGGACACTGCCCGTGACCCGCGTGGTTTTGCACTGAAGTTCTACACCGAAGAAGGCAACTGGGACATCGTTGGCAACAACACACCAGTGTTCTTCATTCGCGATCCGCTGAAGTTTCCGGACTTTATTCACACCCAGAAGCGCCTGCCACAAACGAACCTTAAAAGCGCGCAGGCGGTGTGGGACTTCTGGTCGCTGTCTCCGGAGTCATTGCACCAGATTACTATTTTGTTTTCGGACCGTGGCACGCCGGACGGCTTCCGCCATATGCACGGCTTCGGCAGCCATACCTACAGCCTGATCAACGCCCGAGGCGAGCGGCATTGGGTGAAATGGCACTACAAAACCAAGCAAGGTATCAAGAACCTGACGCCTGAAGAGGCAACCCGCCTTGCCGGCACCGACCCTGATTACGCTCAACGCGACCTGTTCAGCGCGATTGAACGCGGGGACTTTCCCAAGTGGAGCGTCAACATTCAGATCATGAC
This sequence comes from Pseudomonas kitaguniensis, assembly GCF_009296165.1. Taxonomy (GTDB): domain Bacteria; phylum Pseudomonadota; class Gammaproteobacteria; order Pseudomonadales; family Pseudomonadaceae; genus Aquipseudomonas; species Aquipseudomonas kitaguniensis. The sequence continues at coordinate 13,354 of NZ_VUAZ01000116.1, read as the reverse complement.
CGAAGCTCAGGCTGCGGCTCACTACGAAAACCCGTTCGACGTGACCAAGACTTGGTCGCAGTCCGAGTTTCCGTTGATCGAGATTGGCGAGCTGGAATTGAACCGCAACCCGCTCAACTACTTTGCCGAGGTCGAGCAGGCTACTTTTGGCCCGAGCAACATCGTCCCTGGTGTCGGCCTGTCGCCTGACCGTATGCTTCAAGGTCGCCTATTCGCTTACCCGGACGCTCACCGCTATCGTGTGGGCACCAATCACCAGCAGTTGCCAATCAACGCGCCACTGCAACCGGCCAATCACTACCAGCGTGACGGCTCGATGGCGTTCGGTGCCAATGGTGGTGCGTCCCCCAACTATGAACCCAACAGTGTCGCGGGTACGCCGCAACAAGCGCCACAGTATGCTGAGCCGCCTTTGGCGCTCCGGGGTGCGGCAGATCGTTACGATCAGCGTGAAGACACTGACTACTATAGCCACGCTGGCGCGTTGTTCCGCCTGCAGACCGATGCTCAGAAGACGCTGCTGATCAACAACATCGCCGGTGCCATGGCGGGCGTTAGCAGCAACGTGGTGCAACTGCAGCTCCAGCATTTTTTCAAAGCGGACCCTGCTTACGCACAAGGTATTGCAGACGCACTGGGTGTAACGATGAACTGACTCTAAACGAGAAGCAGAACCGCCCTCATTTGGGCGGTTTTTGCGTTATTTCAGCTACTTTTCGCGGTAAATCTTCACTTTTCTGCCGTTTGTCTCGTGACCTGCAGGTCATCATGGTTCAAACTACAGGCTTTCAAGTAGGGAGATGTAGGGCGATGCAAGGTCACCCCGACGTAATCGATTACCTCAACACGTTGCTGACGGGCGAACTGGCAGCTCGTGACCAATATTTCATCCATTCGCGTATGTACGAAGACTGGGGCTTTACCGAGCTCTACGAGCGTATCAACCACGAAATGGAAGAAGAGGCACAGCACGCCGACGCACTCATGCGCCGTATCCTGATGCTCGAAGGCACGCCACGTATGCGTCCCGACGACCTGGATGTGGGCACCACGGTGCCTGACATGCTCGCAGCCGACCTTCGCCTTGAGTACAAGGTTCGCGCTGCGCTCTGCAAGGGCATCGAGCTCTGCGAGCAGCACAGCGACTATGTCACCCGCGAAATTCTCCGCGTGCAGTTGAATGACACCGAAGAAGATCACACGTACTGGCTGGAAAAGCAGTTGGGCCTGATCAAGCTGGTCGGCCTGGAGAATTACCTGCAATCGCAGTTCTGATTCCCGGCTACAAAAAAGCCCCTGTCACCGCAAAGTGACAGGGGCTTTTTCATGTACCCGATAAATCAGGCTTTGTCGCGTGCCAGTAACGGTTTCAAGTAATAACCCGTGTGCGATTGCGGCATTTCGGAGACCTGCTCCGGCGTACCTACCGCAATGATCTGGCCGCCCTTGGAACCGCCTTCCGGGCCCAGGTCGACCAGCCAGTCGGCAGTCTTGATCACATCAAGGTTGTGCTCGATCACTACCACGGTATTGCCATGGTCCCGCAGGCGGTGCAGCACATCCAGCAATTGCTGAATATCGGCGAAGTGCAGGCCGGTAGTCGGCTCATCAAGGATGTACAAGGTCTTGCCGGTATCTCGCTTGGACAGCTCGCGGGACAGCTTGACCCGCTGCGCTTCACCACCCGACAGCGTGGTCGCCGACTGGCCCAGCTTGATATACGACAGGCCCACATCCATCAGTGTTTGCAGCTTGCGCGCCAACGCTGGAACCGCGTCGAAGAACACCCGTGCTTCCTCGATGGTCATCTCCAGGGTTTCGTGGATGTTCTTGCCCTTGTATTTGATCTCAAGGGTTTCGCGGTTGTAGCGTTTGCTCTTGCACACGTCGCACGGCACGTAGATGTCCGGCAAGAAGTGCATCTCCACCTTGATCAAGCCATCGCCTTGGCACGCTTCGCAGCGCCCGCCCTTGACGTTGAACGAGAACCGGCCAGGCCCGTAGCCGCGTGAGCGGGATTCGGGAACCCCGGCGAACAGTTCGCGAATCGGCGTAAACAGCCCGGTGTAGGTGGCAGGGTTGGAGCGCGGCGTGCGGCCAATCGGGCTTTGGTCGATGTCGACCACTTTGTCCAAAAGGTCCAGGCCTTTAATGCTGTCGTGTGCAGCTGCTTCCAGGGTAGTCGCGCCATTAAGGGCGGTCGCACTCAACGGGAACAGCGTGTTGTTGATCAGCGTCGACTTGCCTGAACCGGACACGCCTGTCACACAGGTCAGCAGGCCCAGAGGAATTTCCAGGTCAACATTGCGCAAGTTGTTGCCGCGCGCGCCCTTGAGGTGCAACGCCGCCTTTTTGTTACGCGGCCGACGTTTGGCCGGGACTTCAATTTTCACGCGCCCCGACAAGTACTTGCCCGTCAGCGAGTCAGGATGAGCCATCACCTCGGCCGGCGTACCTTGCGCAACAATATGCCCGCCATGCACACCCGCACCGGGGCCAATATCGACCACGTAATCCGCCAGGCGAATCGCATCTTCGTCGTGTTCGACCACGATTACCGTGTTGCCGATGTCCCGCAGGTGCTTCAGCGTTCCCAGCAGGCGATCATTGTCGCGCTGGTGCAAACCAATCGACGGTTCGTCGAGGATGTACAGCACGCCCACGAGGCCTGCGCCAATCTGGCTTGCCAGACGAATCCGCTGGGCCTCACCGCCCGATAGCGTATCGGCGCTGCGATCAAGTGACAGGTAATCCAGGCCCACGTTAACCAGGAACTGCAGGCGCTCACGGATCTCCTTGAGGATCTTGTCGGCAATTTCCCCGCGACGCCCGGTCAGCTTGAGCACGCCGAAGTATTCACAGGCATCACCGATCGGCAGGCTGGTCACCGCCGGCAAGGTCTTCTCACCCACCCACACGTGCCGCGCTTCGCGGCGCAGGCGGGTACCCCGGCAATCCGGGCAAGGCTGAGTGCTGAGGAATTTTGCCAACTCTTCGCGCACGCTTGCGGACTCGGTTTCGCGGTAGCGACGCTCCAGGTTCGGCACGATGCCTTCGAACGGGTGCGAGCGTTTAACGATGTCACCGCGGTCGTTCAAGTACTTGAAGTCGACGTTCTGCGAGCCGCTGCCGTGCAGAATGACCTTTTGCTGGTCTGCCGGCAGTTGGTTAAACGGCACTTCCAGGCTGAACTTGTAGTGGGACGCTAATGACCCGAGCATCTGGAAGTAGTAGACGTTACGCCTGTCCCAGCCGCGTATCGCGCCCTCCGCGAGGGTCAGGTCGCCGTTAACCAGGCGCTTGATGTCGAAGAACTGCTTCACCCCCAGGCCATCACACGTCGGGCAGGCGCCCGCCGGGTTGTTGAAGGAAAACAGCTTGGGCTCCAACTCGCTGATCGCGTGGCCACAGATGGGGCACGCGAAGCGCGCCGAGAAGATGATCTCTTCGCCCGGCTCGTCGTCCATTGGCGCGACCAGGGCAATGCCGTCCGCCAGCTTCAATGCGGTTTCGAAGGACTCCGCCAAACGCTGCTGCAAGTCGGCGCGCACTTTGAAGCGGTCGACAACTACATCAATCGAGTGCTTCTTTTGCTTGTCGAGCTTCGGCGCTTCATCCAGCTCATACAGCTTGCCGTTGATGCGTGCACGCACAAAACCCTGCGCACGCAGCTCTTCGAAAACCGAAAGGTGTTCACCCTTGCGCTCACGAATCACCGGCGCCAGCAGCATCAGCTTGGCGCCTTCCGGCTGGGCCAGCACCAGGTCAACCATTTGGCTGACGGTCTGGGCTTCCAGCGGAATATCGTGATCCGGGCAGCGCGGAATACCCACCCGCGCGTACAGCAGACGCAGGTAGTCATAGATTTCGGTAATGGTGCCCACTGTGGAACGTGGGTTATGGGAGGTCGACTTCTGCTCGATGGAAATCGCAGGCGACAGGCCTTCAATGGTGTCAACGTCGGGCTTTTCCATCATCGAGAGGAATTGCCGGGCATAGGCCGACAGCGATTCCACGTAACGACGCTGGCCTTCGGCATACAGCGTGTCAAACGCCAGCGATGATTTGCCGGACCCGGACAAACCGGTGATGACGATCAGTTTGTCCCGAGGCAGGGTCAGGTCGATGTTCTTCAGGTTGTGGGTTCTAGCCCCACGAATCAGGATCTTGTCCAAGATGGCCTCGCACGGCGGGCGTAAATAATGCCGGAGTATACGGCTAAAGACTGGATGAATATACACTGTCAAAGTGCCGGGTGCAGCCTTACATGAAAGCTGCGCGGCAAAGCGCCGCATATACCCTCTCAATCGATGGGACTGGTAGAATCGCCGGCGGTTCACACGAGGTTTTTCCATGCACGATCCCCACAGCGAACGCATGAGTAGCGGCGAGACCCGAGCGGCAAGCGGTCTGGCCCTGGTGTTCGCCTTCCGTATGCTGGGCATGTTTATGGTGTTGCCGGTGCTGGCGACCTATGGGATGGATCTCGCAGGCGCAACCCCCGCCCTGATCGGCCTGGCGATTGGCGCCTATGGCCTGACCCAGGCGATTTTTCAGATTCCGTTCGGGATCATTTCCGACCGCATCGGCCGCCGCCCGGTGATTTACCTCGGGCTGATCGTGTTCGCACTCGGCAGTGTGCTCGCGGCCCAGTCCGACTCGATCTGGGGCGTGATTGCCGGGCGCATCCTGCAAGGTGCCGGGGCGATTTCCGCTGCGGTCATGGCGCTGCTCTCGGATTTGACCCGCGAACAACACCGCACCAAGGCCATGGCCATGATCGGCATGACCATCGGGCTGTCATTCGCCGTGGCGATGGTGGTCGGCCCCTTGCTGACGCGCGCCTTTGGTTTGCACGGGCTGTTCCTCGCCACCGGCGGGATGGCGTTGTTCGGTATCGTGATCGTGGCCTTTATGGTCCCGCATTCCACAGGCACCTTGCAGCACCGTGAATCGGGCGTTGCGCGCAAGGCGCTATTGCCGACGCTCAAGCATCCAGACCTGCTGCGCCTGGATTTAGGTATCTTCGTGTTGCACGCGATGCTGATGTGCAGCTTCGTCGCACTGCCCCTGGCACTGGTCGAAAAAGCCGGCCTGCCCAAGGAACAGCACTGGTGGGTGTACCTCACGGCACTGCTGATTTCGTTCTTCGCCATGATCCCGTTCATCATCTACGGCGAGAAGAAACGCAAAATGAAACGAGTTTTACTCGGCGCCGTCGCGACGCTGATGCTCACTGAGCTATTCTTCTGGAAGTTCGGCGACAGCCTGCGGGCGCTGGTAACGGGCACGGTGGTGTTTTTCACTGCGTTCAACCTGCTGGAGGCGTCGTTGCCTTCGCTGATCAGCAAAGTTTCACCGGCCGGTGGCAAGGGCACGGCGATGGGGGTTTATTCCACCAGCCAGTTCCTCGGCTCTGCACTGGGCGGCATCATGGGTGGCTGGATGTTCCAGCATGGCGGTTTGTCAGTTGTGTTCCTCGGATGCGCAGGTCTGGCTGCCCTCTGGCTAGCCTTTGCTGTTACCATGCGCGAACCTCCCTATGTGACGAGCCTGCGTTTGCCGTTATCGCCAGAAGCGATCCGCGAAGTCGGTCTGGTTGAGCGCCTTAAGGCTGTCGCAGGGGTTACGGATGCCGTGGTTATTGCTGAAGAAGCCGCCATCTACATCAAATTGGACACCGAATTATTGGATCGCGCGACGCTTGAGCAACTGGTCAACCCAGTGCCGACAGCGCGCCCAGCTTAGGAGAACGTTATGGCCCGTGGGGTTAACAAAGTCATATTGGTCGGTACATGCGGCCAGGATCCCGAAGTTCGCTACTTGCCTAACGGTAACGCCGTGACCAACCTGAGTCTGGCGACCAGCGAACAGTGGACCGACAAGCAAACCGGCCAGAAGGTCGAGAAAACCGAATGGCACCGCGTGTCGATGTTCGGCAAGGTGGCAGAGATCGCCGGTGAATACCTGCGCAAAGGTTCGCAGGTGTACATCGAAGGCAAACTGCAAACCCGCGAGTGGGAAAAAGACGGTATCAAGCGTTACACCACTGAAATCGTGGTCGACATGCAAGGCACCATGCAACTGCTGGGCGGCCGTCCACAGGGCGACCAACAGGGCCAGGGCGGCATGTCCAACTCGGCACCGCGCCCACAGCAGTCGCGTCCGCAACCAAGCCAACAGCCAAGCCAGCAGCCACAGCGTGAGTCGCGCCCAGCGCCACAGCAGGCCGCGCCGCAACCGGCTCCGGATTTCGACAGCTTTGATGACGATATTCCGTTCTAGGGTCTAAGCCCCAGGAACAAGCAAAACCCCCGCAGTCGAAAGCCTCGGGGGTTTTTTATTGCGTCCGATCAAGCGTCCACCTTGCCTGGCCAGCGCTGGTACCAGGTCTGTGCAGCATTTGTACTCATGCCTCACAAGATTTAGGCTGTCGCCAACCTCAAAAAACAAAGGAGAGCCGTGATGACCTGGTCAGCCAAGCAGTACACGATGTTTGAGCAGCAGCGCACACGCCCCGTGCGTGATCTGGTCGCGGCCATTGCGAATACCGACGTGCGTACTGCCGTTGACCTGGGTTGTGGCCCCGGTAATTCCACCGAAGTGTTGGCCGAGCGCTTCCCGCAGGCGCATATCACTGGCCTCGACAGTTCCGATGACATGCTGGTCGACGCGCGTAAACGCTTGCCGGCGCTGAACTTCGAACTGGCGGACATTGGTGCGTGGAAGCCTGCGCAAGCATTCGATGTGATCCTCGCCAACGCGTCCCTGCAATGGCTGCCCAACCACGCCACGCTCTATCCGCACCTGGTTAACCAGCTGATGCCCGGCGGCACGCTGGCGGTGCAAACCCCGGACAACCTTGACGAACCTGCCCACCGGCTGGCGCGTGACGTGGCTGCCGATGGCCCATGGGCTGCAAAGATTGGTGCGGTTAAACACAATGAGCGGCACAGCGCGAGTTACTACTACGAATTGCTGAGCCAGCAGTGCAGTACGGTTGATGTGTGGCGCACTACCTACCTGCACCCGTTGGTGGGGCACGCGGCGGTGGTGGAGTGGTTCAAGGCTTCGGCATTGCGGCCATTTCTTGCACCGCTGTCCGATAGCGAGAAGGCCGCATTCCTGGAGGATTACCAGGCGCGGATTACTCAGGCTTATCCAGCCTTGGCCGACGGAACCGTGCTGCTGCCTTTCCCACGGCTGTTTATCATCGCAACCCGCTGAACCGGGCAATCAAGTGGCGGTTATGCCGCCGCCGCTTGCGCCTTCAGGTAGTCATCCGCCGAGACCACACTCGCGTAGCCAAAGCCCAGCGATGCCATGTAAGCACCGTGCACCTGCGCGGCCGGGATGACCTCGCCATTAAATTGCTGATCGCAAGTTGCGCACGCGTCATGGATCACCGTGACCGTGTAGCCCAAATCTGCAGCCGCGCGAACCACCGCGTCGATGCACATGTGGCTCATGCTGCCGACCACCACCACGTCGGTGATGCTGCGTTTTTCCAGCAGCGCACGCAGCTCGGTGCCGCGAAACGCGTTCACGAAATGTTTAAGCACCACCGGTTCGTCGCCTTCGTTCAGCACCTTGGCATGCAAGTGCGCGCCCTCGGACGCTGGGGTGAAGAACGGCGCGTCCTCGGCAGTGAACTCATGGCGCACGTGAATCACAGCATCGCCGGCCTGACGGAAGGCGTTGAGTACCTGCGCCGCCTTGTCTGCCGCGGCTTCTACGCCATCAAGCGGCCACTTGCCTTGAGGAAAGTAGTCGTTCTGAATATCGATCAGGATGAGCGCTTGCTTGGCCATACGTGTTGCCTCGTGATGGGTGACAGGGTCAATCTTAGCGTGCGCCGAGTCCAGGCGCGCCAGCTTAACGCGCTCACGCGGGGGTTTTTTTGACCCGTAATGCTTTGGCCTTGGCCTCCACGGCGAGGTACATCACCAACGCGATCAGCAGCGGCAAAATAAAATAAATCGCCCGGTACGCAATCAAACCCGCCAACAAGCTGCCGCGCGACGCCTCATGCTGCAACAGTGCAATAAACACCGCCTCCAGCACGCCCAGGCCCGCCGGGATATGCGTGACCACGCCGGCGATCGCGCTGATCAGCAATACGCCCAGCACCAGCGGGTAATCCAGCTTGGCCGGCAACAGGGTGAAAATCACCGCTGCCATCAACGACCAGTTCAACGCGCCCATGGCTAACTGCAAACACGCCATGCGCAGCGACGGCAGGTTGATCTCGATGCCTTTGATCGACCACGCGCGTTTTTTCGAAAACTGGCAGGCCGCCAGATACCCAAGGCTGACCAGTACCAACAACGCGCCGATGCCTTGCAAGGCGCCGCTGCTGACCTTCCAGCCCGGCGGCATGGTCACCAACCCACTGCTGAACACCACGCCCGCCAAGGCCATATAGCCAAACCAGTTGGTGGCCAGGCTCAGGCCTAGGATCTTGGCGATATTGCTGGTGCTCACGCCAAGCCGCGAATACAGCCGATAGCGCATGGCGATGCCGCCGACCCACGCGCTCAGGTTGAGGTTGAACGCATAGCTGATGATGCCCACTGGCAAAATCTGCTTCCAGCGCAGCGGTTGGCGAATGTAGGTGCGGCCGATCAGGTCGAAGCTCGCGTACACCAGGAAGCTGCACAGCGTCAGCGCGCCGGCGATCAGCAAGGTGCGCAGCTTGAAGTCACCGAGCGTCTGCAGCACTTCGCTCCAGTCGATACGCCGCGTGAGCAGGGTGAACAGCACGATCAGCAACAGGAAGAAGGCGATGGTCAGCGGTTTCTTCCAACGCGTGAAACGTGATCCGCTGGCTTCAGAGGTCATTGGCCGAGTTCTCGAAGGGTTTCAAGCGCGGTTTGTGCGCGGGTAACCAGCCTGTCAGCGCGGGGAAGTGGCGCATGACGTGGAACACCAGAAAGCCGACCGTCAAGCGCCATAACCATAAGCGCGGCTTGCGGTTTTCCGGCATGGTCTTGCAATGGTTTTTGGCGAGCAGTTCCAGGCTTTCATAAAGTTGCTGATTGAATGCACGGTCACGAATCAGCACGTTCGCTTCAAGGTTCAGCGACAGGCTCAGCGGGTCGAGGTTGCTTGAGCCCACGGTGCTCCAGTCGTCATCCACCAGCGCGACTTTTCCGTGCAGTGGGCGCTGGCAGTACTCGTGAATCACCACGCCATCCTTAAGCAAATAGTCATACAGCATGCGCGCTGCCAGCTTGGCCAACAGCACGTCGGGCTGGCCCTGCATGATCAGTTGCACGTGCACGCCACGCCGCGCGGCATTGCGAATTTCGCGCAGCAGGCGGTAGCCGGGGAAGAAATAAGCATTGGCAATCACCGCGCGCCGTTGGGCTTTGCTCAAGGCGTGGATATACGCCTCCTCAATGTCATCGCGGTGTTGCACGTTGTCGCGGTAAATCAAGCGCACCAGGCCGCTGTCGCCCTCCGTCGACCACGGCGACGGGCGTTGCTGGCGCCGTCGCCAGCCACGCCGCGTGCGCACTTGGCGGCCGCTTTGTGCGAGGGCGAAGTGGTGCAGGTCCGCCACTGCCGGGCCGATCACTTGCACCGCGTAATCCTGCTTGGCCTCGGGGCCGAAATCGCCCAAGTGGTCGGCAGAAAAATTGATTCCGCCGATAAACGCCACCTCGGCGTCGACGACCACGATCTTGCGGTGCAGCCGGCGAAACCAGTTGGTGCGAAACCCGAGCGTCTTCGACGCCGGATCAAACATTTGCACCGTCACCCCGGCTTGCGCCAACTCGCCGAGAAACGACGGTGACAGCTCACCACAACCAAAACCGTCGAGGCTGGCCACAACTTTGACGCCGCGCTGCGCCGCCTCGATCAAAATGCTTTGCAGCTCATGACCAACCTTGTCTTCGAACAGGATAAAGGTCTCCAGCAGGATCTCCCGCCGCGCCTCGCGCATGGCGGCGAACACCGCCGGGAAGTACGCCTCGCCGTTTTCCAGCAGCTCAATGCGGTTGCCCGCCTGCCAGCCGTAATCCAGGTCGCGCGCCTTGGCGTCATCCGGTGGCTGGTCGGTGGCGATGTGCTCTACCGCAATGCTCATAGTTCGATCTCCACCGACAGCGGCACGTGGTCTGACAGATGGGACCAGGGCCGTGTCGTCAGCACTCTGGGGTTGTGCGCCTTCAAGTTGCGCACATAAATGCGGTCCAACGGCAGCAAGGGCAAGCGCGCGGGAAAAGTTCGTGCGGGTTTGCCGTGAGCTTGTACGAACACTTCCGTGAGCCCGCTTTGACTGAGGTCTGCCTTTTGGCGCCAGTCGTTGAAATCGCCGGCAACAATCAGCGGCGCATCCGCTGGAATCTCGCGGATGCGCTGCTCAAGCAAGCGCAATTGCTGCTGGCGATGCACCTCGCGCAGGCCCAGGTGCATGCAGATCGCATGCACCTCTTGCCCGCTGCCCGGCAGGCGCAGTACGCAATGCAGCAGGCCACGGTTTTCGTGGCCACTTTGCGAGATGTCGAGATTATCGTGGTGGGTGATCTGGAATTTCGACAGCAGCGCATTGCCGTGGTCGCCATGCGGGTAAACCGCGTTGCGCCCATAGGCGAATTGCGGCCAGATGCTGTCGGCCAAAAACTCGTACTGCGGCATGTTCGGCCAGTCGCTGTAGTGCTGCGGGTGGTGCTCATGGGTGCCGTGAATTTCTTGCAGGAACACCATGTCGGCGCCCACGCTGCGCACTGCTTCACGCAGCTCGGGCAGGATGAAACGTCGATTCAGGGCCGTGAAGCCCTTGTGGATATTAACCGTCAGCACCGTGAAGCGAGTGATGGCGACGCTGGGCGTAACGGGCACCCAGTCGGGAATCGCAGCCATGATTGCTCCTGTGAAAAAAGAGTGGGGGCCAGGCCCCCGTGTATGGCTGACTGCGATTTTTGCGTGAAAGTTTCCAACGTCCTACAGACGGCATACCACGCGGTATAACCGATCACGCAGCGCGTGCGGGGCGCAATTCCTTCATCGTGCTTGGGAACGATCAGCGGCAAACCCCGTCAGTTTCTTACAGACCCTGCTGAAGGAGCCCGGTGTTTTGCTGAATTCAAAGACTGCATTACTGCTTGGTGCGCTGCTGTTGTGTGGCAGTGGCGCGCTGCAAGCCGCTGCCGCTGCTCCGGCCGCCGCCCCCGCCGAACCTGCCGCAGCCGCTGCGCCGGCCAAGCCCGAGTTGCTGGTGGAAGGCGGTTTGCTTGGCGCCATCAGTTCAAGCATCGACGACGTGCAGGACAAGCTCGACCTCAATCAAAACCTTATCGACGCCTGGCGCCTGCGCGCAGACCGTGCGGCAGACGAAGTAGGGCGCCTGGTCGATCAGACCAGCCAGCGTTCGCCGTGGAGCATCGCCGGGGACTTTTTGCTGCTGTCCGGCGTGTGGGTCGGTGCCTTCGCCGTATTGACGTTGCTGGGGCACTTTATCGTGCAGCGCCTGAGTCGACGGCACTTCGTTGAACAGCGCGGGCGCCTGCAAGCTGTGCTTGGGTATGTGTTGCCGTACACACTTCCGGCGGTGGCGTGTTTGCCGCTGACCCTGTATGTCAGCCACTTTTTACCCTCCTCGGTGGGGCGCGCGCTGGCGTTGTGTTTCGCTTACGCGACCAGCAGTGGCATCTTTTCCACGTCGATGCTGCTGTGCGTCATCGTCATGTTCAACGTGGGGCACAAGCGGCCAGCCGTGCAGATTATTCGTAATTATTGCCCCAAGCCGCTGTTTCTGATCGGCTTCCTCGCAGCGCTGAGCGATGCCCTGACCAGCCCGCAAATTGCGCGCCAGTTGGGCGGCAATATCACCAGCAGCATCGCGGTGTTTACCGGCTTGTTCGCCGCTGTGATTTTTGGCGTGCTGGTGATCCGTTTGCGTCGCCCGGTGGCGCACTTGATCCGCAATCGGCCGTTGGCCCAGCGCATCAAACACCCGGCGCTGCAGCAATCGCTGCGCATATTTTCCGGCCTATGGTATTGGCCGATTCTGTTGATGGTGCTGGTCTCGGCGATCAACCTGATCGGCGCCGGCGACGACAACCAGAAGGCCCTGCGTTGCGCATTGTTCACCACGATTCTGTTGATCGGCACGGTGTTTCTGAGCACCGTTTTGCAGCACCTGTTCAAGTCTCGCAGCCAGGTGGCGATTCAACGTAGCAGCGCTTACAAGGAGCGTTTCCTCAGCCTGTTGCACGCGATTTTACGCATCGCCATGGCCATCGCCTTTATCGAAATGCTCGGGCGCATCTGGGGCATCTCGCTGTTTGAATTTGCTCAGCGCAACTCGGTGGGCCGCGCAATCAGCGACTCCCTCAGCAGCATCGGTTTGATCCTGCTGATGACGTGGCTGTTCTGGGTGGTACTCGACACGGCAATCCAGGAAGCGCTGAAACCACCGGTGAACAAACGCTCGAATCGCCAGCCGAGCACGCGGATCAAAACTATCCTGCCACTGCTGCGCAACGCGGTGAAAATCATCCTGGTGGTGATCTGTGCGATCACCACCATGGCCAACCTCGGCATCAACGTCGCGCCGCTGCTGGCCGGTGCCGGTGTGGTCGGCCTGGCCATCGGTTTCGGTTCCCAGCAACTGGTGCAGGACGTGATCACCGGTCTGTTCATTATCATTGAAGACACGCTGTCGATTGGCGACTGGGTGGTGCTCGACTCCGGCCACGCCGCACCGTCGAAGGCCTGACCATCCGCACGCTGCGCCTGCGCGACGGCAAGGGTTTTGTGCACTCGGTGCCGTTCGGGCAAATCAAGGCGGTTACCAACCAGTCGCGGCAATTTGCCTACGCGTTCTTTTCGGTGCAATTCACGTATGACACGGATGTGGACAAGGCCGTTGAGCTGATCAATGAGGCTGGCCAGTCGATACGCGACGATGTGTTCCTCAAGTACAACCTGCAAGGGCCGCTGGAGGTGTTCGGTGTGGACAAGATGGACCTCAACGGTGTGGTCCTCACCGCGCAGTTCCGCACGGTGTCGGGCGGGCAATATGCGGTCAGCCGCGCGTTTAACCAGCGCTTGAAAAAGCTTGTGGATAACTGTGATGAGGTGCACTTCGCGCAAACTTATCCACAGCAGGTTTTGCTGCCCAAGCGAACGCCGCAGGCGGATGAGCCGGAGGCTCCGGTGGTGCTGACAGAACAACCGCGCACCCAGTAGTTTTGTAGCGCCAAAGCCAGCCTCATCGGGAGCAAGCCCCCTCCCACAGTTGAGTGTGTGAACCCATTTGATTGGGTTCTCACACCAACTGGGCTCAGCCATTGATAGGGTTCTCACATTTGACTGGGCTCAGCCATTGATAGGGTCCTCACAT
>NZ_VUAZ01000115.1 GCF_009296165.1 Pseudomonas kitaguniensis | reverse complement strand
AAAAGCGCGCCCTCAGAACATCGGGCGAGCCGAAGCGATCGCCACCACCACCAAGCCGATAATCAGATTAATCCCCACCAGCTTGCGAATCTCCCCCAGCGCAGCCGCGCCCGCCGGCCAGTCTTCAGTCGCCACCGCTGCGCGCAACTGCGGGAACTTCAACGCTTGAATGCGGATAAACAGCGCCGTCATCACCACGTACAAGCCCATCATCACTTGCACATAACGCGGGGCGGTTTCAAACCCGCTGAAACGCAGTTGCAGCAAGCCCACACCGCTGATCGGCAAAACCACCACGGCCACCCACACCCACACAAAAAAACGTTGAAATACATTTGCCCACAACTTTAGCCGGGCAGGGCCCTCAAGTGCCGTCATTGCGGCGGGTCGCAGGATCATCCAGGCGAAAAACATACCGCCCACCCAGATCAGGGCGGCCAATACATGCAGGGTGTAAGCGAGGCTAAACGCGATCATTGTAGTACTCCGTTCTGCGCGGGATTAATTAGCGGGGTATGATAGCGGCCGATCCGAACCACTGAAAATTTATCCAGCGTTTTTTGCGCCCGACTATCCATGATCAGCACTGAACTCAAAACCACGATCCAGGGCGCTTATTCGCGTTTTCTCGAAGCCAAAAGCTTGAAACCGCGCTACGGCCAACGCCTGATGATCGCCGAAGTGGCCAAGGTACTCGGCGATATCGACACCGACGACGAAGGTCGGCGCAGTGGTGACCCCGCGATTGTGGCCGTTGAAGCCGGTACCGGTACCGGTAAAACCGTGGCCTACAGCATTGCCGCGATTCCCACCGCCAAGGCCGCCGGCAAACGCCTGGTGATCGCCACCGCAACCGTCGCCCTGCAAGAACAGATCGTTTACAAAGACCTGCCCGACCTGATGCGCAACAGCGGCCTTAACTTCACCTTCGCCCTGGCCAAGGGCCGAGGCCGTTACATGTGCTTGTCCAAGCTCGACGTATTGCTGCAGGAAGGCCACGCGCAAACCGCCACGGCGTCGCTGTTTGAAGAAGAAGGCTTCAAGATTGAGGTTGATGAAGTCAGCCAGAAGCTCTTCACCAGCATGATCGAGAAACTCGCCGGCAACAAATGGGACGGCGACCGTGACAGTTGGCCCACCGCGCTGGAAGATGCCGACTGGGCGCGCCTGACCACCGATCACAGCCAGTGCACCAACCGGCATTGCCCGAACTTCGGCCAATGCGCCTTCTACAAGGCCCGCGAAGGCATGGGCAAGGTCGACGTGATCGTCACCAACCACGACATGGTCCTGGCCGACCTGGCGTTGGGCGGCGGCGCCGTGCTGCCGGACCCGCGCGACACCTTTTACGTGTTCGACGAAGGGCACCACCTGCCCGACAAGGCCATCGGCCACTTCGCGCATTACACGCGCCTGCGCTCGACCGCCGACTGGCTCGAAACCACCGCCAAGAACCTCACCAAGTTGCTTGCCCAGCATCCGCTGCCTGGCGACCTGGGCAAGCTGATCGAGCAAGTGCCGGAGCTGGCGCGCGAGATCAAGACCCAACAGCAATTCATGTTCAGCGCCTGCGAGCAGGTTGCCGACTTCAGGCCCGGTGAAGACGTTGAAGGCCGTGAGCGGCCACGTCACCGCTTTGTCGGCGGGTTGATCCCCGAGCACATGCGCGAAATGGGCATTGAGCTGAAAAAGGGTTTTTCGCGGTTGACCGACTTGTTCACCCGCCTGACTGACTTGCTCAAGGAAGGCATGGATGGCGAAGTCAATATCGGCATCGCCAGCAACCAGGCCGAAGAATGGTACCCGCTGTTCGGTAGCCTGTTGTCGCGCTCCCAGGGCAACTGGGAGCTATGGACCGCATTTACCGTCGAAGACCCGGAAGACAATCCGCCCATGGCGCGCTGGTTGACCCTGTCGGAAAGTGGCGCACTGTTCGATATCGAGGTCAACGCCAGCCCGATTCTTGCGGCAGAAATGCTCCGTCGCAACCTCTGGAACGTCGCCTACGGCTGCCTGGTTACCTCGGCCACGCTGACTGCGCTGGGCACCTTCGATCGCTTTCGCATGCGTGCCGGCCTGCCGAAAAAAGCCGTTACGGCGGTGGTGCCGAGCCCGTTTCACCACGCCGACGCTGGCGTGCTGCGGGTGCCGGACCTGAAGGCCGACCCACGGGATGCACCGGCGCATACGGCCGCGATCATTCGCGACTTGCCTGCCCTGGTCGAAGGTTCACGCGGCACGCTGGTGCTGTTCTCTTCGCGTAAACAGATGCAGGACGTGTTTGACGGGCTTGACCGCGACTGGCGCAAGCAGGTGTTTATCCAGGGCAACCTGTCCAAGCAGGAAACCCTGAACAAGCATAAGGCGCGGGTTGATGGTGGCGATTCCAGCGTGCTGTTCGGGCTGGCCAGCTTCGCCGAAGGCGTGGACTTGCCCGGTGCTTACTGCGAACACGTGGTGATCGCCAAAATCCCGTTCTCGGTGCCGGATGATCCGGTCGAGGCCGCGCTGGCCGAATGGATCGAAGCGCGTGGCGGCAACCCGTTCATGGAAATCTCGGTGCCGGATGCCTCGTTGAAGCTGGTCCAGGCCTGCGGCCGCTTGCTGCGCACCGAAGAAGACCGCGGCACCATCACCTTGCTCGACCGTCGTTTGGTCACGCAGCGCTATGGCAAAGCTATCCTTAATGCTTTGCCGCCGTTCAGGCGCGAAATATCTTGAGCCAGCGTGGGCGAATTCGCCCACTGCGTGGTCTATCTCACCGCCAACATTTTGTGTCATCAGGCCAGTCATCGGCCGTCAGGGAGAACCTTGTTCGTATGATTCGCACGCTGCCCGCTCTTTTTGCTCTGTTGTTCGCCGCGCCTTTGATGGCCGCGCCCGCCGGGCAACAAACGCTGTTCAACTTCGTCCGGCCTGCCGATGTGGTCAAGGTGGCGACCCAGGACGCCAGCCTGCCGCAATACAATGCCGAACAAACGCCCGAAGGCGAGGTGTTGCGCCGCATCACGTTTAACCCGGCAGCCGAACCGAGCCTGGTGCTCAGCCCGCAGACCGGCGTGTGGGACTGGTCGCAGTCCGGCGCCATGAGCCTGCGTATCCAGAGCGCGATGGACTGGGCGCTGACCCTGTACGTCAAAGTGCAGAGCACGGACGGCAAGACCCTGGTCAGCCGTGTCGACCTGCCGGCAGGCCCGGCGCAGACCCTGCTGATACCGCTGCAAGCCAACTCGCCACTGAGCCAAGGCATGAAGGCCGGCCCGCCGATGCCGATCACGGTGGATGGCCAGCGTGTATTGCTGGCCAGCAGCGACGGGGCAATCGACCGCAGCCAAGTCGCGTCGGTCAGCCTGTCGATGATCAAGCCCAACGCCGCCCAAAGCATCCTGCTGGAACGCTTTGGTGTGCAGGACAGCGAGCCGGTGCTGAAGGCCGCCTATAGCGAACTGGTCGATGCGTATGGCCAATCCACCCGCGCACGCTGGCCGGAAAAAGTCAGCAACGACGAGCAACTCAAGGCCGCAGCGACCAAGGAACAACAGCAGCTCAAGGGCTGGCTGGCTGAGCGCAACAAAGCCTCCCTGGACCAATACGGCGGTTGGAACAAAGGCCCGGCGTTCGACGCCAGCGGGTTTTTCCGCACCGAAAAGCGTGACGGTCGCTGGTACCTGGTAACGCCCGAAGGTCATCCGTTCTATTCCTTGGGCGTCAACACCGTGGCCCCGGACAACAACCAGACCTACGTGGCTGGCCGCGAGTGGATGTTCGGCGCGCTGCCGAAGGCAGGCGAGCCGTTCGACAAGTACTACGGCCGTGGAGATAACCGTGGCGGCAACGGCGCCGATCAAGGCCGGGGCTTTAATGTGGGCCGTTGGTACGATTTTTACGGCGCCAACCTGCAGCGTACGTACGGCACCGAAGGCTTCGACCAAAAGCGCTGGATCACGCACACCCTCGACCGCTTGCAAGCCTGGGGTTTTAATACCGTGGGCAACTGGAGCGACGAAGCGCTGGCCAGTGCCGACCGCGTGCCTTACACCTTGCCGCTGTCGATTGTCGGTGACTACGCCAGCATCAGCACCGGCACCGATTGGTGGGGCGGCATGCCCGACCCGTTCGACCCGCGCTTTGCCATGGCCACCGAACGCGCTGTGGCCATTGCTGCCCGCGATCACCGTGATGACCCGTGGCTGATCGGCTTTTTCGCCGATAACGAGCTGGCGTGGGCTGGCCCCGGCGACGCTGCGAAATCCCGTTACGCGCTGGCCTACGGCACCCTGCGCATGACCACCGACGTACCGGCCAAACGCGCGTTCCTCAAGCAACTTCGCGACAAGTACCGTAACGAAGAAGGCCTGTCAAAAGCCTGGGGCATCCACCTATCCGGTTGGGAGTTGATGGAAGACCCAGGGTTCGAGCCGCCGATGCCAAGCCCTGAGCACCCGGAAATCGAAGCTGACTTCAAATACTTCCAGAAGACCTTCGCCGATGCCTATTTCAAAACCATCTCCGATTCGCTGAAGTGGCACGCGCCGAATCAGTTGCTGCTGGGCGGTCGTTACGCCGTCAGCACCCCGGAAGCGGTGGCGTCCTGTGCGCAATATTGCGATGTGCTGAGCTTCAACATGTACACCCTCAAGCCCCAGGACGGTTATGACTTTGCTGCCTTGCACGCATTGGACAAACCGGTACTGATCACCGAATTCAACTTCGGCTCGGCGGACCGTGGCCCGTTCTGGGGCGGCGTGACCCAGTTGGCCAAGGAAGAAGACCGGGGCGCGGCGTACAGCAACTTCCTCAAGCAGGCCATGGCCGAGCCATCGATTGTCGGCGTGCACTGGTTCCAGTACCTGGACCAGCCGGTAACCGGTCGTCTGCTCGACGGCGAAAACGGTCACTTCGGCCTCGTCGGCATCACCGACGTGCCGTTTCAGGGCTTCGTCGACAGCGTGCGTAAAAGCAACCTGGCAGCGGTCGACCAACTGGGCAAAGACGCGCAAAAAGCCAAGGCTGCCGGCGCTGCGCGTGACAGTGAAGGCAGTAAGGCGGGGCAACAAAGCCAAGGCGCGGGGCCGGGTGCCGGGCATGCCGGCGGGCACTCTGGAAACGGCCATTGATTGATCGTTGACGGGTTCACAAAACCGACAATGACTGGAACAATGTCGGCCACTTTAATAGCGTGTTTTCCAAGGCGGGTCAGGTGCAGATTCAGGGTCATTACGAACTCCAGTTCGAAGCGGTGCGGGAAGCATTCGCCGCCTTGTTCGACGACCCGCAGGAGCGTGGTGCCGGGCTGTGTATCCAGGTCGGCGGGCAAACCGTGGTGGACCTGTGGGCCGCACCGCCGACAAGGACGGTGCCGAGGCCTGGCACAGCGACACAATCGTCAACCTGTTCTCCTGCACCAAGACCTTTACCGCCGTCACCGCCCTGCAATTGGTGGCCGAGGGCAAGTTGCAACTCGACGCCCCGGTCGCCAACTACTGGCCCGAGTTCGCCGCGGCCGGTAAAGAAGCCATCACCCTGCGCCAGTTGCTCTGCCACCAGGCGGGCTTGCCGGCGATCCGCGAGTTGCTGCCGGTTGAAGCCCTGTACGACTGGCAATTGATGGTCGACACCCTGGCGGCCGAAGCCCCGTGGTGGACGCCGGGCCAGGGCCATGGCTACGAGGCCATCACCTACGGCTGGCTGGTTGGCGAGCTACTGCGCGCGCCGACGGGCGCGGGCCGGGTGAGTCGATCGTGGCGCGGGTTGCGCGCCCGTTGGGGCTGGACTTCCATGTGGGCCTGGCGGACGCAGAGTTTTACCGTGTTGCGCATATAGCGCGCAGCAAAGGCAATAAAGGCGATGAAGCCGCTCAACGCTTGTTGCAAGTTATGATGCGTGAACCGGCGGCCATGACCACGCGTGCATTTGCCAACCCTCCGTCAATTCTGACCAGCACTAATAAGCCCGAATGGCGGCGCATGCAGCAGCCAGCGGCAAATGGTCACGGTAATGCGCGCAGCCTGGCGGGTTTTTATAGCGGGTTGTTGGACGGTAGTTTGCTGGAAAGCGACATGCTCGAACAATTGACACGCGAACACAGTATCGGCCCGGATAAAACCTTATTGACCCAAACCCGTTTTGGCTTGGGCTGCATGTTGGATCAGGCGCAACTGCCGAATGCTACTTTCGGCCTTGGCCCGCGTGCGTTTGGGCATCCTGGTGCGGGCGGTTCGGTGGGGTTTGCCGACCCGGAACATGATGTAGCGTTCGGTTTCGTGACTAATACACTCGGGCCTTACGTACTTATGGACCCGCGTGCACAGAAGTTGGTCAGAATATTGGCCGGTTGTCTGTAAAGAGCTTGCTGTTTCACGTTTTTTTGTTACAAAGGCAAGTATAAGAAAGGCGCTGAACGAAATGGGGTTACTTTAATGTTCTGTAAGCGTCTGTTTAACGGGTCATCGAGACCCCCTGGTTTTTTCTCATTGTGTGGATACCTCATGTTATCGAACAAGTCCTTGGCACTGGCGCTGTGCCTAACGATTACTGGCTGCGCACAAACACCACAAAATGATGCCGAAGGAGGGCATTGGTGGTCATTTGGATCTGACAAGGCCGCTACCAAGGACGCAGTGACCCAAACCGACGTTAAGCCGGATGCCAAACCAGCCGCTGGCGCCAAGCCTGCCGCGCCAGTTGCCGCCGCTGCTCCAGCGCCTGCTCCGGTCGCCAAGGCTGACACCGGCTTCAACTGGTGGCCTTTCTCCACCAAGACTGCCGATGAAAAAGCCGCTGACGCCAAGGCCGACCTGAAAGCCGACCTCAAGGCCGCCACCCCGGCGTCGTCTGCAGACGCTGCCCCGGCTGTTGCCAAGACCGACACCGAGGCCAAATGGTGGTGGCCGTTCGAAAGCAAGCCAAAGCCATTGGCCAAGGTCGACGTGACCAACGTGCAGATGCCTGACCCGAAAATCACTCAGGCTTGGCTGGACGACTACGAGCCGCGCCTGCGTGACGCCATCAAGGACAGCAACCTGCAATTGGAGCGTCGCGAAAACGTACTGGTCGTGATCGCTCCGGTTGACGGCTCGTACAACCCGAAACGCCCGGCGATGCTGTTGCCAGTGACCCTCGGCCCGTTCACCCGTGTTGCCAAAGCGGTTGAAGGTGACCCTAAGACCGCCGTGCTGGTACTCGGCCACGTCGACACCAACGGTGCCGAGCCTGTTAGCCAGGCGCTGACCCGCGAGCGTGCGCAGTCCATCGCTTCGATTTTCAGCCTCAGCGGCTTGAAGCAGGATCGCCTGATGATGCGCGGCATGGGTGACCTGATGCCACGGGCTGCCAACGACAGCACCCAAGGCCGTGCGCTGAACCGTCGCATGGAAATCATGTTCACTCAGCGCACCACCATGCTGGCCTTGCTGAGCAAGTACAACTCGGGCAAACCACCGGTTGCCGACATGGTCGCAGTGCAAGCTGCACCAGCACCGGTAGCAGCGCCTGCGGCGAAAAAAGCGGTGCCGGCTAAAAAGGCCCCGGCCAAGAAAGTCGCCGCCAAGCCAGTGGCCAAAAAAGCCGCTGCCAAGCCTGCGGCGAAGAAACCTGCGCCGAAGGCCGATGCGCCAGCCTCCAACGACCAGGCGAAAAACTGATCCGTTGAAACACAAGGATAAAGCCGCATGACCCAGGCACTGGCCGATATGCGCCGTGACTACACACGGGACGGTTTGAGCGAGGCGCAGGCCCCGAGCGAGCCGTTTGCGTTGTTCCACCAATGGTTCGGCGATGCGGTGAAAACCGAGCAGCCACCGGTGGAGGCCAATGCCATGACCCTGGCCACGGTCGACCAGGACGGTCGCCCGCACTGCCGCATCTTGCTGCTTAAAGGCCTGGATGCGCAGGGCTTTACCTTCTTCACCAACTATCAGAGCGCCAAGGGCGAACAGCTCGCGGCGCAGCCTTACGCGGCCATGACCTTCTTCTGGCCAACCTTGGAGCGCCAGGTGCGCATCGAAGGGCGTGTGGTCAAGGTCACACCGCAAGAGTCGGATGCTTATTATCAGGTTCGACCTTTGGGCAGCCGTCTGGGGGCCTGGGCATCACCGCAGAGCCAGGTCATTCGTGACCGCGAAGAACTGCAGGACTTGCTCAAGGCCACCGAGCAGCGTTTCAGCGATACCCAGCCCGATTGCCCGGAGTATTGGGGTGGCTATCGCCTGTTGCCCGAGCGCATCGAGTTTTGGCAAGGCCGCGCCAGCCGCCTGCATGACCGCCTGAATTACCGTCTGCAAGCGCACGAATGGATTCGCGAGCGCCTGGCGCCCTGAGCGCGACCTTTCATCACCCCGCCTGAATGTTGCCCGCCACACCGAAGTCTTTGTGCAAGAGGCTTTGGGCGTGTGCGGCTGCGCGACTACAATACTCAACAGACCCGTGACATTCATTGAAACAAGGTGAATGTCACCGTTTGTCGATTTTTCTGGTGCTGACAGTCTGTACTAAGGCTGAATGAAAGCAATTTTCTGACGTGCTTGCCGTGACAGGCGCCAAGCTGCGGCGTCTAATGAATACCTGTCCTTTGGAGTTGATGCTATGCGTAAGTCCGTTTTACTAGTTGCCTGCTTTACCACCCTGTCGTTGCTGCTGGGTGGCTGCGCCTCGAGTCTGACCGGCGACTCGTACTCCCGAGACGAGGCGCGTCGTGTACAGACCGTTCGCATGGGGACCATTGAGTCCTTGCGCCCGGTGAAAATCGAAGGCACCAAGACCCCAATCGGCGGCGCCGCAGGTGCAGTCATTGGCGGCGTTGGCGGCAGTGCCATCGGCGGCGGTCGAGGCAGTATTGTGACCGCAGTGATCGGCGCAGTAGCCGGTGGCTTGCTGGGTTCGGCGACCGAAGAAGGCCTGACCCGTACCCAAGGCGTGGAAATCACCGTTCGCGAAGACGACGGCAGCATGCGCGCTTACGTTCAGGCGGTTGAAGAGAACGAAATCTTCCGCATCGGCGACCGTGTCCGCATCATGACCGTCAACGGTACCAGCCGCGTTACGCGCTAAGCGTCAGGTGTAGAAGTACAAAACCCCAACCGGGTGACCGGTTGGGGTTTTTTGGTTTCAGGCGCCGGGGTTGCTCATCCCAGCGTAAGCAAGCCCCCTCGCCACAGGTGGGTGGCTCAAATCTGAAAGTGTTTGACCATCGTATTCAATTCATGGGCCAGGCTGGCCAGTGATTGCGAGGCGGCAGTGGTTTGAGTCGAGCCTTCGGCAGACTGAATCGACAACTGCTGAATATTCAGCAAATTGCGATCGACCGCCCGAGCTACGTCGGCCTGCTCGGCTGCCGCGGTGGTAATCATCAGGTTGCGCTCGTTGATCTCATTGTTGGCCGCCAGAATATCCGCCAGTGCCTGCTGTGCCAGCTCGGCCAGCGCCAGGGTTTGCTGGGTCATGGCGGTGCTGTCGAGCATGGTATGCACGGTGCTGGCAGTGTTGGTCTGAATGCTGCCGATCATGTGTTCGATTTCCTGGGTGGATTGCGCAGTACGGTGGGCCAGCGCGCGAACTTCATCGGCAACCACCGCAAAACCACGGCCAGCTTCACCGGCGCGGGCGGCTTCGATGGCCGCGTTCAGCGCGAGCAGGTTGGTTTGCTCGGCAATGGTGCGGATCACATCAAGCACTTTGCCGATGCCCTTGGCCTGTTCGGCGAGGCCGCCCACTTGCCCGGAGCTGACTTCAACGCCACGGGTCAACGCCTGGATGGCGTTCAGCGCCTCGACCATGCGTTGCTGGCCCTTCAAGGCGATGCTTCGCGACTCTTGGGAGAGGTCGGAGGTAGACGCCGCATTCCTTGCGACTTCTTCAATCGCGGTGGTCATCTCGGTGACGGCTGTGGCCGCCTGCTCGATTTCCCCATGTTGTTGTTGCAGGTCGCGGCTGCCTTCGGCCGTCACGGCATTCAGTTCTTCAGCCGCCGCTGCCAGTTGGCTGGATGAGCCGGTTATTTGCCGCAGGGTCTGCACCAGGTTGTTACGCATGATCTCCTGGGCTTTGAGCAGGCGCGTGGCCTCGTCGTTGCCGTTTGGATTGATCGGCTGGGTCAGATCGCCCTTGGCGATGGTTTCGGCAACATGTACTGCTTCAATGATCGGGCCGGTAATGCTGCGGGTCAGCAGCCAGGCAACCAGAATTGTGCCGCCACTCACCAACAGGATGACGATGCTAATGCCGGTTACCGCATGTTGATAAGCGCTTACGGAGGTCTGGCCGGCCTGTTCAGCACCTTTGTTGGCGAGGTCTATCAGTTGATCGAAGTTCTTGGTCATCTGCTCATAACTTTCTCGAATGCTGTTAAGAAAGTCGCGAGCGCTGGCCTTATCGCCCGAGCGCGAGCGTTTGAGCATCTCGGTATGGTTCTTCGCGTACGCATCCAGGCTCTGATTGAAAACATCCAGCTTGGCTTTTTCATCCGCGTTGCGCAGCAGGGCTGCGTATTGCGTGAGCTGCTCCTTGACGCTTTTCAGGCGGCCTGCGGATTTGTCTTCGTAGGTTTGCATGTCGGCGTCGCTTGACGACAGGATGTGCGCCATTTCGCCCAAGCGAAAACGGTCAAGCGACGCATTCGCCAAGGCCAGGATCCTGACGCGCTGCATCCAGTTGTTTTGAATGTCGGCTGCCTGCGACTGGACTTCACCAATCTGCTTGAGCGCAAACAGGCCGAGAAACACACTCAGTGACGCAATGGCGGCGAAGGCGATGAAGGCTCTGGCAGCGATTCTTATATTTCTCAGGAACATGGGGTTGTCGCTCGGGCTGGGTACGCGTTGATGAGCCGTGTCGGCGGGTGTTTCAGGCGGCATTCACGTCGCCACATCACCCGCCACACCAGCTAGTCGGCGGCAAGCTGAAAGTCTTTAGGCACGCGCGGGCGGAATGTCGACTTAATCTCTGTGGCGCAAAAGAAAACCCCAGACGGGTGACCGGCTGGGGTTTTTTGGGTGTTTCAGAGGGCTAGGCTTTTTTGCGACTCGCCATCGCGGTCACCGCGTAGCCGATACAGGCGGCCAGGATCGACCCGGTCAAAATCCCCATTCGGTCTTCGCCTGCGAATTCACTGGCACCCGGCACAAACGCCAGCGAGCCGACGAACAAGCTCATGGTGAAGCCGATACCGCACAGGATAGCCACACCGAACACTTGGCCCCAGTTGGCGCCGCTGGGCAGCGCGGAGAGGCCGGTTTTCACGGCAAGCCAGGTGAGGCCGAACACGCCGATGGTTTTGCCGATCAGCAACCCGGCGGCGATACCCATCGGCACATGGTGAGTGAAGCTCTCCAGGCTCACGCCCGTGAGCGACACGCCGGCGTTGGCGAAGGCGAACAGCGGCAGAATGGCGTACGCCACCCACGGGTGCAGCGCGTGTTCCAGCGTGAGCAGCGGCGAAGGCTCGGCGTTTTTAGTGCCCATCGGGATGCAAAACGCCAGGGTCACGCCGGCCAGCGTCGCGTGTACACCACTTTTGAGCACGCACACCCACAGGATCAGGCCGATGATCAGGTACGGCCCCAGTTTGATCACGCCCAGGCGGTTCATCGCGATCAAGGCAATCAAGCAAGCGCCGGCGCCTGCCAGCGCGGCGCCGGAGAGGTCGGCGGAATAGAACACGGCGATGACGATGATCGCGCCCAAGTCATCAATAATCGCCAGGGTCATCAGGAACAGTTTCAGCGACACCGGCACGCGCTTGCCCAGCAAGGCCAATACGCCCAGCGCAAAGGCAATGTCGGTGGCCATTGGAATCGCCCAGCCTGCGAGCGCGGCGGGGTAATCCTTGTTGATCGCCCAGTAAATCAGTGCAGGCACGACCATGCCGCCAATCGCCGCGGCACCGGGCAACACCACTTGTGACGGCTTGGACAGGTGGCCGTCAAGCAGCTCGCGCTTGACCTCAAGACCTATCAGCAGGAAAAACAGGGCCATCAGGCCGTCGTTGATCCACAGCAGTGCAGGCTTGGCGATTTGCAGCGCGCCCACTTGCGCGACCACGGGCACCTCAAGAAAGGCGTTATAGAGGTGCGACAGCGGTGAGTTGTTGATGATCAGCGCCAACGCGGCAGCGGCAATCAACAGCAGACCACTGGCGGCCTCCAGCTGGAAGAAACGGGTGAAAGTGCTACGCAGAGGCAAGGGATGCTCTCCAATCCGAGTTCAATAGGGGCGTACCCTAACCCGTACGGTTAGTTGTTAAAACAAAAGTTATATTCTTATTTGTTATAAGCGCAGGGCAGGCGCTGTGTTGCGTTAACGCCCGGCAATTGTGTGTCCAATTGAGTGGTTACTGTATCTGTGTGCAGTGTAGGAAACGCCCTAAAATTGGGGCTGAAATCTTCAGAGACGCACCTTCATGAACGACCACCGTACCTGGGCCCGCGAAGCCATTCGCATTATCGAAGCGGATTTTCAGCGCAGCGCCGACACGCACCTGATCCCTTTGCCATTGCCGGGGTTGCCGGGTATCGAGTTGTACTTCAAGGACGAGTCCAGCCACCCCACCGGCAGCTTGAAACATCGGCTGGCGCGTTCGCTGTTCCTGTACGCGCTGTGCAATGGTTGGCTCAAGCCAGGTGCCCCGGTGATAGAGGCGTCCAGCGGTTCGACGGCGATTTCCGAAGCGTATTTTGCGCGCTTGCTCGGCCTGCCGTTTATCGCGGTAATGCCCGCCAGCACTTCCCAGGCAAAGATCGCGCAGATCGCCTTTTATGGTGGCAAGAGCCATCTGGTGAAAGACCCGACGCAGATTTACGCCGAGTCCGAACGGTTGGCGCAGGAAAGTGGCGGACATTTCATGGACCAATTTACCTACGCCGAGCGGGCGACAGATTGGCGGGCGAACAACAACATCGCCGAGTCGATCTTCCAGCAGATGCGCTTTGAACATTACCCGGAGCCGAGCTGGTTGATTTCCAGCCCCGGCACCGGCGGCACCACCGCGACACTCGGGCGTTACGTGCGTTATCGCCAACATTGCACCCGCGTGCTGTGTGCCGATGCCGAGCGCTCGGTGTTCTTCGACTTTTACCAGAGTGGTGACGCCAGCCTGCGTCTGGATTGCGGCTCGCGTATCGAAGGTATCGGTCGGCCACGGGTTGAGGCGTCGTTTTTGCCCAAGGTGATAGATGCGATGGTCAAGGTGCCGGATGCACTGTCGTTGGCGGCGATGCACTATTTGGCTGAGCGTCTGGGGCGGCGGGTTGGCGGGTCCAGTGGGACGAACTTGATTGGCGCGCTGGTGGCGGCGCAGCAGATGAAAGCGGCGGGTGAGTCGGGTTCGATCGTGGCGATTTTGTGTGACGGTGGGGAGCGGTATGCCACTACCTATTATGATCAGGCCTGGTTGCTGGGGCAGGGGTATGAGCTGGGCGGCTTGATTGCGGCTGTCGCTGCGTGTATGGAGCGCGGCGAGCCGCTGCCGGAGACGGTGCAGCGGGCGAATATCCAATAGCTCCCACACCCGCCAACACTGTGGGAGCGGGCTTGCTCGCGATTGCGGTGTGTCAGATAAATATTTTTCAACTGACACACCGCAATCGGGAGCAAGCCCCCTCCCACAGTGAGCAAGGTGGCGATTAAGCCTCAATACCCAACATGCTGCGCGCCAACGCTTCGGCAATCCGAATCCCGTCAACCCCCGCCGACAGAATCCCACCGGCATAACCTGCGCCTTCACCGGCCGGGAACAGGCCTTTGACGTTCAAGCTCTGCATCGACTGGTCACGGGTAATGCGCAAGGGCGAAGAGGTGCGGGTTTCGATACCCGTGAGCACCGCATCGTACAGCGAGTAGCCTTTGATCTGCTTCTCGAACGCCGGCAGCGCTTCACGAATCGCTTCAATGGCAAAGTCCGGCAACGCCAGCGCCAAGTCGCCTAACGCCACACCGGGCTTATAGGACGGCTGCACACTGCCGATGGCGGTGGACGGCTTGCCCGCGATGAAATCACCCACCAGTTGCGCCGGTGCCTCGTAGTTGCTGCCGCCGAGGATGTAAGCGTGGGACTCCAGGCGTTCCTGCAACTCGATACCCGCCAACGGGCCGCCGGGGTAATCGACCTCGGGTGTGATGCCGACCACGATGCCGGAGTTGGCATTGCGCTCGTTACGCGAGTACTGGCTCATGCCGTTGGTGACGACGCGGTTCGGCTCGGACGTCGCGGCCACCACCGTGCCGCCTGGGCACATGCAGAAGCTGTAGACCGACCGGCCGTTCTTCGCGTGGTGCACCAGTTTGTAGTCGGCAGCCCCGAGTTTCGGGTGCCCGGCGTATTTGCCCAGGCGCGCGGCGTCGATCAGCGACTGTGGGTGTTCAATGCGGAAACCCACCGAGAACGGCTTGGCCTCCATGTACACGCCACGGCCGTGCAACATGCGGAACGTGTCGCGGGCGCTGTGGCCCAGCGCGAGGATCACGTGCCGGGAGAGAATCTGTTCGCCGCCATCCACCACCACGCCGTTCAGCTGACCGTCTTCGATCAGCACGTCGGTGACGCGCTGTTCAAAACGCACTTCACCGCCGAGTGCGATGATTTGCTGACGCATGTTTTCGACCACGCCGGTCAGGCGGAACGTACCGATGTGCGGCTTGCTGACGTAAAGAATTTCTTCCGGAGCGCCGGCCTTGACGAATTCGTGCAGCACTTTGCGACCGTGGAATTTCGAGTCTTTGATCTGGCTGTAAAGCTTGCCGTCGGAGAACGTTCCGGCGCCGCCTTCACCGAACTGTACGTTGGACTCGGGGTTGAGCACATTTTTGCGCCACAGGCCCCACGTGTCCTTGGTGCGCTGGCGCACTTCGCGACCACGCTCCAGGATGATCGGCTTGAAGCCCATCTGCGCAAGCAACAGGCCGGCGAAAATGCCGCACGGCCCAAAACCGACCACAACAGGGCGCTCGGTCAGGCCTTCAGGCGCATGGCCGACTACTTTGTAGCTGACATCCGGTGACGGGTTGATGTTGCGGTCATCGGCGAACTTGCGCAGCAGGTCAGCTTCGCCCTTTACGTTCAGGTCGACGGTGTAGATGAAGCACAGCTCCGACGATTTTTTGCGGGCGTCGTAGCTGCGTTTGAACAGGGTGAAATCGAGCAGGTCATCACTGGCGACGCCCAGGCGCTGCACGATGGCAGGCCGCAGGTCTTCTTCGGGATGGTCGATGGGCAGCTTGAGTTCGGTGATTCGTAACATGACGGGATCCGGTAGGCGGCGGACAAAGAGGCCGGCTGTTTTGCAAACCGGCGATTATAAGCCCCAATCACCGGTTTTCGTCATGTTAAAACAGCGCAGGGCTGAATCAGTCGTCGCGCGAACCACCAAACGCCGCACAACCGCGTTGTACCTCGCCGTTAACGCGCAACTCGGCGGTCATGTGTTGCAAGCTGCCGCTGACGCTATCAATGCAGCGCTGCGGGGCCACCCACAATTCGATGTGCTGGTTGTTGGCTTCGGTCATCAGGTTGAACCGGCCGTCACCCAATTGTTCTTCGACAAAAGGCACTGCCAGCGGCGGCTGGCCTTCGCGCTCCAACACCATGCCTTTGGCGGTGACGTTCATCGCCCACGCCGGCTTATTGCCGTTGGCCCGCAGGACCATGCGCTTGAAGTCCGGGTCGTTGCAGGCTGAAGTCGAGCGTTGCATGCGATACACCTGTTGCAGGTCAAGCGAACCCTGAGTGCCGCTGGCGACCCCGGAGAACTTGCCGCGCACGTCGGCAAACAGCGCGCCTTGCTGGCCGGCCAGCGAAGCGGCTTCCGGCAGGATGCTGGTGCCGCCGCTGTCGTTGACCACGTAGTTGCGTGTGTCGTTACACGGCTGGAACAACAGTTGGCCGCCCACCGTGGTCAGTTCACCCTGCATACGGGTCATGCCGACGGTCGACGGCTTGGCCGGCTCGCTCTCGAACAGTTGGCAAGCGGCGAACAGGGGGAGCAGGGCAAACAGAGCGAGGGTACGGGCGGCACGCATTTATCGGGTCTCCAAACAAGTGCCGCCACGTTACGCAGGCTGACGCTGCATCACAAGTCCGGTGCCTGGGTTCAGGCAATTCTTACAGACGCTATAGTCAACCTACGATAAAGGTTTGGCCGCTCTGTAAGCCCTCTACACTTTTCGCGTAGGCCAGTGCCACGTCGGCACCCGCCGCCGGTTTGAAGCCGCGAAAATACGGCGCGTAGCTGCCCATGGCTTCCAGCAGCACGGTCGGGCTTACAGCGTTGATGCGCAAACCGCGTGGCAATTCGATTGCCGCCGCCTTGACGAATGCGTCAATCGCGCCATTCACCAGTGCCGCCGAGGCGCCTGTACGAATCGGGTCGCGGTTGAGAATGCCGCTGGTGAAGGTGAACGAGGCGCCGTCGTTGGCGTATTCACGGCCGATCAGCAGCAGGTTGACCTGGCCCATCAGCTTGTCACGCAGGCCCAGTTCAAAATCGCTTTCGCTCATGTCACCCAGCGCTACAAAATTCACATTGCCTGCCGCGCAGACCAGGGCATCGAATTTGCCGGTCTGCTCGAACAGTGTGCGGATCGAGGCGCTGTCACTGATATTTACCCGGAAGTCGCCGCTGTTGCGACCGACGCTGATCACCTCGTGACGCTGCGCCAGTTCTGCCTTGACCGCCGAGCCCACCGTGCCGCTGGCGCCAATCAATAGAATTTTCATCGCGCTGTTCCTTCGGGGGAATAAGTGAAGGTTCAGTGTAGGTTGGCTTTTTAGAGGGATAAACGTGCTAATAGGCAACCTTTGGTTTTCAAATGGAAACAATCCGTGAGCGAGATGGATGATTTTGCGGCCTTTGCCGTATTGGTCGAAGCCGGTAGTTTTACCCTGGCCGCCGAGCAACTGGGGTGCAGCAAGGGCCAGTTGTCCAAGCGCATCAGCCAGTTGGAAGCGCAGTTTGGCGTGGTGTTGCTGCACCGCACCACGCGCAAACTCAGCCTCACCGCCGCCGGTACGGCGTTGTTGCCCCAGGCTCAGGCGCTGGTAGTAGACGTGGAACGTGCCCGTCAGGCATTGGCGCGGCTCAAGGACGACGTGACCGGGCCGGTGCGTATGACGGTTCCGGTGTCACTGGGCGAAACCTTCTTCGATGGCTTGCTAATGGAGTTTTCCAAGCAGTACCCGCAGGTACAGATCGAGTTGGAATTGAACAACAACTACCGCGATCTGGCGCGCGATGGTTTTGATTTGGGCGTGCGCATGGGGGCTCTCGACACTCAGCGCCTGGTGGCCAAGCCATTGCTGGCCTGGCACGAGATGACCTGCGCAAGCCCGGCCTACCTTGAGCAACATGGCCAGCCGCTGACGCCGGCGGATCTGGCGAAGCATACCTGCCTGCTCAACAGCCACTACAGCGGGCGCGAAGAATGGCTGTATCACCAGCAACATGAGCTGCTGCGCGTGCGGGTCAGCGGCACGTTCGCCTCCAACCACTACAGTCTGTTGAAAAAGGCCGCGCTGTCAGGGGCTGGTATCGCTCGTCTGCCGTCCTACCTGTTACACGCAGAACTGGCTGACGGCCGATTGCGTTGGCTCCTGCGCGATTACCAGACCAGAAGTATGCCGATGTACCTGGTTCACCCGTACCAAGGGGGCTTGCCGCGCCGTACACAGGTGCTTGCTGATTACCTGGTGGGCTGGTTCAAGCGCAGCGGCGAAACCCTGGACCGTCTTTAACCGTGGCGACGCGCAATCAGGTGGTCGATGGACAGGCGGCCGGGGCCTTTGGCGACCAACAGCAGCAGCAAGGCGATCCAGGTGACGTGGGTCGGGTAAGCGTCCGGGTAAACGAACAACTGAATGACCAGGGTCATGCCGATCAGGGCCAGGGCCGAGAAGCGTGTGGCAAAGCCCACCAGGATCAGCACCGGGAAAAAATGTTCGGCGAACGTCGCTAGATGTGCGGCCACTTCGGGTGACAGCAACGGCACCTGATATTCACTGCGAAACAGCGGCAGTGTCGAGGCGGCAAGGCGCGGCTCGCCCCATTGGAACGTGCCGCTGATCACGTCTATGGCAAAGCCTTCGACCTTGGTCTGCCCTGATTTCCAGAACACCGCGGCTATCGAGAAGCGTGCGAGAAAGGCGATCAGGCTGTAGGGGATGTTCTCAAACAGTGCGATGGCCTGTTTTATCAGGCATGAAGGTGATGCGTTCATGGCGATTCCTTTTGTTCTAAGTGCATATGGGTGATGGCGTCGTGGCTTATCAGCAGTGTCAGGCATTGATGCAGGTCGAATTCGGCCGAGGCTTCAAGGGCATGCGCCAGGGCCGTCGTCAGTGGTGTGCCGTGGTTCAGGCTGTCGATAAACGCGCCTGAACCGCTGTCGATGGAAAACACCTTGACCGCCAGGCCTTGGCGCAGCACCAGCGCACTTTGTGCGTGCCACGGGTTCAAGCTGGCCATGGCGCCCGCGCCCTGGTGCGCAGCCCAAACAGCCACCACCGCAAACGCGGAATTCAAGGTGGCAAGAGAGGGGTGCAGTTGCAGGCGTAATTGCCCCATGTCCGTTTGACCCTGCAGTGCCAATAGCACGGCCTGCTGGTCCAGCGGCTGGGTGTCTGCTGCGTGATAGGCGCGCACTCGCAGGCGCTCAAGCCGCGCGACATCGGCCAGGTAAGGTACGCTGGCAGCCGGTTCGAAGCCCTGGATGAAGTTGGCAAAGGTGCTGGCGTACTCACTCATCAGCGGGCTGGTGGGCGGGTTTGTCTGCACGTAGACGCCGGCCATGGCGCGAAAAAACGCGTCGCCGACTAATTGCAGCGTCACCGGGAACGCTGCCACCAGCGCATTGATCAACGCGCTGTGCACATTGTTGCGGTACACCGCAAAACGGCTGGCCGGGTCAGCGCCGTTTTGGCTGAACAGGCCATCGGGGCACGCTTGGTCAGGTGCGAGCAAGGCAGTGGCAAACGCAGCGTGATGGTTCATGAGTTGACCTGCGACAGATACCGATCGGCCTGTTCGGCTTCGGCTTGCAGCACCTTGAACGCAGGCACGTGGTTATCCCGTTCGATCAAGGTTGCCAACGGGCCGGTGCGCGCCAAAACCGCTTGGTACAACTGCCACACGGCCTTATCGATGGGCGCGCCGTGGTCATCAATCAGCAGGCGATCGCCCAGGCTGTCGGTGTCTTCGGCAAAACCTGCCAGGTGAATCTCACCCACGGCATGCAACGGCAGCGCATCGATGTAGGCCAGTGGCTCGCGCTGGTGGTTGATGCACGACACGTAGACATTGTTGACGTCCAACAGCAGGCCGCAGCCGGTGCGGCGAATGATCTCGCTGATAAAGTCCGCCTCGTCCAGCGTGGAGCGGTGGAACTGCAAGTAGGTCGAGGGGTTTTCAAGCAGCATTGGCCGCTTGAGGGTGCTTTGTACGTGGTCAATGTGTTCGCACACCCGGTTCAGGGTGGCGGCATCGTAGGCCACAGGCAGTAAGTCATTGAGAAACACCGGGCCATGGCTGGACCAGGCCAGGTGTTCGGAAAAGGACTGGGGTTGATAGCGTTCGATCAGCCTGGCCAACCGTGCCAGGTGCTCACGGTTGAGCGGGCCTTCGCCACCGATGGACAGGCCCACGCCGTGCAGCGATAGCGGGTACTGCTCGCGGATCAAACCCAGGTAGTGATGAAAAGGGCCGCCGGCGACCATGTAGTTTTCGGCGTGCACTTCAAAAAAACCAATGTTGGGCGAGGCATCGAGCACTTCAACAAAGTGCTCGTTTTTGAGCCCCAACCCGGCTCTGTGGGGGAGGCAGGGCACCTGAGCCCGTGAGACCGTAGGTGAGCGTGATAGCGTCATCATCGTTACTCAGGCGAAGGCGGTATCAGGACTTGGCGCTGAAGGCCGCTTCTTGGCCGAAACCAGTCGGCGAGGTGGTGCTTGGGGTTTGCAGGCAAGTACCGGCCGGAACCAGTTTCCAGGCGTTGGCTTGATCTTTGGTTTTCGAGCTGCCGGCGCAGGAAGTACCGGCACCTGCGGCGCAATCGTTTTTGCCGGCTTCAGCGATACCGAAGCATTTTTGCATGTCGTCGGCCGCGTGAGCCGTGGTGGTCAGGGCAGACAGGCTCAAGGCGGTGCCCAGGGCCAGAACGAGGGTAGCGGCGGACAGCGAACGGGTTTTAGTGGTCGTGATGTAGCTCCAGCAGTGGTTTGGGTAGCGGGCTTGAGTGCCCGCTTACACCACTAGAGGCAGCAGCGAGATTTTCGTTACAAGGGCGGTCGAAAAAACTTTAAACACCATCAAATTTTTTTGCTTTTCTGTGGGAGCG
>NZ_VUAZ01000114.1 GCF_009296165.1 Pseudomonas kitaguniensis | reverse complement strand
GTTGACTGAGGCCACCGGCATGCCCGGCGCACGGCGCAGGACACCATTGCGCACTGGCCGACCTGGATATTGTGTGCGAATTCGAGCAGGAAGACGGCGCCCGCAACCATGCGGGGCACTATCGGATTCGTAGCTGGGGCGCGATTGATCGGGGCTGGATCGAGGCGAATCTGGCGTCGATCAAGCAGGTTTGGGTTACCCCTGAGTTCTGCGGTGACTGGCTGCCGCCATCGGGAGCAAGCCCCCTCCCACACTGGATTGGGTTTGCACATTTGAACTTGTGAATGCAGTCAAATGTGGGAGGGGCTTGCTCCCGATAGCAGTTCTGCAGGCAAAAAAATGCCCCGGCCTTTTGACCGGGGCATTTTTATTCAGCAACAACCGTCAGTGGTTAACCGCCCCACTCGCCCCCAACCCCGTTTGCGAACGCACAAACTGCGGGAAGTACAGCGCACGCTCTTTCACCGCCGCCGCCGACTTGTCGGTGATGGAGAAGAACCAGATGCCGACGAACGCAATGATCATCGAGAACAGCGCCGGGTACTCGTACGGGAAGATGGCTTTTTCATGGTGCAGGATCGAGACCCAGATGGTCGGGCCAAGCACCATCAGGCCAACGGCACTGATCAAGCCCAACCAGCCGCCAATCATCGCGCCACGGGTGGTGAGGTTTTTCCAGTACATGGAAAGCAGCAGCACCGGGAAGTTACAGCTCGCAGCAATCGAGAACGCCAGGCCAACCATGAACGCGATGTTCTGGCTTTCGAACAGGATACCCAGGCCGATGGCCAACACACCCAAGGCCACGGTAGTGATCTTCGATACGCGAATCTCATCCTTGTCGTTAGCCTTGCCTTTCTTGATCACGCTGGCGTACAGGTCATGCGACACCGCCGAAGCACCGGCGAGGGTCAAACCGGCAACCACCGCGAGGATGGTGGCAAACGCCACGGCCGAGATGAAGCCCAGGAACAGACTGCCGCCCACCGCGTCGGCCAGGTGCACCGCCGCCATGTTGTTACCGCCGAGCAACGCGCCAGCCGCATCCTTGAACGCAGGGTTGGTGCTGACCAGCAGGATCGCGCCAAAGCCGATGATAAACGTCAGGATGTAGAAGTAGCCGATGAAGCCTGTGGCATACAGCACGCTCTTACGCGCTTCCTTGGCGTCGCTTACGGTGAAGAAGCGCATCAGGATGTGCGGCAGGCCGGCGGTACCGAACATCAGCGCAAGCCCTAAGGAGAATGCCGAAATCGGGTCTTTCACCAGGCCACCGGGGCTCATGATCGCCTCACCTTTAGGGTGAACCTTGATCGCCTCGGAAAACAGCATGTTGAAGTCGAAGTTGACGTGCTTCATCACCATCAGCGCCATGAACGAGGCACCGGACAGCAGCAGCACTGCCTTGATGATCTGCACCCACGTGGTTGCCAGCATGCCGCCGAACAGCACGTACATGCACATCAGGATGCCCACCAGGATGACCGCTACGTGGTAGTCCAGGCCGAACAGCAGTTGGATCAGCTTGCCCGCGCCGACCATCTGCGCGATCAGGTAGAACGCCACGACCACCAGCGAGCCACACGCCGACAGGCTGCGGATCTGGGTTTGCCCCAAACGGTAGGAGGCCACGTCGGCAAACGTGTACTTGCCCAGGTTACGCAGGCGCTCGGCGATCAGGAACAGAATGATCGGCCAACCCACCAAAAAGCCGATCGAGTAGATCAGGCCGTCGTAGCCGGAGGTGTACACCAGCGCGGAAATACCCAGGAAAGACGCCGCCGACATATAGTCGCCGGCAATCGCCAGGCCGTTCTGGAAACCGGTGATCTTGCCGCCGGCTGCATAGTAGTCAGCCGCCGACTTGTTGCGCTTGGACGCCCAGTAAGTGATGCACAGGGTCGCGCCGACAAAGGCCACGAACATAACGATCGCTGAAATGTTCAACGGTTGTTTTTGCACTTCACCGGTCAATGCATCCGCCGCCCAAACAGCGGGCGCAAAGACCGAAGCGCCGAGTACCGCCAATAGACGCCGGATCATTGCGCAGCCTCCTTGAGAATCGCATTGTTCAGGTCGTCAAATTCGCCATTGGCGCGTCGTACGTAGATGCCGGTGAGGATGAAGGCCGAAACAATCAGCCCTACCCCGATCGGGATGCCCCAGGTAACAGACGAACCAGGGCTGAGCTTGGCCCCCAGCACTTGAGGCCCGTAGGCAATTAACAGAATGAAAGCGGAGTAAAGCCCAAGCATGGTCGCCGAGAGAATCCAGGCGAACCGTTCTCTTTTTTTCACCAGCTCCTTGAAGCGCGGGCTGTTTTGAATCGAGAGGTAAATGCTGTCGTTCATTGTTTTTATCCTCGCAGCACAGCTTTTTTATTATTGGAACGTATCCACTGTATGCGGCTGCGGAACACGTTCCAGACGACCTTAGTAGTAGAGGGAGTGTAGCGAGGGTTTGGCGCAGCGCAGAAACATTTGCGGGGAGGTCAAACTCAATGTGGGGAGGGGCTTGCTACCGATAGCGATGTGCCAGTTGAAACATCTTTGACTGACGCACCGCCATCGTCAGCACCCCCCCTCCCACAGGGTTACATCGGCGTGTTATTTAGCGGTCCACTCGGCCACACGCTCAGGGTGCTTGGCGACCCAGTCTTTGGCCGCGGCTTCAGGCTTGGCGCCGTCTTGAATGGCGAGCATGACTTCGCCGATTTCATCCTTGGAGGCCCACTGGAATTTCTTCAGGAAGGCTACGACTTCCGGCGCTTTCTTCTCAAGGCCCTTGCTGCCAATGCTGTTAACGGTTTCAGCAGCACCATAAATGCCTTTTGGATCGTCGAGGAAACGCAGTTTCCACTTGGCGAACATCCAGTGGGGCACCCAACCGGTCACCGCAATGGAGTC
Organism: Pseudomonas kitaguniensis; assembly: GCF_009296165.1. Classification (GTDB taxonomy): domain Bacteria; phylum Pseudomonadota; class Gammaproteobacteria; order Pseudomonadales; family Pseudomonadaceae; genus Aquipseudomonas; species Aquipseudomonas kitaguniensis. The sequence goes on along the minus strand of NZ_VUAZ01000114.1, from coordinate 77,339 downwards.
CTGCTTGTCTTCGGCGCGGGTCAGTTCGGCGATCATCGCGGCGCCTGAGCTGGCTTGCAGTTTGTAGTCCAGGCCGTAGGCTTTGATCGCCTCGTCGGTCTTGAGCATTACGCCTGAACCGGCGTCGATGCCGACGATTTTGTTCTTGAAGGTGGTGTCGGTCTTGAGGTCTTCGATGGACTTGGCTTTGACGTACTCCGGCACGATCAAGCCAATTTTCGCATCCTTGAAGTTGGGGCCGTAGTCGACCACCTTGTCCTTGTTCTTGGCCCAGTACTCACCGTGGGTCACGGGCAGCCAGGCCGAGAGCATCGCGTCGAGCTTGCCGGTGGCCACGCCCTGCCACATGATCCCGGTGGCCACGGCTTGCAGTTTCACGTCATAACCGAGCTTTTGCTTGATCACCTCTGCCGCCACATGCGTGGTGGCAACGCTGTCGGACCAGCCATCTACATAGCCGATGCTCAGGGTTTTGCTGTCGGCGCTGGCCAGTGTGGAGCCCATCGCAACTACCAGAGTGGCAGCTGCGCCCAAGAGTCGTCGCATCTTCATATTACTTCCCCGAAAGTTCTGCGCCCGACGGATGCCGGGCGACGTCAACCTGTTGTTCGGTGGTGCGCCGCGCACCCTTCACGCGCATCGATCCGGTTGCGGCGGCATCAGTTGCGTGCTGACTCTTTGATCATCAACCTGCCGGGGCGTTGGTCCTGCTCTGACTGCGACCTCTGGTCAGCCAGTAACGACATCACATCGCCAGCAGCGACGATTTACAGGCCATCGCAACAGAATCCCGCCCGAACTTTGCATGTCAAAATCATGCAGCCCCACTGGAACCGGCTAAATCCGGGTAAGATGCGCGCCTTTGCTCCTCCAGATAAGCCGACCATGCCCGCGACTGCACGCTTCCCTGCCCTGCCCTATTGTTTCGCCTTGATCCTCGGCTTGCTGGCCCTTGTGGGCTATTGGTATGGCCTCGGCCGGCCAGTGGTGTTGCCGGACGTCGCCAGCGCCAGCCACAAAATGCAGTGCGCCTCTTATACGCCGTTCGACAAGGACCAGTCGCCGTTCGACCAGCCGTTCACACTGCGCCCCGAGCGCATGGACGCCGACCTGGCGCTGCTGGCGACCCGCTTTGAATGCATCCGCACCTACTCGATGACCGGCCTGGAAGCCTTGCCGGGCTTGGCGCGCAAGCACGGGTTGAAGTTGATGATCGGCGCCTGGGTCAGCAGTGACCCGGTGATGACCGAAAAGGAAGTCGACCTGTTGATCGTCTCCGCCAACGCCAACCCTGACGTGGTGACCGCGGTCATCGTCGGCAACGAAGCCCTGTTGCGCAAAGAAGTCACCGCCAAACAACTGGTGACGTTGATTCACAAGGTCAAAAGCCAGATCAAGCAGCCGGTCACCTATGCCGACGTGTGGGAGTTCTGGCTGAAACACCCGGAAATCGCCCCGGCGGTGGACTTTTTGACCATCCACCTGCTGCCCTACTGGGAAGATGACCCGTCGGGCATCGACCAGGCGCTCAAGCATGTGGGCGACGTACGCCAGACCTTCGGCAACAAATTTGCGCCCAAAGACGTGCTGATCGGCGAGACCGGCTGGCCCAGCGAAGGCCGCCAGCGCGAAACCGCAGTGCCGAGCCGGGTCAACGAAGCCAGGTTCATGCGCGGCTTTGTGGCCATGGCTGAAGCGAATGGCTGGCATTACAACCTGATCGAAGCCTTTGACCAACCGTGGAAACGCGCCAGTGAAGGCGCGGTCGGCGGCTATTGGGGTTTGTTTGATGCAGACCGCCAGGACAAGGGCATCCTCGCCGGCCCGGTGACCAATGTGCCGTACTGGCCGCTGTGGTTGGGCACCGGCGCAATCATCCTGCTCGGCACCCTGGTGCTCGGTGGCCGCGTGCGCAGCACTCGCTCAGCGTGGCTGTTGCCATTGCTCGGCGCTGTCGCAGCCTGCTCCATCGGCACCTGGGCCGAACTGACCCGCGTGACCGCACGCTCCAACGATGAATGGGTGTGGGCCGGGTTGCTGGTGGTGTTGAACCTGTTGGTGCTGGCGCATGCTGCACTGGCATTGAGCGCCCGCGAAGGTTGGCGCCAGCGCGCGTTCAACTGGCTTGAACAGCGCGCGGGCTGGCTGGTCGCAATCGCCGGGTTTGCCGGTGCAGTGATGATGCTGGCGCTGGTGTTTGACCCGCGTTATCGCAGCTTCCCAAGTGCCGCGTTGCTGCTGCCGGCGCTGGTGTACCTGGTGCGCCCGGTGCACGGGCCACGTCGGGAGATTGCGCTGCTGACCTTCATCATCGGCGCAGGTATTGCGCCGCAGCTTTACCGTGAAGGCTTGCTGAACCAGCAGGCGTGGGGTTGGGCGCTGGTCAGCGGGTTGATGGTGGTGGCGTTGTGGCGTTGCTTACGGGTGCGCAAGGTTTAGAACCGCTATCGCGAGCAAGCCCGCTCCCACACTTGAATGCATTCCCGAGTGTGCACTCGGTCAACTGTGGGAGCGGGCTTGCTCGCGATTGTCCCTGTCAGGCAACCCGCGGCTTCCTGACCAACCGCAACCCCGCAATCACCACCGCAAACACCGCAAATGTGGTGTTGTACAACGCCAACGCCGGCAACCCGAACACCAAACCCAGTACCGCCAAGCCCCAGCCCACACGGCCCGGCACAAAAAACGCGAGCACCGACGTGGCCAACGCAGCCCAGCCCAACACGTTGAAGTGAATCATCAGCCCAAGGCTTGAACGCAGTTGGCATTCCCAGCGGCTCGCATCATCGGCACAGATGCCCACCCACTGGCTGTCCTCCATAAAACCGTAACGTGCGCCATAACTGGCGGCCAGCCATAACGGCAGGGCAATAAGCAGCAAAATCAACGGCAAGCGGCGGGACATTGGGGCACTCCGATAGGCAAAACGGCGCTCAGCTTAATCCCACGGCCGCCTTTAGCAAGGTGTCTGCACAGATAAGTATTCATCCAAGCGTCACAAAGTGTATCGTCTCGCAACTATTACCCCGATTCCGACGTTATTTTCCGATTTTTCGTGCCGAAAGCTGGCACTTCGGTGGCAACGCGGTGGTCATAGCCTGCGAACTTCATTCAGCACGTTTCCTCTTAGGGATTAAGTCATGCTCCGTTCCTTGCGCTGCGCTGCCTTACTGGGCAGCCTTTTTTTGAGTGCGTCAGCACTGGCCGTCGATATAGACCAAGCCACCTATGGCTTCCCTTTGACCAACCCGTTCGAAGCGACCATCGCCACCACGCCGCCCGACCTTCGGCCTAAATTGCCGACGGACGACGAGATCAACCAGTCCGACTACACGCTGAACATGCGCCCCGAGCGCGAGTTCAGCCTGCCGGACAACTTCTGGGCGGTAAAAAAACTCACCTACCGCATCGCCAAGCAAGACCACGCCGCGCCGCTGATCTTCCTGATCGCCGGTACCGGTGCGCGGTTTGATAGCAGCATCAACGAATACCTGAAAAAACTCTATTACCAGGCCGGCTACCACGTGGTGCAACTGTCGTCGCCGACCAGCTTCGACTTCATCAGCGCCGCCTCGCGCTTCGCCACGCCGGGTATCACCCAGGAAGACGCCGAAGACATGTACCGCGTGATGCAAGCCGTGCGCGCGCAGAACGCCTCACTGCCGGTGACCGACTTCTACCTCACCGGTTACAGCCTGGGCGCTCTGGACGCGGCGTTTGTGAGCAAACTCGACGAGACCCGTCGCAGTTTCAACTTCAAGAAAGTGTTGCTGCTGAACCCGCCGGTCAACCTCTATACCTCGATCACCAACCTCGACAAGCTGGTGCAAACCGAGGTCAAGGGCATCAACAACACCACCACCTTTTATGAGCTGGTGCTGAACAAGCTGACGCGTTACTTCCAGCAAAAGGGTTACATCGACCTCAACGACGCCCTGCTCTACGACTTCCAGAACTCCAAGCAGCACCTGACCAATGAACAGATGGCCATGCTGATCGGTACTTCGTTCCGCTTCTCGGCGGCCGACATTGCCTTCACTTCGGACCTGATCAACCGTCGCGGCCTGATCATCCCGCCCAAATACCCGATCACCGAAGGCACCAGCCTCACGCCGTTCCTCAAACGCGCGCTGCAATGTGACTTCGACTGCTACCTGACCGAACAAGTAATCCCGATGTGGCGCGCGCGCTCCGACGGCGGCAGCCTGCTGCAACTGGTCGATCAGGTGAGCCTGTATGCCCTCAAGGATTACCTGCACACCAGCCCGAAAATCGCCGTGATGCACAACGCCGACGACGTAATCCTCGGCCCTGGCGACTTGGGTTTTCTGCGTAAAACCTTCGGCGATCGCTTGACCGTCTACCCGCTGGGCGGCCACTGCGGCAACCTCAATTACCGCGTCAACGCCGACGCCATGCTGGAGTTCTTCCGTGGCTAAATATCTTCTGCTGCTCGCCGCCCTGATGTGTGCGGGCGTCGCCAATGCCGACAACAGCAAGGCGCACGAACCGGTCAAGGTCGATAACGACGGTTTCAAGGAGCCGTTGACCAAGCTCAAGTTCAACCCCGGCCTGGACCAGCGCGAGTTCGAGCGCTCGGCACTGACCGCGCTCAACGTGTATGACCCGCTGGAGTCGTGGAACCGCCGCGTGTACCACTTCAACTACCGCTTCGACCAGTGGGTGTTCCTGCCAGTGGTGGATGGTTACCGCTATATCACACCGAGCTTCCTGCGCACCGGCGTGAGCAACTTTTTCAACAATTTGGGCGACGTGCCGAACCTGGTGAACAGCCTGTTGCAACTCAAGGGCCACCGCTCGCTGGAAACCACCGGGCGCCTGTTGCTTAACACCACTATCGGCATCGCCGGCCTGTGGGACCCGGCCACCGCCATGGGCCTGCCGCGCCAGAGCGAAGACTTCGGCCAAACTCTGGGTTTCTACGGCGTACCCGGCGGCGCTTACGTGGTGCTGCCGATCTTCGGCCCATCGAACCTGCGCGACACCGGCGGCCTGCTCGTCGATTACAGTGCAGAGTCGCAGATCAACTTCCTGAACGTGTCAAAAGTCAGCGAAAACCACCCGGAAATCTGGGCCCTGCGCGCGATCGACAAGCGCTACCAGACCAGCTTCCGCTACGGCCAGATGAACTCGCCGTTTGAGTATGAGAAGGTCCGCTACATCTACACCGAGTCGCGCAAGTTGCAGATCGCCGAGTAACCACCGTGACAAAAAAAGGCCATTCGATTGAATGGCCTTTTTTTATGGCGACGACTTTATCTGCCGACGATGCGAACCCGTCAGCGCTTTGCAGTTCGCCATACCTTGCCAATTACCTGAACGACGACCAACACAATCGCCCCCGCAATTATCCCCGCCACCGCATTGAGCAGCGTAGGCATCAACCACGCCAAGCCACCGGTGCTCTGGCTTACCGCCTCGATCCAGTGATGCACCACCGGCACACCGTGAGTCAGAATGCCGCCGCCGACCATAAACATCGCCGCTGTGCCAATCACCGACAAGCTTTTCATCATGTAGGGCGCTATGCGCAAAATCGCCCCGCCGATGCTGCGCGCCGCTTGGCCTGGTTTTTCGGTCAGCCACAGGCCCAAGTCATCCAGCTTGACGATACCGGCCACCAGGCCGTAAACGCCGATGGTCATGACAATCGCGATGCCAGACAGCACGATGACCTGCTGCATCAGGGGTGCATCAGCCACGGTGCCGAGCGTGATGGCGATAATCTCGGCAGAGAGGATGAAGTCCGTACGGACCGCCCCCTTGATTTTATCCTTCTCGAAGGCCACCAGGTCGGTCGCAGGGTCGGCGACAGCTTTCACCACCTCGGCATGTTCGGCCTCGACGTCGGTTTTGCTGTGGAGGAATTTATGCGCGAGCTTTTCAAAGCCCTCGAAACACAAATAGGCCCCACCGAGCATCAACAGCGGTGTTACCGCCCACGGTGCAAACGCACTGATCAACAAAGCGGTAGGCACCAGAATCAGCTTGTTGATAAACGAGCCCTTGGCGACCGCCCACACCACCGGAATTTCGCGTTCGGCACGCACTCCGGAAACCTGCTGGGCGTTAAGCGCAAGATCGTCGCCCAGCACACCGGCGGTCTTTTTTGCCGCCACTTTTGTCATCAGTGCAACGTCGTCGAGTACCGCGGCGATATCGTCGATCAAAACCAACAAGCTGCTTCCTGCCATGAATCGGGCTTCCATTAGGGAGAGAGGGGGCGAGCATAGCGCGGCCCAGCGCTTTGCGGGCACATTGTTGAGGCTGGCGCAAAGCCGGTGCTACCATGCGCAACCGCCTGTCTTGGCAAGGAAACTGCTGGTCTATGAGCACCATTCGCGAGCGCAACAAAGAAAAGATTTTGCGGGCGGCCAGCGAGGAGTTTGCCGACAAGGGCTTCGCCGCGACCAAAACCAGCGACATCGCCGCCAAGGCCGGGCTGCCCAAGCCCAACGTCTATTACTACTTCAAGTCCAAAGACAACCTCTACCGCGAGGTGCTCGAAAGCATTATCGAGCCGATCCTGGCGGCGTCCACGCCGTTTAACCCTGCGGGTGAGCCTTCGGTGGTGTTGAGCAATTATATCCGCTCGAAAATCCGCATCTCGCGCGACCTGCCGTTTGCCTCCAAGGTATTCGCCAGCGAAATCATGCACGGCGCGCCGCACTTGAGCGCCGAGCAGGTCGAGCAGCTCAACGCCCAAGCCAAACACAACATCAACTGCATCCAGCACTGGGTGGATCGCGGCCTGATCGCGGCGATTGACCCCAATCACTTGATGTTCAGCATCTGGGCCGCGACCCAGACCTACGCGGATTTTGACTGGCAGATTTCCGCGGTGACCGGCAAGGCCAAGCTCGATGAAGCCGATTACGAGGCGGCGGCGCAGACGATTATCCGGTTGGTGCTCAAAGGCTGTGAGCCGGACTGATAGACCGCGCTGCCTGCACTAATCGCGAGCAAGCCCGCTCCCACAGTGGATCAGCGTTAGACACACATTGTATGAACACTGCAAATCCACTGTGGGAGCGGGCTTGCTCGCGATGGGCGCAACGCGGTCTCTGTTTTACACCCAAACCGCGTCCCATAGCGGATAGTCGCCGATGCGCTTTACCAGCCTGGCGCGCAATGGATTGGCCACCACGTACCTGGCCATTTTTACCAGATCATCTTCCTTGCGCAGTGCTCGGTCATGAAAACTGGTTTGCCACAGGCGACCTTTACGCCCTGTGGCGCCGTTCACGCTTCGTGTGCTCTTGGACTTCACCTTGCACATCAAGTCGCTCAGTGAGCCCTTTTGTAGCTCGATCAGCCAGTGGAAGTGATCGGGCATGATGACCCACGCCAGTGAGTGGGCCAGCCCTTGATGTTGAGCGATTCGAAATTGAGAGACCACTAATCGACCGAGATGAAAATCAGTGAATATCGGCACCCTTTCGTGGAGGTTGGTCGTGATGAGGTAGGTGCGGTTGTGTTCGCTGAACCGGCCAATACGCAGGCGGTGTGAAGCGGGGAGGTCAGCCATTCCTTGGCCTCTCTTCAGTGGGTGTTCTGAGAGGCTAGATGAGGGAACCTGAGGTTGATCTACGGGCTTTGGGCAGGATGTGTCTGAACGCGTGCTATCGCGAGCAAGCCCGCTCCCACAGTGGGCTGCAGTGTTCATACATTGTGTGTCCGACGCTGATCCACTGTGGGAGCGGGCTTGCTCGCGATGAGGCCCTGCCATTCACCCAACCATCAGACCGGCAGCCCGGCATCCGCCAACAACCCCACCCCCTCGATCGCTGTGATCGCGCACTGCTCGTCAATATCCGACGTGTCCCCGCTGATTCCCATCGCGCCCAGCACCCGGCCGTCCTGGTCCCGAATCAACACCCCTCCCGGCGCAGGCACCACGCTGCCCTGCCCCAGGCTGTTGAGCGCCGCGATAAACGCCGGGCGTTGCTGCGCGTCGAGTGCCAGCAGTCGCGAGCCCTTGCCCAACGCAATCGCGCCCCAGGCCTTGCCGATGGCGATGTGCGGGCGCAGCAGGCTGGCACCGTCTTCGCGTTGCAAGGTGATCAAGTGCCCGCCACTGTCGAGTACTGCAATGGTCAGCGGTGCAGCTGAAAAACTACGCCCTGCGGTAAGGGCCTGACTGGTCAGGTGGGTGGCGAGTGTCAAGGTTAAAGCGCTCATGGGTGTGGTCCTGATTTTTATGGAGATACTCAACCCAATAAATAGAACACAATATTTTTATTTTTTGTATACGATATTTTCTTATATCGGCCAAAACTCTTTACAAAATAGCTTAAATCACCCTGTATCTCACGCAGACACCTTTAAATAAAATGGATTGACCTGCGCCTCCGCCGATGAATACACTCCATAGAGAAAATATTGTATACAATTACAAAAACAACGAGGCGCCAATACAATGACCAAAATGAGAGCAATCGAGGCCGCCGTCCTGGTGATGCGGCGTGAAGGTGTCGATACCGCCTTCGGCATCCCGGGCGCCGCAATCAACCCGCTGTATTCGGCATTGCAAAAGGTCGGTGGCATCGATCACGTGCTTGCTCGCCACGTTGAAGGCGCCTCGCACATGGCCGAGGGCTATACGCGCACCAAGGCCGGTAATATCGGCGTGTGCATCGGCACGTCAGGCCCGGCGGGCACCGACATGGTCACGGGTCTTTACAGCGCGTGGGCCGACTCGATTCCTATCCTGTGCATCACCGGGCAAGCGCCGCGGGCGCGGCTGCACAAAGAAGACTTCCAGGCCGTCGACATCACCAGCATCGTCAAGCCGGTGACCAAATGGGCGAGCATGGTGATGGAGCCCGGCCAAGTGCCGTACGCGTTCCAGAAAGCCTTCTATGAAATGCGCTCCGGCCGCCCCGGCCCGGTGCTGATCGACTTGCCATTCGACGTGCAGATGGCCGAGATCGAATTCGACATTGACGCCTACCAACCGCTGCCCCTGGCCAAGCCACTGGCCACGCGCATTCAGGTCGAAAAAGCCCTGACGCTGCTGGACCAGGCGGAACGCCCCTTGCTGGTGAGCGGCGGCGGCGTGATCAATGCTGACGCCAGCGAACTGCTGTTGGCGTTCGCCGAATTGACCGGCATACCGGTGATCCCAACGTTGATGGGCTGGGGCACGATCCCCGACGATCACCCGCTGATGGTGGGCATGGTTGGGCTACAAACCTCGCACCGGTACGGCAACGCCACATTGCTCAAGTCGGACGTAGTGCTGGGCATTGGTAACCGTTGGGCCAACCGCCACACCGGTTCGGTGGAGGTGTACACCGAAGGCCGAAGGTTCATTCATGTCGACATCGAGCCGACGCAGATTGGCCGCGTATTTACCCCGGACTTGGGCATCGTCTCCGACGCTGGCGCCGCGCTGACAATGTTCATCGAGGTGGCCCGCGAGTGGAAAGCCGCAGGCTTACTCAAGGACCGCAGCGCCTGGTTGCATGACTGCCAGCAGCGCAAAGCGACGCTGCAGCGCAAGACCCACTTCGACAACGTGCCGGTCAAGCCGCAACGGGTGTACGAAGAGATGAACCAGGTCTTCGGCAAAGACACCTGCTACGTCAGCACCATTGGCCTGTCGCAGATTGCCGGCGCGCAGTTTCTGCATGTGTACAAGCCCCGACACTGGATCAACTGCGGCCAGGCCGGGCCGTTGGGCTGGACCATTCCCGCGGCGCTCGGCGTGGTCAAGGCCGACCCGACGCGCCAAGTGGTCGCGCTGTCGGGCGACTATGACTTCCAGTTCATGATCGAAGAACTGGCCGTGGGCGCGCAGTTCAAGCTGCCGTACATCCATGTGGTGGTGAACAATGCATACCTTGGGCTGATCCGCCAGGCCCAGCGCGGGTTTGCAATGGACTACTGCGTGCAGTTGGCGTTCGACAACCTCAACGCGCCGCAAATGAATGGCTATGGCGTGGACCACGTGGCGGTCGCCGAAGGCCTCGGCTGCAGGGCGCTGCGTGTGTTCGAGCCGGGCGAGATCGCACCGGCGTTGCGCAAGGCTCAGCACATGCTCGAAGAATTCAAGGTTCCGGTGATCGTAGAGATTATTCTGGAGCGCGTGACCAATATTTCGATGGGCACCGAGATCAACGCCGTCAACGAATTTGAAGACCTGGCGCTGGTGGGCAACGACGCGCCCACTGCCATTTCACTGCTCGATTAAGGAGAGCCCTATGCCGCGCTTTGCCGCCAACCTGTCCATGCTGTTTACCGAACAGGACTTTCTTGCCCGTTTCAAAGCGGCCGCCGACGCAGGTTTCGAAGGTGTCGAATACCTGTTCCCGTATGAATTCAGCTCCGCCGAGATCAAAGCACAACTGGACGCCAACGGCCTGACGCAAGTGCTGTTCAACTTGCCGGCCGGTGACTGGGCCAAAGGCGAACGCGGCCTGGCGTGCCACCCCGACCGCGTCGAGGAATTCCGCGCCGGGGTCACGCTGGCCATCGCCTACGCGCACGTGCTGGGCAATACGCAGATCAACTGCCTGGCGGGCATTCGTCCCGCCGATGTGGATGACGCAACCCTGCAAAAAACCTTCGTCGCCAACCTCAAATATGCTGCGCACGCGCTGCAAGCAGCGGGCATCAAGCTGGTGATGGAGATGATCAACACCCGCGATATTCCGGGCTTTTATCTGAACAACACCGCGCAAGCCCTGGCAATTCGCGAACAGGTCGGCAGCACCAACCTGTTCCTGCAATACGACATCTATCACATGCAAATCATGGAAGGCGACCTGGCCCGCACCCTGGCGGCGCATTTGGGCGCGATCAACCACATTCAACTGGCCGACAACCCAGGGCGCAATGAGCCAGGCACTGGCGAGATCAACTACCGCTTCCTGTTCAACCATTTGGACCGCATCGGTTATGCCGGCTGGGTCGGCTGTGAATACAAGCCGTTGACCACCACCGAAGCCGGTTTGGGTTGGCTCAACAGCCACCTCCCACAGTAGACCCACGAGGATATTGAACATGGCTAACATCGGATTTATCGGCACCGGAATCATGGGCGAACCCATGGCGGCGAACCTGCAAAAAGCCGGTCACCAACTGTTTCTGTCCGAACACCACGGCAAGGCTGCGCAAGCATTGCTTGATGCTGGCGCCGTGGCGCTGGCCAGCCCACAGCAGGTCGCGCAGCAAGCCGAGTTCATCATTGTGATGGTGCCCGACACCCCGCAGGTCGATGACGTGCTGTTCCGCGCAGAGGGTGTGGCCGCAGGCCTGGCACCGAACAAGGTGGTGATCGACATGAGTTCGATCTCGCCCACCGCCACCAAAACATTTGCCGCCAGAATCATCCAAACCGGCGCGCAGTACCTGGATGCGCCGGTGTCCGGTGGTGAAGTCGGCGCCAGGGCCGGCACCTTGAGCATCATGGTCGGGGGCACGCCGCAGACGTTTGAACGCGCCCTGCCGCTGTTTCAAAGTATGGGCAAAAACATCACCCTGGTCGGCGGCAATGGCGACGGGCAGACCGCCAAGGTCGCCAACCAAATCATCGTCGCACTGAACATTCAGGCAGTCGCCGAAGCGCTGTTGTTCGCCGCGAAGAACGGCGCCGACCCGGCCAAGGTGCGTGAAGCGCTGATGGGCGGCTTCGCTTCGTCGAAGATCCTCGACGTACACGGCGAGCGCATGATCAACGGCACCTTCGACCCGGGCTTTCGTATCAACCTGCACCAGAAGGACTTGAACCTGGCATTGGCTGGCGCCAAGGAACTGGGGATCAATTTGCCGAACACCGCCAGCACCCAGCAAGTGTTCAGCACCTGCGCGGCGATTGGCGGCGGCAACTGGGACCATTCCGCGCTGATCAAGGGGCTGGAGCATATGGCGAATTTTTCGATTCGCGATCAATAACCCTCCCACATTGGGTCCTGTTTGGCTGTCGACGTGGCAGCCCGCGTGGACAGCCCGTTCGAATCCCCCTAGGCTTGCTCGACATTCGATTCGGGCGGGATTTATGCGCAGCAACAACGACTGGCGTCAGCGGCTCTACGTCATGGTATTCCAGAGCGATACTGCCGCCGGGCGGCGCTTCGACAGCACCCTGTTACTGATCATCCTCGCAAGCCTGGTGATCGTAATCCTCGACAGCATCCAAACCGTCCACGACAACTACGCGAACGTGCTGGCCTACATCGAGTGGGGCTTCACCATCATTTTTGCCATCGAGTACGGGTTGCGCCTGTATTGCTCGCCTAAACCGTTGCGCTACGCCTTCAGCTTTTATGGGCTGGTGGATTTGCTTGCCATCGTGCCCGGTATCCTCGCGCTGTATTACAGCGACGCGCAGTACCTGCTGATCATCCGCATCATTCGGATGCTGCGAATTTTCCGTGTGCTCAAGCTCAGCCCGTATCTCAAACAAGCCAATTACCTGATGGCGGCGCTGCGCGGCAGCAAGCAGAAGATCGTGGTGTTCCTGGTCAGCGTGTGCACCCTGGTGACCGTATTCGGCACCCTGATGTACGTGATTGAAGGCCCGGCACACGGGTTTACCAGTATTCCCAAGGGCATCTATTGGGCCATCGTCACGCTGACCACCGTAGGCTTTGGCGACATCGTGCCGAAAACCCCGCTGGGCCAGGTGATTTCGTCGCTGGTGATGATCACCGGCTATTCGATCATCGCCGTGCCTACTGGCATATTCACCGCCGAACTGGCGAGCGCGATGCGCGGCGAACAACTGCAGCACGACTGCCCGGTGTGCAAAAAGAACAACCATGAGCCCAACGCGGCGTTTTGCTCACGCTGCGGCAATAATCTTTTCGCAAAATTGGAATAAGCACAGTTCGTTTTAATCTTTAAGCGTCTATGCAGGCCCGGCTATAGTCGCTGGCAAATTGCCCCCACGCAATCGACAACCTTCTCGAACAACAAGGAATGAGCAGTGAAAAAAATCCTCAGCGCGTCTCTCTTGGCCGCCGGCCTGGCCTTGGCCGGTGCCGTTCAGGCTGCACCGGTCACCCTGCTCAACGTCTCTTATGACGTGATGCGCGACTTCTACAAAGACTACAACGCCGCCTTCCAGAAACACTGGGAAGCCGAGCACCCGGACGACAAACTGACCTTGCAGATGTCCTTCGGCGGCTCCAGCAAGCAAGCCCGCTCGGTGATCGACGGCCTGCCGGCTGACGTCATCACCATGAACATGGCCACCGACATCAATGCCTTGGCAGACAACGGCAAACTGGTGCCCGACAACTGGGTCACGCGCCTGCCGAACAACAGCGCACCGTTCACCTCAGCCACCGTGTTTATCGTGCGCAAGGGCAACCCCAAAGCCCTGAAAGACTGGCCGGACCTGCTTAAAGATGGCGTGCAAGTGATCGTGCCTAACCCGAAAACCTCGGGTAACGGCCGCTACACCTACCTGTCGGCGTGGGGCTATGTGCTGAAGAACGGTGGCGACGAAGACAAAGCCAAGAAATTTGTTGGCGAGCTGTTCAAGCACGCGCCCGTGCTGGATACCGGCGGCCGCGCAGCCACCACCACGTTCATGACCAACCAGATCGGCGACGTGCTGGTGACTTTTGAAAACGAAGCGGAAATGATCGCGCGTGAGTTCGGCCGTGACCAGTTCGAAGTGATCTACCCAAGTGTTTCCGCCGAAGCCGAGCCGCCAGTGTCGGTGGTCGACAAAGTGGTCGAGAAAAAAGGCACCCGCGTGGCCGCCGAAAACTACCTGAAATACCTGTGGTCGCCGGAAGGCCAGGAAATCGCGGCCAACAACTACCTGCGCCCGCGTGACCCCAAGGTGTTGGCCAAGTACACCGACCGCTTCCCGAAAGTCGACTTCCTGTCGGTCGAGAAGACCTTTGGTGACTGGCGCACCGTGCAGAAAACCCACTTCAATGATGGCGGGGTTTTTGATCAGATTTACAGCGGTCAGTAAGCTCAAACTGTGAGAGGGGGCTTGCTCCCTCCCACACTTGGCCACATTTGGCTTTGGGTGTTGCCGTTACATCGGCGGTGTTACGCCGTCTTTACCGGCCGAAATAGCTTGAGCGGTGATGGTCCCGTCCGCGCCTTGCGCCGCAAACATCACCACCTTCACCCCCGGTTTGAGCAAGCTGCGATCCCCCGGTTCGAGGTTGACGATCGGCACATCCTCCGGCACCACGATCTTCTGCTCGCCGCCTTTGTATTTGACGGTCAAGGTGCGCCCGTTGCTGACCACCAGGTCGCCGACGGTGCCGTTGGTCATGCTGCTGCCTTCTTTCAAGTCGAATGCGCGATGCCCGTCACCCGTGCCGGCCATGGCCGGTGGAAATACGTGTACTTCGAGCGCAGTCAGGGTGCCGTCGGCGTTGGGCATGGCGGCGGAACCGATGTAGCTGCCAGGCTTGATCTCATCGATCCTGGCCAAGGTGACGGCGCGCACTTGGGTGTCTTTGGTCAGGTGCACGGTGACTTGTTCACCGCTGTTGACCTTGACGTGCATTGCGTCGCCGTCCATCGCGGTGATGGCGCCGCGTACGCCGACGCGCGGGGCGTCGGCGGCATTGGCGGCATTGGCCAAGCCCATCGCCATGGCCGCGGCGAGGGTTGAAGCCATAAGCATCTTGTTCAGCGTGATCTTCATGAACGTGGATTTCCTGTTTCGGCAGTTGTGCCTGAATGTATCATTGGCGTTCGACTCAACAATTAACGTTTCAGTCATTAATTCCCGGCATGAATGTTATCGATGCTGGCGCCCTACTCCCGCTGCGGCGTTGTCTTTACTCTCGCACGCCACCTTCCTTCGCTTTAACGAGAACACCATGAACGCTACTCCACCTGCTACAAGCACCATGACCCGAGGCATGGTGATGCTGTTTGCGTTCTGTTGCGGCGCCATTGTTGCCAACATCTACTACGCCCAACCGATTATCGAGCTGATCGCGCCGGACATTGGCCTCACCCCGGCGATGGCCAGCCTGATCGTATCGCTGACGCAAATCGGCTACGCGCTGGGCTTGTTCTTTTTGGTGCCACTGGGCGACCTGCTGGAAAACCGCAAGCTGATGATCACCACCACCGTAGTGGCCATCGCCAGCCTGCTGGGCGCAGCTATCACCGAGCAACCGAACCTGTTCCTGCTTGTGTCGCTGCTGATCGGTTTCAGTTCCGTCTCGGTGCAAATTCTGATTCCGCTGGCCGCCCACCTGGCCCCTGCCGAATCGCGTGGCCGCGTGGTCGGCAGCATCATGGGCGGCCTGCTGCTCGGTATCCTGCTGGCAAGGCCGGTGTCGAGCCTTGTGGCCGACCACTTCGGCTGGCGCGCGATGTTCATGGCCGCCGCCGCGTTGATGGCGTTTATCAGCGTGGTACTGCTGCTGACCATCCCCAAGCGACAGCCTGACCACAGCGCCAGCTACGGCCAACTGCTGCGCTCGCTGGGCACGCTGCTGCGGGAGCAACCAATATTGCGCCAACGCGCGTTCTATCAGGGCTGCATGTTCGCCGCCTTCAGCCTGTTCTGGACCGCTGCGCCTTTGGAACTGGCGCGCAACCACGGCCTGAGCCAAAGCCAAATCGCACTGTTTGCCCTGGTCGGTGCCTTGGGCGCCATCGCCGCGCCTGTCGCCGGCCGCCTCGCGGACGCTGGCCACACTCACCGCGCCTCGCTGGTGGCCATGCTGTTTGCCGCGTTGAGCTTTCTACCTGCCTTCGTGCACCCGCTGTACAGCGTGATCGGCCTGGCGGTCACCGGCGTGGTGTTGGACTTTTGCGTGCAGATGAACATGGTCCTCGGCCAACGCGCCATTTACACCCTGGACGCCAACAGCCGCAGCCGCCTGAACGCGCTGTACATGACCAGCATCTTCATCGGCGGTGCCTTCGGCTCGGCGATTGCCAGCAGCGTGTATCAACACGGCGGCTGGCTGGGCGTGGTGCTGATAGGCAGTGCCCTGCCGTTGATTGCATTATTGCGGTTCATGAGTGCGTCGCGGCAAACATCGGTCGCCACCGCCTGATTGCAGTCAAGAGCGCACCAACTTCTCCAAGGCCGCATCCGCCAGAAATGACGAGCGGCTTTTGACCTTGTGCTCGCGCACATAACGGTCGATTCGCTGGATGACATAACCGGGCAAGGTCACATTGACCTTCTCGGTCTTGCCCAGATAGGGCGAGATGTCCAACTCCAACATCCCCCAGCCCATCCCGGCGTAGTCTTCGTGGGCATGATGATTGGCCACTGACGTTGGCATCGGAATCACGCCGCCTTCGGCGGCTATTTCTTGCAACAGGATGTGCGCGACTTCGACCGCCGCGTTATAGGCCTCTTCAAAACTGTCCCCGGCGGTAACTGCGCCTGGGATGTCGGGGATCTGAATACCGGTGGCGGTGAAGTCATCGCCCCATTCAATACAGATTGGGTATTGCATGAATGCTCTCCTTAAAACTGAAGCAGCCCGGCGCGTTTCCTGATGCTGCTGACGGTGCCCATGGGCAGGTCTTTTTTCGGATGCGGCACCGGGATCGTGTACGGGTTATAGCGGTGAATAAAAACACGATGACTGCACGTGACCCGATCCAGTACCCAACCCGCCTCTTGCAGCTCCTTGATCAATAACCTGCTTTGCACCTCAGCCTCCTTGGCTTGGCCTGAATAAAAGTAACCCTAGAGTTATATTAATTCAAGCACAGGATAGCGAAAGCGGATTGACGGGTGTATTGCGGGATATTGGAAACCGGCTGACTTACTTCCAGGAAGGTTGGCTCTCTACCGCCGTGTGAAACCGTGGAATACGACCGTTAAGGGATGGCCAGTAGCTGAAGTGGCAAGCATCGGCCAGCCAATCAGGCTGGCTGCGAAGCAGCGCCAAGATGGCCTGTGAAGCAATCGCAAGCGCAAGGTGTTGACCAGGGCACTGATGGCGCCCCGAGCCGAAACTGAAGGTTCGCCGTTGCAAGCGCTCAAGCAAAAAGTGGTCGGCCTGCGGGTTTGCATGACTGTCGCGGTTGGCCGACGCCAACAGCACTAAAACGCTGTCCCCTGCCGCCAGTACCTGATTGCCAATCGTGCAGCGCTCGGCAACAAATCTTCGCGTGTTTTGCACTGGCGAATCGTAACGCGCCACTTCTTCCACCATCGCAGTTACCAACGCGGGCGTGCGCAGAACCCGTTCAACCAGATCAGGCCGACGAGCGAGCAGCACCAACGTGTTGCCAATCAAACCGGCGCTGGCTTCGCAAGTCTGCGACAACAGCCCGATCAGGTTGGCCGTCAATACTTCGGTATCATCCCAGCCAGCGCTGCGGATGTGCGCCAGCAATTCGGCTTCTGCCAATACCTCACTGAACAGGCGGTTCAACTGCGATGCGCCGTCGTCAGCGTTACGCAATTGAGCGTCGCTGCTGAGCGGTGAGAGGCAGGCGACAAAAGCGCGCGTCAGCCCGGCGATAGTCGCCAACTGGTGCACTGGAAACCCCAGCAGCGACGCGACCACCGAGACCGGCAGCGTGAACATCAGTGCATTGAGGTTAGCCACGCTGTCGAGCAGTCGACCCACCGCATCTGCAACAGATTGCACGCCTATAGCGGTCAGTGCAGGCTCAATCGCCGCCCTCGGGCAGCGATGGGCAGCGCCCTCGTTCATGCGCATCAATCGCGCAAAAACCTGCCCGGCCGGCCTTGCGCAATGGCCTTGGGCACCGGCTCGTGCGGCGGGCGCACGCGACAGTCAGGATGCGCCAGCACCGCCTCAACCGTCCGGGCACGGCTGGCGATCCACAGGCCTAGATCAGCATCAAAACTCAATTCGCCCTGGCGCCTCAGGCGTGCGTAATACGCATAGGGATCAGCATGGGTAGCGGCTTGCAGCGGTGTCATTCAGTACGTCCTGTTCTCGAAGAAGCGCTACTATCCGCCCGCTGACAAGGCAATGATTCGTTCAGGAACGAAATATGTACGCCCATGATAATGACGCGGCGCTGTCGCAAGTCGCCGGTGCGATTGCAGAACCTGCGCGCACAAAAATGCTCTGCGCGCTGATGGATGGCCATGCGCGCACCAGCACCGAGATGGCCGTAATTGCCGGGGTGAGCACGTCCACCGCCAGCGCCCACTTGGCCAGGCTTAAGGAAGATGGCCTGATCAAGCTGCTCACTCAGGGCAGGCATCGTTACTACAGCCTCGCCGACGCGCGTATCGCCCAGGCAATCGAAGGCTTGATGGTGATCAGCCGCAATACCACCCACGCATTCGTCGCCACCACGCCCAGCCGCTTGCAGTTCGCACGCACCTGCTACGACCACATGGCCGGCACGCTGGCGGTGCAGCTTCATGACCATTTCATCGCGTGCGGCTGGCTGACTGGCGACAGCACTTACCAGCTCACCACGCCCGGTGAAAAAGCCATGCTGGAACTCGGCCTCGATGTGCCAGCACTGCGCGCGCAGCGACGGCGGTTTGCCTGTTCGTGCCTGGACTGGAGCATGCGCCGCCCGCACCTGGCCGGCGCTTTGGGCGCGGCAGTTTTACAGAATGCGATTACGCGTGATTGGCTGACTCAGGACATGGACAGCCGCGCGTTGGGCGTCACGCCCAAAGGCCGTAAAGCGTTAGCGAGCCGGTTTGGCATAGGAGTATGAGAACACTTCAGGTGCACGCCGAGTGCGCGTGAAGCCAGCACAGCAAGCGCTCGACCGTATGCTCAAGCGGGCCGGAATTATCCAGCACCAATAATTCGCAACCCTTGCCCGCGGTCACCTCAGCCGTGAACCGCGCATTACGCGCCAGGCGCGCGTCGATGTCCGCCAACGACTCGCGCCCGCGGGCTATCAAGCGCTCGCGCAACACGCCTTGATCCACTGTCAGCAGCAACACCAGCAATGTGGGGTAACGCTCACGAGTCTGCGCCAAGTGCGCGCGCGAGCCATTGACCAGCACGTCGTCACCCGCCGCCAGCCACGCGTCGATGACCTTGGGAATGCCATAGGCCAACCCATTCGCGTGCCAACTGAGAGCAAACGCGCCCTCGGCCTGCATCGCGGCAAACTGCTCCGGGCTCACGCCTTGGGCCGCTTCGCCGGCAGCTTCCGCCGAGCGGGTTATCACACGGCGCACGATGCGGCAGCCACGCTCGGCCAAGCGCGGGCGTGCGGCATCCAGCAGGCTGTCCTTGCCCGAACCCGAGGGTCCGATGAGATAGATCAACCTGCCTGCCATTAAAATACCCTCTTCGCCTGGTGCCAGATGTGATGCATTACAAAAAGCCGTTCGCGGCTTGTGGCCTCAGTATCCAGCATAAACCGGAAGATGGGCGTGAAGATCTGCCCTACACCGATTTCAGGTTGCGTCTGATCAACCTCGCCGCTAACCTTCGCGGGTCGCTGCAAAATCAGCGAACGGGTGTGGAAGCCCGAACTCTCCAGGCGTATAAGCGCCCATAGCCTTTAGTGGGCGCTTTTTTCATCACTCCCGGAGCATCCGTATGAAAAAAGTAACGCCTGACCCACTGTCGTCCACCTCGGAAATCACCCCACAATCTCCACCTCAAACAATCTTCACCGTCCGCCCCGGCCTCAGCACCGAAGCTGCATTAAGCAACGCCAGCGAGATGCTTGAATCGGCGACTGTGTGTGCTTACGACTGCGCCGAGCATCTGGCTGGCTCAGGTCGCAAGCAAGTGCTGGCGGTGGTGCAGATGATTGAGATTGCACAGTTGTTGGTGAATGAAGCACTGAATCGGGAGTGCCCAGTAGCCTGACCGCTGAGCAGATCCCCTGTGGGAGGGGGCTTGCTCCCGATGGCGGTGTGTCAGCTGGATATTCACCCACTGAACCACCGCCATCGGGAGCAAGCCCCTCGCCACCGAGACTCTAAGGGCACGCGTAAACTTAGCGGGAGCCAAAAAGTATGGAAGACAACACTCAATGAGCATCGTCAAGGCTTGCCCTGTAGTCCTTCGAACCAAGCAATCTTTGGAAATTCTGGTTTTCGAACATCCCCTGGCTGGCTTCCAACTGGTCAAAGGCAGTGTAGAAAGCGGCGAAACCACAGCCGCCGCCGCTATTCGCGAGTTGCATGAAGAAGCGGGAATAACCGGCAACTTCATTCGGGAATTAGGAACCTGGCATGCAGAGATCACAGGGGACACTTGGGCATTTCACCAGTGCCAGATCTCGGCAGACCTTCCAGAGAGCTGGGTCCATTTCACCAAGGATGATGGAGGCCATCAGTTTCGATTTTTCTGGCATCCATTGAGCAGCGAACTCACCCAGGAGTGGCACCCGATTTTTCAGGGCGCGATGGCCTTTTTGAGGACTCGAGTAAGATGAGCCGTTTCTTAGTGACTTTCCAAAGGAGATATGAGCGGGGGCGCTGCAACGCTGAAGTCCTCTAAAACCAGCATCTCTCCATTTGAAAGCTGCCAATTAAAAAAATCCGAAAAGTCAGCTCGCCCTAACGCGCGAATCACCTTTGCTACAAAGCCATGGGCCACTAACAACACGACGGACTTTGGATAGAGCCCCGCCAGTTCGACCAGACCTTGGTGCACTCGGGCGACCACCTGCGCAATCGACTCGCCACCTGTTGGCCCAACCGTCCATTGCCGCGTGATGTTTTGCACCCATAGCAGCGGATGCATTGCCTTTGCTTCTGCCTGATTCAGCCCTTCAAATACGCCAACGTCACGCTCGCGAAAGCCGTCCATCGTCAGTGATTCAAGGTTCAAGTCATGGTTAAGAATCTGCGCGGTTTGCTGCGCCCGTAAGCGTGGGGAGACGATCATTACATCGATTCCGCAGGGTAGTTTCTTGCTGAGCGAGAAGGCTTGTTCCCTGCCCCGTTCGGTCAGTTCCGGATCGAGTGCGCCTAGATAGCGGTGCTCGGCATTAGCCCAGGTTTCACCGTGGCGTACGACATAGAGGTCCATGAAGCCCGTCTCGTTAAAAGGGAAAGAGGAATACAGATAACAAAGTCTTGGTGCTTCCGCGACTTTTCCTACGAACTCTGTGGCTTGCAGTTGCTATAAGTCACCGTTAGCCTTTCGCAGTCGCTGCTCATCAGCGATCGGGCTTGATCGCCCGGGTTAGAATGGCGCACAGTGCCGCGCAAGCGGCATTATCGTGCTCGCGTTATGGCGGGCTGTGCATGGGAGGGCTTAGGCCCTGCCGGGTTTCCATTCCCTGGTCGACCAACCTGCGTACAGCTCGCTACACCCGGAAAAAGTAATTGAACCCACGCACCATCCGGTGCAGACATCGCCTGAAATTACACGGACGTTATTAGTTAATGGACTCCTCACGAAGTGCCATGCCGACGCTGGCACCTGTGGTACAACACCCAAGCGGTTTGAAGAGCTCGCTCCGCCTTTACGGGTTGGTTCGTATAGTGGGAAGCAGCGATACCCCAGCCCGCGCGCCAGTCGAGATTCTTTGCACACCCTGCGGTAAGGGTAATGCCGTACAAGCATTCGTGTCGCGATTGGACGCCGAGCTAGTCGCCCGCTCAATGCTAACCAGCGGCTACCGCGTCATCCCTTTAGCCCGATTCGATCCCACTGATGTTATTCACGCCCACCAGGGCTGGCTCAGCGTCTTTCTGTGCTGCGGACTGAGTTCACAGGGTGGCTCCCTGTACCTCGAAAGTGGTGGATTAAAGAGCCTTGGTTGGTTTGTCCACACACAGACCGGCCCGTGGACCCCCGGTCGATTTTTGCATTGGGGTGAGGAAGTCGCGCAGATACTGCTTGATGCCTACCGCAGCGTTGGCATGCCCAATTACAACGAGTGGCTAAACCAGCTCGATGATTACTCAACTTACGCCATGGATAACTGCGTTGAGATCGCATGGCGAGCACTTGAGGACTGCAGTCCGACCCAAGAAAACCATCGAGCTATGTACAACCTCATGGATGAAAGCTGGCGACTTTCAGAAATCCCGATTGACCTCTTCTCCCCCCTGTGAATAGCTGAAAAGGACGTTCTCATGAGTGGCAAACCTGCTGCGCGCATCACAGACCCTACAGCGTGCCCAGTTCCGGGTCACGGTACCAATTCGCTGGTAACCGGCTCATCAGATGTGATCTTCGAAGGCTTGGGCGCTGCCCGCTTAAACGACACTTCAGCTTGCGGAAGCCCGATTACCAGCGGCGTATCTTCAACTGTTTTTATCAATGGTTTCAATGCCGCCACCGTCGGCAGCGTTGGCGCTCATGGCAACACTGTAACGGCAGGCGCCAGCACCATCATTATCGGTGACACCTTTGTGCCAGCGCCCTTCAGTGGGTTATCGTCGATGCCGGTACACTTCAGCGACAAGATAAAATTGGTCGACGAAGCTACGGGTGAACCCATGCCCAACCATGCTTACTGTATCCAGCGCGCTAACGGTAGCATTGAACATGGCGTCAGTGATGCGCTGGGCTACACCCATGTAGTGAGTTCGCATCTGGCTGAAAGTATCAAATTATTTTTGGAAGATTGAGAGCATGGAAGCAGAGAAAATAATTTTACCTAATGGCAACACTGCAAGTCTGGCGGCAACGCACACATTGACAGCGGTGAACGATCCACAAATAAAAATCGTACCTGTACCTGCGACTAAACCTATTATTTTTTACATTGGTGGCGCTGGAGACCAAGAAAGCTATTACTCTCAAGGTGCTTTTCACAACATCGATGATGTCGACTTGCTGATGTCAAAAAGGATGGCAGTCGCACAACTTTCCGAAAAATACACAAAATACGTATGGGGATATAATGAAGCGCGTGGGGGGCGCGACATTAAAGAACACATCACCAATCTCATTCCTAGCAAGTCGTGCCCTATCTATATAGTCGGACACAGCCTAGGCGCGTGGAATGGCGCTCACCTCTCAAAGATGCTGTCTGATGAAGGTTACAAAATCGCACTTCTAATAACCTTAGACCCTGTAGGAAAAGGATTTTTGGTGTGGTTAGGTTCTGATATCTACTACTCTGAACCAGCTCCAGTGGCTGACATGTGGATCAATATCCGCGCTAACCCAGTGAAGCCAGATGCGTCAGACCACGTTGCAAACTTTGGAGAACGCTGGATTGTGAGCCAAGGCCCAGCGATCAATACCACAGTAAACATACATCACGCGTTTGCGAGTCACATGATGGTTGCACCGATCCAGGGTACAAAATGTGCTCTGGACTTCCTTTATGAAGCGTACGTGAAAAATATAAAATGATTAAACTTAAAAAGTTACTAATATTCGCCACTGCACTGATTTTCAGCGCATGCGCTCGGACACCAAACATACCGCCGGCATCATTAACATTTAAAGGGTTTGAACGCCGTGAAGACTCGCTACTTTACGTGACGCTGGAATCAGATCAAAACCTGAGCAAAGTCTTCACCCTCTATGAAAAAAAGAACCAGAATACGCCTAAACTTGTATGCACGTTGAATCACGATAAGAATTTCGATGTAAACCATACAATTAAAGCGCGAGGCGTAGGCCTCCTGGAAGCTGATGCCACACCCAATAACACTGGGAAATTTTACTTCCGGTCTTCGCTATCATTCAATGCGACCGAAGAGCGAGAGGTACCTATCCCAACCTCAATCACCTCGGGCGCCGTATTGGAGAATCTGTTAGCGGGACAACAGAGCATCCCCTGCCAGGTGTACATCACTGCTTATGGATTCAAAGCTTATTACACCAATACTGTGTATATTCCTACCGCAGAACTGATTACACATCTAAAAAAATAAGCAGTGCGGCTGAACACCCCCATTAATTGCTTAATGACCGCTACTTTTCCGGAAGCAATAATTTCGCCTGAATATGCTCTATTACTTTTTGCCGGCGTTACTTGCGTAGGACTACGCAAGGTGACGCGGAGCGTCACGGGGTGTATTCCCACGCAGAGCATGGGAACAATAATAGCTGCGCTCCACAGTTGCCCTGGGGTGTTTGAAGGGTTGTATTTCAAGGCCAAAAAAAGGCGACCCTAGGTCGCCTTTTGTCATTGCGCGTACTGCTTGCTCAACCCAGGCGGCACGCCTTGCACGTTGGTCTCTTCCCATGGGCCGTTCGGGCTGATCGAGCGGCTCCAGCCGTTGGTCCAGCGGTAATACGTGCGCTGGCGGTAGAAGGTGTCGGGTTGTTCTTCCAGCACGTACACCTGCATCTTGCCGTCCCAGTGGCTGGCGGCGCCCGGTGGCGGGGCGAAGGTTGGCGACGAACTTGGCAATGCTTTCGGTGGCGGGGTTACCGGGGCCGAGGGTTGGGTGCTCGGCTGGGTCGACGGGCCGGACGGCGGAATGGTCGGGCCGGTGGGCGCGGGAGGTCGGTGGACCGCACAGGCGCTCAGGCCCAATACCAGGCTGAGCAGGGTGATTCGTGCGAGTGCGGTCATGGGCGTTTCCTCGAATTTATTTATCCGGACGGTCGATGGTCAGCTGCTGCGTGGCAGTGGTGGTGCTGGCCAAGGGTTGGCTGCGGCCGATCCACTCGCCAGCGGTCGGTTGACCTGCCCGGGATATGCGCGCAACCAGTTGGACTTCGGCGAAGTTCGACAGTTTCAACTGCGGCATCATCGCGTCGCTATCGCCGAGTTCGACGGTGATGGGCAGCTCGGCGACGCTGACGCGTTTGGCCGCTAACGGCGCAGGTGGGCCGTTTACCGCGCGGGCAAAGATGAACACGCTGTCACTCGGCAGGGCGTTGGCTTTTACCTCGCTGGACAGGTCTACGCGCACTTTGATCACGGCTTTTTGCGCGACGCTGCCGCCGTTTTCCTTGAGCTTTTCGGCCGCGCGGTCGATGCCGCCTTGCAGCGCGACGCGCGAGTTATCTTCCGGCGCCAGTTGGGCCAACAAGCGGTTCCAGTAGTCGATGGCTTCCTGGTAGCGCTGGCCTTCAAAGGCGGCGATGCCGAGCAGGCCCAGGCTGGTGACTTCTTTGGGGTCGAGCTTCAAGGCTTCATCGGTCAACGCCTGCACCTTGGGCGACCACTGTTTATTGTCGGCAAAGTACTGCGCCTGCGCCCACTGGCCGAGCAGTTCCGGCTGGCGCCCGGCTAACGCGACGGTGCGTTCGAAGATTTTCGCGGCATCGGCGGAGCGGTCCTGCGCCATGTAGGCGCGGCCGAGGAAGTAGAGGCCTTCCGGCGAGTCCGGTTGCGCGGCGGCGGCGCGTTCCAGGCGGTGGGTCATGTCTTGCATGGACACCGGCGGCTGGGAGAATTCGCGGGTCAGTTCGACCTTGTCGCTGGCCCCGTAATGCAGGTACAGCGCAACGCCCAAAATCGGCACCAGAAACGCCGCCAAAAACGGCAGCGGTTTGCCCAGGCGCGATTCGCGAGGTTTTTCCACTCCTTCAGTGTCGGCCAACAATTCACGCGCAGCTTCGGCGCGGCCAGTGTCGAGTTGCGCGGCGTTGAGCACACCTTCGTCCTGCTGCACTTGCAGCTCGGCCACGCGTTCCTGGTAAAGCGCCACGTTCAGCGCGGTGCGGTCCTCATCACGCTGGGCACGGCGGCCGCGCAGCACAGGGATCAACAGAAAACTCAGGGCAATCAGGAGCAGCAAGCCGGCTGCCAGCCAAAAATCAATCATCAGTCTGGGTGTCCAGCAATTGGTCGAGGCGTTTACGCTCTTCAGGGGATACGCGTCGGAGCCATCGGTAGGCGCGGCGCGGCGACGGCGGACGATCACGGCCATGACGACAACACCGGCCAACAATAGCCCGGCGGGGCCGAACCAGAGCAGCGCGGTCTTGCCGGTGAGCGCCGGTTTGTAGCGCACAAAATCACCGTAGCGGTCGACCATGAAGTCGATGATCTGCTGGTTGTCCTTGCCCTCTCCCAGCATGCGGAAAATCTCTTTGCGCAGGTCGGCGGCGATGGGTGCGTTGGAGTCGGCGATGTCCTGGTTCTGGCACTTGGGGCAGCGCAGCTCTTTGGTCAGCTCGCGAAAGCGCTCGCGCTCGGCGTCGTTGGCGAATTCATAGGTGTCGATGGCGGCGTGGGCAACACTGGCCAAGCCCAGCGCCAGAACCGCAGCGGCTAACAGGCGCTTCATGGTTTGGCCTCATCGACCAGCGCCTGGTACTTGGCGGCGAGTTGTTCACGCCAGACCACTTCGTCGATCACGCCGACATACTTGTCGCGGATCACGCCTTTGGCGTCGATGAAGAAGGTTTCCGGAGCGCCGTACACACCGAGGTTGAGGCCAAGGTTGCCGTCTTCATCGCGAATGTCCAACTGGTACGGGTTGTGAAATTCAGCCAGCCACTTGCGCGCCGCTGCATTGTCGTCCTTGTAGTTGATGCCGTAGATCAGCACGCCTTTCTCGGCCAGCGCATTGAGCACCGGGTGTTCGACGCGGCACGAGATGCACCAGGTCGCCCACACGTTGACCACTGCCGGTTTGCCCAACAGGTCCGCTTGAGTCAGGGTTTTGTCGCCCTGCACGGTCGGCAGCGTGAACGCCGGGAATGGCTTGCCGATCATCGCCGACGGCAGCTCTGCCGGGTCCAGATAAAGGCCGCGATACAGGAACACCGCCACCACCAGAAACACTGCCAGCGGCATAACCATCAACCAACGCTTCATGCCGGCGCTCCTGAAAGGCCGAGGGCTTCACGCACCCGGCTCTTGACCTTGACCCGATAACGCCGGTCCATCGCAGCCAGCAAACCACCGAAACCGGTGAGCAAACCGCCGAACCAGATCCAGCGCACGAACGGTTTTACATGCACACGCACCGCCCACGCGCCGTCGCCCAGCGGTTCACCCAGCGCTACGTAGAGGTCACGGGTGAAACCGGCGTCGATGCCGGCTTCAGTCATCATTGAACTCTGCACGGTGTACAGGCGTTTTTCCGGGTGCAGCACCGCCACTTCCTTGCCGTTGCGGACTACGCGTACGGTGCCTTTGTCCGACGTGAAGTTTGGGCCTTCGAAGTGCTTGGCGCCTTCGAAGATGAAGTGGTAACCGGCCAGGTCCATCGACTCGCCCGGTGCCAGGCGCAGGTCGCGCTCGGCGCTGTTCTGGCTGGAAAGCACCACGCCAAGCGCGCACACGGCGATGCCAATATGCGCGACTTGCATGCCCCAGTAGCTGCGGGTCAGGCTTGGTAAACCTTTGATCAGGCCTTTGTGGCGGGTTTTGTCGACGATGTCGCGCAGGCCGGCGAGCATGACCCAAGCGGCGAGCAGGAAGGTCGCGAGTACCGCCCAGTTGAAGTCGCCGTAGGCAAAGCCTGCGATCACCGCCAAGGCCACACTGCCCAGCAGCACCGGCATCAGCATGCCCGCCAGCCATTTCACCGGGGTGTCTTTCCAGCGCACCAGCATGCCCACGGCCATCACCACCATCAAAAGGCCCATCAACGGAATAAACAACGCGTTGAAGTACGGCGGGCCAACCGACAGCTTGGCGCCGCTGAGGGCATCCAGTACCAGCGGATACAGCGTGCCGAGCAGGATCATCGACGCCGCCACCACCAGCACCAGGTTATTGCCCAGCAACAGGGTTTCCCGCGACCACAGGTTGAAGCCCACATGGCTCTTGACCACTGGCGCGCGCAGGGCGAACAGCGTCAGTGAGCCGCCGACCACGAACAGCAGGAAAATCAGGATGAATACGCCGCGCGCCGGGTCGGAGGCAAACGCATGCACCGAGGTCAAAACCCCCGAACGCACGAGGAAAGTACCGAGCAGGCTGAGGGAAAACGCCGCGATGGCCAGCAGCACTGTCCAGCTTTTGAACACGCCGCGCTTTTCGGTGACGGCCAGCGAGTGAATCAGCGCGGTGCCGACCAGCCACGGCATAAAGGAGGCGTTTTCCACCGGGTCCCAGAACCACCAGCCGCCCCAGCCGAGTTCGTAATAGGCCCACCACGAGCCCAGCGTGATGCCGATGCCGAGGAAGGCCCAGGCGACGATGGTCCACGGCCGCGACCAGCGCGCCCATGCGGCATCAAGGCGCCCGCCGAGCAAGGCAGCGATGGCGAAGGCAAAGGCTACCGAGAAACCCACATAACCCATGTAGAGCATCGGCGGGTGCACGATCAGGCCAATGTCTTGCAGCAGCGGGTTAAGGTCATGCCCGTTGACCGGTATCTGCGGCAGGATGCGCGTGAACGGGTTGGAGGTCATGATCAGGAACAGCAGGAAGCCGATGCTGATCATGCCCATCACCGCCAGCACCCGCGCCAGCATGACTTGCGGCAGTTGGCGCGAGAACACCGACACGGCGAAAGTCCAGCCACCGAGGATCAACGCCCACAGCAGCAACGACCCTTCGTGCGCGCCCCACACGGCGCTGAACTTGTAGTACCAAGGCAGCGCGCTGTTGGAGTTATTAGCCACATAGGCGACGGAAAAGTCGTCGGTCATGAAGGCGTAGGTCAGGCAACCAAACGCGAACACCAGGAACGTAAATTGGCCCCAGGCGGCCGGCTGCGCGAGGCTCATCCACAGTCGGTCGCGCGCCAGGCGCCGAGCAACGGGACCACGGCCTGGACGACGGCGAAACACAGGGCGAGGATCATCGCCAACTGGCCCAGCTCCGGAATAAACAGTGCAGAGGTCATGGTTCAGCCCTCCCTGGCTGGGGATGCAGGAGTAGAAGGTGCCGACTGGCCGCTGTCTTTCAGGGCTTTGGTGACTTCCGGCGGCATGTATTTTTCGTCGTGTTTGGCCAGCACTTCATCGGCCACCACCACGCCATCGGCATTCAGCTTGCCCAGCGCGACGATGCCCTGACCTTCGCGGAACAGGTCCGGGAGAATGCCGCGATAGGTGATGGTCACGGACTTGCTGAAGTCGGTGACCACAAAGGTGACGTCGAGGGAGTCGCCGGAGCGTTGCAGTGAACCCTTCTCGACCATGCCACCGGCGCGAATGCGCTTGCCCAGCGGGGCTTCGCCGTTGGCGATTTGGGTCGGGGTGTAGAACAGGTTGATGTTCTCTCGCAGGGCGCTCATCGCCAAGCCCACGGCAAGGCTCACCCCCGCGAGAATGGCGAGGATGATCAACAGACGCTTTCTACGCAGCGGATTCACTTTTCGGTCTCCCGGCGCAGACGACGCGCCTCTTGTTGCAGGTAACGCTTGCGGGCCAGGATCGGCGCGGCGACGTTGAGGGCCAGCACTGCCAGGCAGATGCCATAAGCCGTCCAGACATACAGGCCGTGATGGCCCATGGCGATAAAGTCACTGAAAGACGCAAAACTCATCCACGCGCTCCCAGGCTTTCCTGCACGTGTGCCTTGACCCAACTGGCGCGGGCTTCACGCTTGAGTATTTCAAGGCGCATGCGCATCAACAGCACGGCGCCGAAGAAGCAGTAGAACCCCAGCACCATCACCAGCAGCGGCGCCCACATTTCGACGGGCATAGCCGGTTTTTCGGTAAGGCTGAAGGTGGCGCCCTGGTGCAGCGTGTTCCACCACTCCACCGAGTATTTGATGATCGGGATGTTGATCACGCCGACGATCGCCAGCACCGCGCAGGCCTTGGCGGCGCTGTCGCGGTTACTGATCGCATTGCCCAACGCGATCAGGCCGAAGTACAGGAACAGCAGAATCAGCATCGAGGTCAGGCGCGCATCCCACACCCACCACGAACCCCAGGTCGGTTTGCCCCAGATCGCGCCGGTGACCAGCGCCACGGCGGTCATCCACGCACCGACCGGTGCGGCGCATTGCAGGGCGACGTCCGCCAGCTTCATCTTCCACACCAGGCCGACAACGCCGCACACCGCCAGCATCACGTAGCAGGACTGCGCCAGCATCGCGGCGGGAACGTGGATATAGATGATGCGAAAGCTGTTGCCTTGCTGGTAGTCCGGCGGCGCGAAGGCCAGGCCCCAGACCAGGCCGATGCCGATCAGCAGTAAGGCGGCGAGGCTCAACCACGGCAGCAGCTTGCCGCTGATGCCGTAAAACCACTTGGGCGAGCCGAGCTTGTGAAACCAGGTCCAGTTCATTGCTGTTTCCATCACGGGTGCTTGCCGTCTTGGCGGCAAGCTTAGGGTGTTTCTTATGTTGAAGAGCGGGTTAAGGTTACAACGCTTAACCAGACCTGATTCATTCGCCGACGCTGATCTTCAGGCCGGCGGCTATAGCAAAGGGAGTCAGGGTTACCGCCAGGGCGGCCAGGCTGCCAAGCCACAAGAGGTAACCGCTCGCCGGCATGCCCATGAGCGCGGCTTGCAAAGCACCGCTGCCCAAAATCAACACCGGGATGTACAAAGGCAGAATCAGCAGCGCCAGCAACAGGCCGCCGCGCTTCAAACCCACAGTCAGCGCCGCGCCCACTGCGCCCAACAGGCTGAGCGTCGGCGTGCCGAGCAACAATGACAGCAGCAACACTGGCAAGCATTCGGTCGGCAACCCTAGCATCATCGCCAGCAACGGTGAGAGCAACACCAGCGCCAAGCCGGAGAACGCCCAGTGTGCCAGCACCTTGGCCAGTACCAGAAGTGGCAGCGGGTGCGGCGAAAGGACCCACTGTTCGAGGGAACCGTCTTCGAAATCACTGCGAAACAGCCCGTCCAGCGAGAGCAGCACCGATAACAGCGCGGCGACCCACACCAGCCCTGGAGACAAGGTTTGCAACAGTTTGGTCTCGGGGCCGACCGCCAACGGGAACAGCGCAATAACGATGGCAAAGAACACCAAAGGGTTGGCCAGTTCGGCCGGGCGACGGCACAACAACCGTGCTTCGCGGGCCACCAGCAGGGCAAACACACTCACAGCGACCACCGGCCCAAATCGAGGTCACGGTAACCGGCGGGCATGCGCGCCAAGGTGTGATGGGTGGTGAGCACCACCAGGCCGCCCTGCTCGCAGTGCCGGGCCAGGTGTTCTTCAAGTTGGGCGACGCCGTGTTTGTCGAGGGCGGTGAACGGCTCGTCGAGAATCCACAGCGGCGGGCCGGGCAAGTACAAACGGGCCAGGGCCACGCGGCGCTGTTGGCCGGCAGACAAGGTGTGACAGGGCTGGTCTTCAAAACCCTTGAGGCCGACCGCGGCCAGCGCCTGCCAGATAGCGTCACGGCCAGCCGGGTGATGCAGGGCGCTGAGCCAAACGAGGTTTTCTTCGGGCGTCAGCACGTCCTTGATGCCAGCGGCGTGGCCGATCCACACAAGGTTGCGCGCCAGTGTGCTGCGTTGTTCGGTGAGGGGTTTACCGTTGAGGCGTACTTCACCGGCGGTCGGCTGCATCAAACCGGCCAGCAGCCGCAACAGGCTGGTCTTGCCACTGCCGTTCGGGCCGCTGATTTGCACCATGTCGCCGCCCGCCAAACGCAGTTCGAGGTGTTCGAAGAGCATCCGCAGGTCGCGTTCACAGGCAAGCGCTACGGCTTCAAGAAGAGGGCTGGTCAAGAGATAGCGGGCCTTTACGGTTCAAGTCGGCGGTGTAGCAGCCGTTATAGAGATGCACAATACCGGCTTTGGCGACCGATTTTAGAGAGCTGGATCAAATAGTTGTGAGGTTTTTGCCGCTCTCGTCGCACAGGAGCGGCATTATACATGCGATGCCCTGCTCTAAAGAGCGCAATTTGCCCAGAGACGACGCGCACGATGACCGGTGAGATCAACCTTCCTACGCTGCCGCCTGCCCCGGCCACCGGGCCTGCGCCGCTGCCCGCCAGCGGCGAGTTGCTGAAACTGCTGGAACCGCAGACCGGGCTGATCGACCCTGGCAAAACCGCAAACGCCGAGGTGATTGCGCTTAAACAAGGCGGCGATGCGTTTCAGTTGTTGCTCAAGTTGACCCTCGAAGGTGGCCGCCAGACATTGGTCCAAGCGAGCAGCGCGCAGCCGCTGCCGTTGGGCAGTAACGTGGCCGTTAGCCAAACGCCCACCGGCAACCTGACCCTCTCGTTGCAGCAAGCCTTGAGCGCCAACGTGGCCGCACTCACCCGCATCGACACCACGCAAATGCCGGTGGGCACGCTGTTGCAAGGCAAGGTGCTGACCACGCAAATGCTGCCTCAGGGCACGGCGCAACCGGCGGTCTACCGCTCGCTGGTGACAGTGCTCAATAACGCCCTAGCCGGTGCGAGCCTGACCGTGGAAAGCCCGCAGCCACTGCGGGTCGGCAGTTTGCTCAGCGCGGTGGTGCAGAGCGCACAGACCTTGAATTTTGTGCCGCTGAGCGGGCGCCAGGATCAATTGGCCGTCACCCAGCAACTCTCCACCCAGCAAAGTCGCCAAGGCTCACTGGACGTGGTGTTTAACGCCTTGCAAAACCTGCCTGGCGATGACAGTACGTCCACCGACCTGCGTGCTGCGGCCGACCGTTTGCTCGCGGCCTTGCCCGACCTGGCACAAGTCAGCAACCCCAAGGTGCTGGCACAGTTGGTACAGAACAGCGGTGCGTTTCTTGAAGCCAAATTGCTGGTCGGGCAAAACCCGCAAATACCCCCGTTGGACATGAAAGGCGCCCTGCTGCGGCTGGTCGCCGACTTGCTGCCTGCGCTGCCCGCCGGTACCAACCTCAATGCCATCCTCGCCGCCAATACCCTGGCCCAAGTGATGCCGAATTTTGTGCGCAACCCGCTGAATACCCTCGGGCAGATCGGCGCCCGGCAAGCCCCCGCAGGTTTCCCGCTGCCGGCACGGCTGGTGGCGCGCCTTGAAGGCGAAGGCGACCTGGAAAACCTGCTGCGCCTCGCCGCAGGGGCGATCTCGCGGTTGCAGAGCCATCAGTTGTCGAGCCTGGAACAAACCGGCTTGACCGCCGATGGTCGGCTGCAAAGCACCTGGCAGTTGGAAATCCCGATGCGCACCTTGCAGGACATCGTGCCGTTGCAGCTCAAGTTCCAGCGCGAAGAACCGGCGCCAGACAAGAACACGCCCGAACGCAAAGACAAGAAAGACCCCAAACAGATGCTCTGGCGCGTCGAGCTGGCGTTCGACATGGAGCCGTTGGGGCCGTTACAGGTTCAGGCGCAATTGACGCAGGGCAAACTGTCCAGCCAGCTCTGGGCCGCTCGGCCGTTCACGGCCAGTTTGATCGAAAGCCACCTAGGCAGTTTGCGCGAGCGCCTGGTGACCTCGGGCATCAACGTCGGTGACCTCGATTGCCACCTCGGCACCCCGCCACGCGGGCCAAAAACCGGGCTGGAGCAACGTTGGGTGGATGAAACGGCATGAACAACACTGACCCGCCGCGCCAGGCAATTGCCCTCAAATACGACGGCCAGCAAGCGCCGACTCTGACGGCCAAAGGCGACGATGCCTTGGCTGAAGCGATTTTGAAGTTGGCGCGGGAAAATGAAGTGCCGATCTATGAGAACGCCGAGCTGGTGAAACTGCTCGCGCGAATGGAGTTGGGCGACAGCATCCCCGAGGAGTTGTACCGCACAGTCGCTGAGATCATTGCGTTTGCCTGGACGCTGAAAGGCAAGTTCCCGGCAGGGTACGACCCGAATGCGGCGCCAGTGGAGCGGGACGTGACCGAACGCGGGGATGATTACTAACCCGCAGCCGGCCGCTAACTGTGGCGAGCGGGCTTGCCACACAAGCCCGCCTGCCATCAAAGCCGGCAGGTCAGTTGAGGATGTCGCTCAGCGGGATAAAGTTGACCCGATCGCCTGGCGCCAGCGTCGTACCTTCCAGCACTTCCACAAACCCTTGCGCCCATGCCGCGCTGCGCAGCACGCCGGAGCTTTGGTTGCGATAGATGATCGCCTTGCCCTGCTCGATGCGCGCACGCAGGTATTCGCGGCGGTTGCCAGGCTTGGGCCAGGTGAACCCTACCGGCACTTCGAAGCGCAGCGGCGCCACGTCTTGCACGCCTTGGCGGCGTAGCAGGTAAGGCCGCGCCAACAAGGCGAAGGTCACCAGCGTCGACGCCGGGTTACCGGGCAGGCCAATCACAGGCACACCCCGGAAATGGCCGAAGGTCAGCGGCTTGCCGGGCTTGATCGCGAGCTTCCACAGGGCCAGCTCGCCCTCTTCGCGCAGCGCGATGCCGAGGAAGTCCGCCTCACCCACCGACACACCGCCGGTCGATAGAATCAAGTCAACACTGCCCAGCTCCGCCAGCCGTGTGCGGGTTTTTTCGAGGTCATCCGGCAGAATCCCGGCATCGATCACTTCACAGCCCATGCGCGCCAGCCCACTGCACAGCACGCGGCGGTTGCTGTTGTAGATCTGACCCGGGCCCAGCGGCAAACCGGGCTCGACCAACTCGTCGCCGGTGGACAGCACCGCCACGCGCACGCGGCGCACCACGCTCAGACGATCACGCCCGAGGGAGGCGGCCAAGCCCAGCTCGATTGGCCCCAAGCGCGTGCCGGCTTGCAACACCAACTCGCCAGCGGTGGTTTCCTGGCCTTGGGGGCGGATGTTTTGGCCTACCTGCAACGGCTCGGTAAAACTCACGCGCTCATCGGCGTGAACCACGGCGTTTTCCTGCATCTCTACACAATCTGCGCCTTCGGGCACCGGCGCGCCGGTAAAAATGCGCGCGCAGGTGCCAGCGGCCAATGGCTGCGGCGCCTGACCGGCGAAGATGCGCTGGCTCACCACCAGCGGCTCGCCGGCCCAGTCCGCCAGGCGCACGGCGTAACCGTCCATGGCGCTGTTGGGCCAGGGCGGCAGGTCGAGGGTGGAGATCAGGTCTTGCGCCAGTACGCGGCCATCACCTTGCGCCAGCGGCACGCTGTCCTGTTCGCTGATCGGCGTGGCGTCGGCCATCGCCAGCAGTTGCGCCAGCGCGTCTTCTACCGGCAGCAAGTTGCCGGTTTTGCCAGGCTTACCCACGGGACTGGCAGGGTTCGGCCTGCTTCAAGTGCGGCACGAAGTTGCACGGGCGGTGCCGGTTATCCAGTTGCTCGGCGAGGATGCCGTCCCAGCCGGTACGCACTGCGTTGGTCGAGCCCGGCAGGCAGCACACCAGCGTGCCATTGGCCAGGCCAGCGAGGGCACGCGATTGCACGGTAGAGGTGCCAATATCGGCCACGGAGATCTGGCGGAACAGTTCGCCAAACCCGTCGACCTGTTTGTCCAGCAGGCAGCTCACCGCTTCGGGCGTGCTGTCGCGGCCGGTGAAGCCGGTGCCACCGGTGATCAGCACCACTTGCACCACGTCTTCGGCGATCCAGTGGGCCACTTGCGCGCGAATTTTGTAGAGGTCGTCTTTGAGCAACACGCGCTCGACCAGGTGATGGCCGGCGGCAGTCAGGCGGTCGACGAACACCTGGCCGGAGGTGTCGGTGTCCAGCGTGCGGGTGTCGCTGACGGTCAGTACAGCAATATTCAGGGGTACAAAGGGCGCATCAGCCTTGGCGTTCATGGCTCGGTCCGGTTGTCGAAGGAACAGCCCGATGTTATATCACAGGCCCCTGTTTACCTGCCGCAGCGAAACCGCCATGTCTTTCGATTCGACCCATCTGCCCTGTTCGATTTTACTGCTGGCCGGTGGCCGTGGCCAACGCATGGGCGGCCAGGACAAAGGCTTGCTGCCATGGCACGGCCAACCGCTGATCGCCCATTTGCAGCGCCTGACCCGGCCGCTGACAGATGACCTGATTATCTCGTGCAACCGCAACCATGACCTGTACGCGCCGTATGCCGACCAATTGGTGAGTGACGACAGCCCGGACTTCCCCGGCCCGCTGGCTGGCATCCGCGCGGGACTTGCCGCCGCGCATCACGCGCATCTGCTTATATTGCCGTGCGATGTACCGAACATCGACGTAGGACTGCTCAACGACCTGCGTGAGACTGCACGCCAAAACCCGCTGTTGCCCGTGATGGTGCGCCACGGCAACTTCTGGGAACCGTTGATTTGCATCATTCCAACCCACCTGCAAAACCAGGTAGAACAGGCGTGGGAAGCCGGTGAGCGGAGCCCACGCAACATCCTCGTGCAACTCGGCGGCGTGGCCCAGGAATATGCGGCAAATGACCCGAGGTTGGCCAACCTGAATACGCCCGAGCTATTGCACACAGGCTTCGGCGTGTCAGAATGAACCTCGCTTAAGGAACTTTGTCGGCGCCGCGCGCGTCACAGGGTCAGTAATTTAAAAGAATTCTCTCGGAGACAAACTCATGACTCAACGGACCATCGCCGCTCTCATGCTTGCACTGGGCCTCGCTACCCTTGCCGGTTGCGCCTCGCCTACAGTGATTACCCTGAATGACGGTCGCGAAATCCAGGCCGTCGACACGCCTAAATACGACAAGGCTTCGGGCTTCTACGAGTTCCAACAGCTTGACGGCAAGCAAACCCGTATCAACAAAGATCAGGTTCGCACCGTTAAAGACCTGTAAGTCTTAGCGTTTGCCCACAAGGCCCGCCTCGCGCGGGCCTTGTCATGTCTGGCGGTTACCAGTCGAGGGTAATGCGGCTGCGAAAGTCGCGCTGCTCACCGCTGACCGGGTCGATAAAACGCACGCCTTGGGCCAACAGCTTGAGCGGGTTGGCGTAGTCGTCCTCGGCATCCTTGACCACGTCGGGGTAGAACGGATCATTGCAAATGCTCGCCCCAAGCGCGCTCATGTGCACCCGCAATTGATGCTTCTTGCCGGTCACGGGAAACAGGCCGTAGCGCCACCTGTCGCCATTTTTTTCGCGCACGTCCACGGCGGTTTCAGTATTGCTGGCGCCTGGCCCTTCCTGCATGCGAAAGAACGGTTGGCCTTCCACCAGACGGCTTTTGTGCACTCTGGGGAAGGTCAGCTCAGGCAAGGCAGGGGCGATGGCTTCGTAGAATTTGTCGATGCGCCGCGTGGGAAACAGCTGTTGATACGCCGAACGGCTTTGCGGGTTGGCGGAAAACAGCACCAACCCGGCGGTATGCCGATCGATGCGATGCAGCGGCACCAGCGAGGGGTTGCCGAGGCGCCGAATCAGGCGGCGCAGCAGGGTCTGTTCGACGTATTCACCCGCCGGTGTCACCGGCAAAAAGTGCGGTTTGTCGGCTACCACCAAGTGCTCGTCGGCGTACAGAATGGTTTCCTCAACCGGTATCACTTTCTCGTTCGGCACTTCACGAAAGTAGTAAATGCACAGGCCTTCTTTGTAGGCCAAGTGCTGGCTGATCGGCTGGCCATTGCTGTCGAGTACACGGCCACGGGCGATGCGGTCCAGCCAGTGTTCGCGGCTGATGGCCTGGAAATGCTCGCACAGGCAATCCAGTACCGTCGCCCAAGGGCCAGGGGGCAAATACAACGTGCTGGCTTGGTGCTCGGACGCACAAAAACCGGAAGTGGACATGAACATGCTCAACGCCTGGGAAACAGGCGAGCATTATCGCGCATGGCGCGCGATTGAGCCTAGGGCGGATCTCAGGCCTTGACCAATTCGGCGCGCAGGATCGGCGAAGCGCTGGCCGCCTCGGTGAATTCCTTGAGCCAGCGCAGCACGTCCACCGCTTCCCAGCGGCCCGGGTCATACAGCGCGTATAACAAGCCCTGATAACCCACCACGTCTAACTGCTTGTGGTAACCGGCGCGCTGGAACAACGCTTCGATCTCGGCGAAGCAGGTATTAAAATGCACCTTGTTAAAAGGCGTCTTGCCTTCCGTGACCAGGCCGTCGAGGCGCAGCTCGTTCACCGCGCCGCGCACGACCTCGGCGGACATGCGATTGACGCTGCTTTTCAGTTGTTCAACATTCACCACGGGGCTTCCCTCTATCCAGTCACTGTACAAACATACAGTAACTTAATATTTGAAAACCCGCTATCGGATAAAGCCTAACGAAGGAAGGCAACCACCTGTTCAGTGTCGAACGGCCAATCCAGTTCCTCCCCTGTGTCGACCCGGCGCAGCACCGGAATCCGCAGGCCGTAGGCCTCGGTGAGATCGTCGGGATCGGCAATATCCACCAACTCCACCAACAGCCCGTGTTCGACGAGCGGCATGATTTCGGCTTCGGCAATTTCACAAAGGTGGCAACCCAGGGTGCCGAACAACTGGCATTCAGGAAGCATGACGAATCGGCCTGATCAGAAAGTAGGCCATTATTCTATGCCCGCACTATCAACTGTGGCGAGCAAGCCCGCTTGCCACAAAAAGCCCACCTGCCACAGTGGGCCTGCTCGCCGATCAATCCTGGCTGACCGCGCCGATCTTGTGAATCGACAGGTCTGCGCCGTAATACTCTTGTTCCTGGCTCAAGCGCAGCCCGCAGACGCGTTTGATCACGCCGTACACCAATAGCCCGCCAACCAGTGCCACGGCTACGCCGAGCGCGGTGCCGAGCAACTGGCTGATCAGGCTCACGCCGCCCAAACCGCCAAGGGCCGTCTGGCCGAAGAGACCGCAGGCGATACCGCCCCACACGCCGCACAAACCGTGCAGCGGCCACACACCCAGCACATCATCGATCTTCCAGCGGTCCTGCGCGGCAATGAAGAACCCCACAAACAAGGCACCCGCGACGGCGCCGGTAACGAGAGCGCCCACCGGGTGCATCAAGTCGGAACCGGCGCAGATCGCCACCAGCCCGGCCAGCGGGCCGTTGTGCAGGAAGCCTGGGTCATTACGGCCGATCACCAAGGCAGCGACGGTGCCACCGACCATGGCCATCAGCGAGTTCACCGCCACCAGCCCGCTGACGCCATTCAGGGTTTGCGCACTCATCACGTTAAAGCCGAACCAGCCGACGATCAGAATCCACGAGCCCAGCGCCAAAAACGGAATGCTCGACGGCGCAAAGGCCACCAGCCGTCCCTCGCGGTATCGGCCGTTGCGTGGCCCCAGCAACAACACCGCCGCCAAC
The DNA here is from genome assembly GCF_009296165.1 of Pseudomonas kitaguniensis. Lineage (GTDB taxonomy): Bacteria > Pseudomonadota > Gammaproteobacteria > Pseudomonadales > Pseudomonadaceae > Aquipseudomonas > Aquipseudomonas kitaguniensis. The sequence goes on along the minus strand of NZ_VUAZ01000114.1, from coordinate 38,612 downwards.
GCGAGCCAGCCGCCCATGGCGTGGACCACCACGGAACCTGCGAAGTCATGAAAGCTGGCGCCGAAGGTCGCGAGCAGCCAAGCCTGCACGCCGAAATTGCCGTTCCACACCATGCCTTCAAAAAACGGATAGATAAACGCTACGATCAACGCCGTGGCACACAGCTGTGGGGCGAACTTCGCACGCTCGGCAATCCCGCCGGAAATAATCGCCGGGATCGCCGCTGCAAACGTCAGCAAGAAGAAGAACTTGACCAACCCGTAGCCATGATCGGCGCTGATGACCGCCGCCGGTTGCATGAAGCTGACGCCGTAGGAGATCCAATAGCCTATAAAGAAATAGGCCAGTGTGGAAATGGCGAAGTCGCTGAGGATTTTCGACAGTGCGTTGACCTGGTTTTTTTGCCGCACGGTGCCGACTTCAAGAAACGCGAAGCCTGCGTGCATGGCCAGTACCATGACCGCACCGATCAGGATAAACAGGGTATTGGAGCTGTGGACGAGTGTGTCCACCGCGCTTTGCAAATTTTCCATGGAGGTTGGCAGGCCTGGATTTAAGGCAAAAAGCACCAAAGCGGTTCAAGCCAGTATTTCGCGCACTAAATTGGCACCACCGGTCCCACCCGTCTTGGAGGGCGTGAACCGCTTTAGCGCAGCGATCGACTTAACAGGCTCTTGCCGACAGGGTTTTTCCGCGAGTTTTACGTATTTAGGGTAAGGTTTTTCAAGGCATTGCCTCGGGCCGCCCGGATTCGGCGCAGGCCCTCGGCGCGCGCACCATGGCAAAGCAAAAGCTGTACCAAACAATTGCAGTGAACCTTCACCGATACCGGTGACTCGAAACCACATTCACAGATCAGCCAATCACGGAGATAACCATGGCCAGAAGAACTGCAAAGACCGCTCAAGAAATATTGATGGCGGATTTTCAAACCTTGGTCAGCGACACCGAAAAGTTGTTGGATGACACCGCCGTACTGGCCGGTGATCAGGCCGATGAGCTGCGCACCAAGATCCACGACAGCCTGCTCAAAGCCCGCGAAACCCTGCAACTGACCGAAGACTCTCTGCGTGAGCGCGGTCAGGCGGCAGTCACCGCTACCGAAGATTACGTGCAAGCCAACCCTTGGCAGTCGGTCGGCATTGCCGCTGGCGTGGGCTTCCTGATCGGCCTGCTGGCTACAAGGCGCTAAATTATGGCTATCGGCGAATCCGGCTCGTCCACGGGCACACAGTCTTCAGGCAGTGGCTCTACCTCCCGACGCTTGGGCGCGGCCGTATTGGGCCTGCTGCACAGCCACGTCGAATTGTTTGGCATCGAACTGCAGGAACAGAAAGCTCGCACCGTCAGCCTGCTATTGTTTGCAGGCCTGGCGCTGGTGTTTGCGCTGCTGTTGCTGGTGGGGCTGTCGACACTGGTGATGATTCTGGTGTGGGACACCGGCTATCGTCTGACCGGGATCATCTGCCTCTGCGTGTTCTATACCCTCGCCGCCGCTTTTTGTGGTGTGCGCTTGAAAGCGGCCGTGTTCGATGAGTCCACGCCCTTCCACGCCACCCTTGAAGAGCTGGCCAATGATCGGGAGCGCCTGCTGCCATGAGCATCACTGAAGTCCCACATACCAACTCCCGACGGGAAATGCGCAAGGCGTTGATTCGCCTGCGCATGGAAATGCACCGCCAGGAAATCCGCCACGAGTCGCACCAATTGATGCTGCCCCTGCACAAGGTGCGCAACATGGGCAGCAATTGGCAGGACAGCCTGGGCATCAAACACGCGCCGCTTTGGGGCGTGGCAGCGGTGACGCTGATGGGCTTTTTCACCGGCAAGGGCGCCAAGGGCGGCAGTCTCGGCAAAGTCACGGGCTTGGTGCGGCTGGGTGCCGGTTTGATCCCGCTGATCAAGTTGGCCATGCAGGGCGCTTCGCGTAAAGGTTGAACCCGCGCTGGCTGCATTCTTGCAAACAGAATCGGCCCGGCCCTCGTTATTGAGGGCCGGGCCTTTTTTTCGCCAGCTCAATAAGGAGGCCCTGTGATTGACGGGCAACCGCTCGCCTGTTTCCAGCCGTTCATTGACACCGCCACCGGGCGCATAGCCGGCGTAGAAGCCCTCGGCCGCTTGCGCCAGGCAGATGGCCGCTTGCAGTCTGTAGGCCCGCTGTTTGCCGACCCGCGCACGCCGGGCGCGCCCCTGCGCCGCCTCGACCGGCAGATCCGTGACGATGCCTTGAGTCGCCTGCATGAAGCGCCCGACGACTGGTTTCTCAGCCTGAACATCTCGCCTCGCTGGATCAACCGCCTGCGCCCCGGCCAAGCCTTGCCGAGCCTTAAGCAGCTACACGCGCATGGCGTCGACCCGAGGCGCATTGTGTTCGAGATCACCGAGTTGGGCGGTGACATTCAGCGCCTGGCCACGGTGGTGGCGCGCTATCGCGAGGCCGGCGCACGTATCGCCATCGATGATTTTGGCGCTGGTTATTCCCAGCTCGATCGGGTGCTGGCATTGCAGCCGGACATTCTCAAGCTGGACATGCGCCTGTTTCAAGAGGCTGCAAAGGGCGGCCCGAGCAGTGACGTGGTGCGGGCCTTGGCGCAAATGGCGGAAAAAACCGGCTGCTGGATCATCGCCGAGGGCGTGGAAACCGAGACGCAGTTGAGCTTCGCCCTGGAATGCGGCGCGCGGTATGTGCAGGGCTACCTGTTCGCCCAGGCACAGCTTGATTGGTTTGCCGCCGATGCCTTCGTGGCGCGCTTTGCCCAATTGCGCACCGCGTACGTTCAGCAAAAACTGGCCGAGCGCGGGCGCGTCATGCTGTTACGCCGGCAACTGATCGAATTGATGAATATCCTGCAAACCTGGGCGCAGGGCCACGCGCCGCCCGATCAATTGCCGCGGTTGCCGGATTTCCCCTGGTTACTGCGCTTCTACCAATGCGACCGGCATGGCACCCAACTGACGCCCAATTTCGAATGGCGTCAGGACGCCTGGCAAAGCGACAACCGCTACTTGGGCCACAACTGGTCGTGGCGGCCGTACTTCTATCATCTGCTCGCCGAGGGTTGGGAGGAACGGCGCCTTATCCTCTCTTCGACCTATCGCGATGCCACCACCAATCAGTACTGCCTGACCGCAGGGCAATTCTTCGATAACGGTCAGCGTTTGCTGTTAATCGACATCGACGCGGCCGGCCTGTAGATTTTCGCTTGCTCAGCCAAGGCGGAACCGGGAAGCTGGGCGGTGTCATTCACCGCACGGAGAGTACCCGCCTTGGATTGGCCCACCCTGCTTACCCGCGAACGCCTCGGCAAGCCCCTGCACAGCCCGGAAGAACTTGGCCGTAGCCCCTTTCACAAAGACCACGACCGGATTATTTTCTCCGGCGCTTTCCGCCGCCTGGGCCGCAAGACCCAAGTGCACCCGGTGTCCAGCAACGATCATATCCATACCCGCCTGACCCACTCACTGGAAGTCAGTTGCGTCGGCCGCTCCCTCGGCATGCGCGTCGGCGAAACCCTGCGCAGCGCCCTGCCCGACTGGTGCGACCCGAGCGACTTGGGCATGGTGGTGCAATCGGCCTGCCTGGCCCACGACATCGGTAACCCGCCGTTCGGGCATTCCGGTGAAGACGCCATTCGCCACTGGTTCCAACAGGCCGCAGGCCGCGGTTGGCTGGATGATATGAGCAGTGCCGAGCGCAATGATTTCCTCAATTTCGAAGGCAATGCCCAAGGCTTTCGCGTGCTCACCCAGCTTGAGTACCACCAGTTCGATGGCGGCACGCGCCTGACCTACGCCACTTTGGGCACCTATCTGAAATACCCCTGGACCGCTCGCCACGCCGACGCACTGGGTTACAAGAAACACAAGTTCGGCTGCTACCAGAGCGAGCTGCCTATCCTCGAGCAGATCGCCCACAAACTCGGCCTGCCGCAGCTTGAAGAACAACGTTGGGCGCGTCACCCGCTGGTCTATCTGATGGAGGCGGCAGACGATATTTGCTACGCCTTGATCGACCTTGAAGACGGCCTGGAAATGGACCTGCTCGACTATGCCGAGGTCGAGTCACTGTTGCTCGACCTGGTGGGTGACGACCTGCCCCAGACTTATCGGCAACTGGGCGCGCAGGATTCGCGCCGGCGCAAGTTGGCAATCCTGCGCGGTAAAGCCATCGAGCACCTGACCAACGCGGCAGCCAGAGCATTTGTCGACCAGCAGGACGCCTTGCTCGCCGGCACACTACCGGGCGACTTGGTTGAACACATGCACGGCCCCGCCAAGCGTTGTGTATTGGATGCCAAGGACATGGCGCGTAAAAAAATCTTCCAGGACAAGCGCAAAACCCTGCACGAAATCGGCGCCTACACCACACTGGAAATCCTTTTGAACGCGTTTTGCGGTGCGGCCCTGGAGCAGCATGGCGGGCGCACGCCATCGTTCAAGAACCGGCGTATCCTGGACCTGCTGGGTAACAGCGCCCCCGACCCGGCCTGGCCGTTGCACGCCTCGTTCCTGCGCATGATCGACTTTATTGCCGGCATGACCGACAGCTACGCCACCGAGATGGCACGGGAGATGACCGGGCGCTCCAGCCCGCAGTAAAGACGCTGACCGCGCCGCCTGTTCCCCGTACAGAATTTGCCTACAACGGGAACAGAGCGGCCTGATCGAATTCGCCCCCCCATTCAAGGAATAATCACACACGCTTCTGGCGGACTTGGCGAGCAATTCCTACGTCCCACCCCATCGATGCTTGACTCACCCGTGTGCCTTCTATGCCCAGAACCGCCCTTCGAATCCTATTGGTGGAGGATCACCCCTTTCAGCTCCTGGCCACTCAGTGCCTGCTTAAAACCTTCGGCTTCGAGCAACTGACGCTCGCAGAAGATGCCGAGCAAGCCATCCGTTTGATGTCCGAAGCCACGCGCCCGTTCGACCTCATGCTGTGCGACCAATGTTTGCCTGATTTAGAAGGCCTGGAACTGGTCGAAATTGCCAGCCGACGGCACTTCATCATCAGCGCCATTCTACTGAGCGGGCTCCCTGCGGCGGAACTGTCCCACCTGACAGCCCAAGCCCTGCAACGCGACCTGCCGCTTTTGGGTTATTTATTGAAACCCCTGAATAGAGAAGAACTGGCAGCGTTAATGGCGCCATTACTTCATCTATAAATGTAGGACTTTAAACATCGCCCGCCTACGAAAAATTACCTAAGCACCACAGCTAAAGCCGTGGCTCCGTCAATGATTGTATTGATTCATGATTTGCCTACTTTTGACGTAACAAAGACTTTAGCTCTGGTAGGCAACTACCTTTTTTTATGTAGGAATTCTCCTGTTTTATAGCTACTCACCTCATGCCTCATGCTCTTGCCTCAGCTTCTGAGCTAATGTGCCCGCTTTACTTGCACTTGCATGGAATGTGATTATGAACACAGTTTTTATCATTGATGACCACCCCGTTATCAGGCTGGCGATTCGCATGTTATTGGAGCATGAAGGTTATAAAGTCGTCGGTGAAACGGACAATGGCTGCGATGCCATTCAGATGGTGCGTGAATGCCTGCCGGACTTGATTATCCTGGACATCAGTATCCCGAAACTTGACGGCCTCGAAGTGCTCTGCCGATTCAACGCCATGAACACATCGATGAAAACGCTGATCCTCACCGCCCAATGCCCAACGCTGTTCGCCACGCGTTGCATGCGCTCCGGCGCCGATGGCTATGTATGCAAGGAAGGTGACCTGAGCGAGCTGCTGAGTGCCATCCGTGCGGTACTCTCCGGCTATAACTACTTCCCCAGCCAGGCCTTGAATGCGACGGGGGCGGATGGCAAGAGCTCAGTAGAACTTGAACTGTTCAAAACGGTGAACGACCGAGAATTGATGGTTTTGCAACTTTTTGCACAAGGCCGTACCAATAAGGAAATCGCCAAAGGTATGTTCTTAAGTAACAAGACAGTCAGTACTTACAAAAAAAGGCTGATGCAAAAACTTAAAGCCAAATCGTTGGTAGAACTTATCGAGATGGCAAAACGAAACGCGCTAGTGTGAGAAAGCGGATGCCAAGGCGTATAAAGGACTATCTAATTATATTAATCGCCGGTGTGTGCTTCAGCGCCGCCGCGCCCGCAGCCACGCACGCCGACCCGGAACATTTCAGCTTGTTGAGCCGCGCGGGGGCCGTTCAATTGGAGACTCAACTGGACAAGGCCCAGCGCCACTGGTTGCGCAACAAGCGTGAACTGGTGCTGGGCACCGCGACACCTGACTACCCGCCCTTCGACCTGACCTCAAGCGGCCGCGACTATGAAGGCCTTACCGCAGATTACGCAGGGCTGTTGGCCAGCGCCCTGGGCTTGCCGGTCAAAGTGCTGCGCTACCCGTCGCGGACGGCGGCGATACAGGCCCTGGAGGCGGGCGATATCGACTTATTGGGCTCCTCCAACGGCTTTGAGGCTGCCAACCCGAACCTGATAATGTCGGTGCCGTACGCAGTTGACCAACCGGTTTTGGTAACGCGCGAGGGTGAAACGCGCAGCTTGAACAATGGCTTGGCAGGCCTGCGCTTGAGCCTGGTCTACCATTACCTGCCGCTGAGCGAAGTGAAAAAGCTGTACCCGCAGGCGAGCATCCGCACTTACCCCTCGTATCAAAACGCCTTGAACGCCGTGGCGTTCGACCAGGCGGATGTGTTTCTCGGCGATACCATTTCCACCCATTACATGATCAACAAGGGCTACCTGAAGAACATCCGCATGGCCAACTTCAGCAAACACGAAGCCTATGGCTTCAGCTTTGCGCTGCGCCACGACCAACACGTTCTTTTGAGCATTGTTGACTCGGTACTGGCTGCCGTCCCGCTCAATGCACGCGACAACATCGCCAAGCGCTGGAGCGCCGGCAGCGACATCTTGCTGACCGATAAAAAGCTGCAACTGAGCCCGCGCGAAGAGCGCTGGCTGAAAGACCACCCGGTGGTAAAAGTCGTTGTAAACGAGACCTTCGCGCCGGTGACGTTTTTCGATGCCGACGGCAATTTTCGCGGTATCACCGCAGACTTGCTGGAACTGATTCGCCTGCGTACCGGCTTGCGCTTCGAGATCCAGCGCAGTCGCGAAGTGAGTACGATGATCGACCAGGTCACCAGCGGTAAAGCCGATATTATTGGCGCCATCGTCCCAAGCGCTCAAAGGGAGGCTCAGCTGAACTTCAGTCGTCCCTATCTGGAAAACTCCTACGTTCTACTCACGCGCAAGGAGCCCAACGCACCGTCCAACCTGGAGCAAATGGCGGGCAAGCGCCTGGCAATCACCGAGGGCAGCCCTCTGGAAAAAAACCTGCGTCGGGATTTCCCGCTGATTAGCCTGGTGTACGTCAGTGATACCTTCAAGGCATCAGAACTGCTGGCTCAAGGGAGTGTTGAGGGGGCGGTGAATTCACTGGTGGTCGCCAACTACTCGCTGTCCTCGCAAATGTTCCAGGACAAACTGCAGATAAGCACCAGCATCGGCACACTGCCGGCCACGTTCGCGCTGGCGACGCCGCGCCGCTCGGTAGAACTGAGCTCAATTCTGGACAAGGCGCTGCTGAGCATTGCACCGGACGAAATGGGCGTGATCAACAGCCGCTGGCGCGGTTACACCGCCGCCTCCGACAGCTATTGGCGCAATTACCATCAGTTGATCGTGCAAATCGTCATCGGCACCGGGCTGTTGCTGATGATCTCGCTGACCTGGAACGCCTACATGCGCCGCCAGATCAAGCACCGAAAAATGGCCGAGCGCGCCCTTAACGATCAATTCGAGTTCATGCGCGCACTGGTCAATGAAACGCCGCACCCGATTTATGTGCGCGACCGCCAGGGCTTGCTGCAAACCTGTAATGACAGCTACCTGCAAGTATTCGAGGTCAAACGCGAAGAGGTGGTGGGCAAAAGCGCGCTCCAGATGAACATGGACCTGGATGCGGAGGCGGCGCGCTACCATGCCGACTACCAGCGGGTAGTGGCGGAAGGTACCCCGTTGATCCTTGATCGCACCCTGCATATTCAAGGCAAAAAACTGACGATCTACCATTGGATTCTTCCCTATCGCGACTCGGATGGTGAAGTTCAGGGCATCATCGGTGGCTGGATCGACGTCAGTGAACGGCGCCAATTGCTCGAAGAGCTGCGCACTGCCAAGGAGCTTGCCGATGAGGCGAACCGGGCCAAAAGCACGTTCCTCGCAACGATGAGCCATGAGATCCGTACGCCGATGAACGCGGTGATCGGCATGCTGGAACTGACCCTCAAGCGCGCCGACCAGGGCCATCTAGATCGCCCCGCCATTGAGGTGGCCTACAATTCGGCCAAGGACCTGCTGGAGTTGATCGGCGACATTCTTGATATTGCGCGCATCGAGTCCGGCCGCCTGAGCCTGTCACCGGAACGCGTGAATCTGCGCGAAGTGATCGAGTCGGTGGTGCGCGTCTTTGACGGCCTGGCCCGCCAGAAAACCCTCAGTCTGGTGCTCCAGTTCAACCCCGACCTCGAAGACACCGCCGTGCTGATCGACCCATTGCGCTTCAAGCAGGTGCTGTCCAACCTGATCAGCAACGCGATTAAATTCACCGAGCGTGGCGAAGTGAAGATCAAGGTGCATGTGCAACCCACCGAACTGCCGCAAGAGCTGCAGATGAAGCTGGTGGTTGAAGACACGGGCATCGGCATCAGCCGGGACGACCAATTGCGGCTGTTCGAACCTTTTGCCCAGGCCGACAACTCCGGGCATTTGGCCAGGAGCGGCGCGGGCCTGGGGCTGGTGATCTGTCGCAGCCTGTGCGAGATGATGGGGGGCCAGCTCAGCCTGAGCAGCGTGCCCTTGGTCGGCACCCAAGTGCATGTCAGCCTGAAGATGACTCGCCTGCAACCGATCGAGGCGGTGGACGAACTCACGTCGCAGGTGCCCGCTGCGGCGGCAGTGCTTAACGTGCTGGTGGTAGACGACCACCCGGCGAATCGCCTGCTGATGTGCCAGCAATTGGGGTATCTGGGGCATCAGTTCACCGCCGCTCAACACGGCGCTGCAGGGTTTCAGGCGTGGCGCCAGGAGCACTTCGACCTGGTCATAGCCGACTGCAACATGCCCGTCATGAATGGCTACGAGTTAAGCCGTTCGATCCGCGAATACGAGCAGCGAGAGCAACGGGCGCCCTGCGTGGTACTCGGTTTCACCGCCAATGCCCAACCCGAGGAGATCCATCGCTGCGCGCAGGCGGGCATGAATGACTGCCTGTTCAAACCCATCAGCCTCACGGCGCTGGAGCAGCAACTGGCGCAAATCAGGCCGCAAGCGGCGAGCCTGCGGTTAGACCTGGACTGCCTGGACGCATTGACCGGCGGCGACCCATTATTGAGCCGGCGCTTGCTGGAAGAACTACTGAGCAGCAGCCGTCATGACCGCGAGGACCTGATGGCCTTGCTGGCCCGACAGGCCCAGCCCCGCGAGATCATTGAGCAAGCCCACAAGATCAAGGGCGCCGCCCGCATCGTTCAGGCAACTTCACTGGCCGCGCAATGCGAAGCGCTCGAGCAAGCCTGCGCTCACAGCGATGATCGCGCGATGATCGAGGCCTGCATGCATTCTTTGGAAAAACTCATGCTGGAACTGGAGAGGACGCTGCAACTGCAACTCCACACGCTGGATAACCAGTAACACCGGCCAGCCCTCTGCGCACTGATCAGCAGTCGGTCAAGCGCAGAAAAATCGCTACCAACTGTTCGATACCCGCCTGGTCCTGAAGGCTGAAACGGGCCAGGGACGGGCTGTCCAAATCGAGCACGCCGATCAACACGCCCGCCTTGACCAGCGGCACCACCAGTTCGCTGTTAGAGGCGCTGTCACAGGCGATATGGCCGGGGAACGCGTGAACATCTTCCACCCGTTGGGTTTGCCGGGACGCCGCAGCAGCCCCGCACACGCCGCGACCGAACGGAATACGCACGCAGGCGATCTGGCCCTGGAACGGCCCAAGCACCAGTTCTTCGTTGCGATTGAGGTAGAAGCCGGCCCAGTTCAGGTCATCCAGCTGGTTAAACAAAAACGCCGAGAACTGCGCACTGTTAGCAATAAAGTCACGCTCGTCGGCGAGCAGTGATTCCAACTGCGCGCAGAGCATGGCATAGCCATCCAGGCCAGTGCCGGCTTGTTGCAAATCAATCATGGTTGACGCTCCAACAATTTTAAACCCACCCAGTAACGGGCGAACTGATACGCGCAACGGCCGTTGCGGTTGCCACGCCCGGTGGCCCAGCGTACCGCCAGAATGTCGAGGGCTTCATCACGCTGCCACTGCAAACCGGCCTTGCTTGCCAGCTCGCCGATCCAGTGCTCGACCACCTCCAAAAAGTGTTCCTGGCTGAACGGGTAGAACGACAGCCACAGGCCAAAGCGGTCGGACAACGCTATCTTGTCTTCCACGGCCTCACTGGGATGCAGTTCGCCGTCCACGCGTTTCCAGTTATCGTTGTCGCTCTGATTTTCTGGCACCAGGTGACGACGGTTGGATGTGGCATACAGCAACACGTTTTCCGGCGCTTGCTCCAGCGAGCCGTCGAGCACGCTCTTGAGTACGCGGTAATCGCCCTCGCCTGCCTCAAACGACAGGTCGTCGCAGAACAGGATGAAACGCTGCGGCAGCTTGAGCAGTTGCTCGACCACGCGCGGCAAGTCAGCCAGGTGGTCGCGCTCGATTTCAATCAGGCGCAAACCGGCGTTGGCATGCTGGGCCAGCAAAGCGCGCACCATCGACGATTTGCCGGTGCCGCGTGAGCCCCACAGCAACGCATGGTTGGCGGGCAGCCCGTCGAGAAATTGCCGGGTATTACGTGCCAGTTGTTCACGTTGTTTGTCTATGCCGATCAGGTCGGACAAGCGCATGTCGAGGCTGACTTCCAGCGGCAATAAAAAGCCACTGCGGCCTTCGCGCTGCCAACGGGCGGCCAGGCACTGGTGCCAGTCGATGGCCTGGCGCGGTGCCGGTAACAGCGGTTCCAGGCGAGCAAGTACCGCATCGGCCCGCTCCAGAAAGGCGTTCAATCGAGAATCCACGATTATTCCTCTGGCAAGTTCTTGCAAAAGATGGCGTATTGGCAACCCTGTGGCAGACCGTCAGACGCTGCGTAAAAACGATTTATACCGGCCAAGCCAGAGCGTGTAGATGTTCAGCTATGCTTGCCGGGCGAAGGGAAACGTGAAGTGGTTCAACAACCGATGGATATAAAATTCGCCCACCGCTTGTCTTATAAACAAGCGAAATTAGCCGTGCTCGCCGGTTTCGCCTTGGGAACCTTGCTCAGTCTGATCCAAATCGGCATTGATTATGCCAGCGAAGACGCCTCGATCAACCGTGAAATACGTTCACTGATCGAAATCAGCCACAACCCTGCCTCACGTATTGCGTACAACATTGATGCCGAACTTGCCCAAGAGCTGACCCTTGGCCTGCTGCACTCGCCAGCGATCACCCACGCGCAATTGATCGACAACAATGGCGTGGTGCTGGCCGACGTCAATCGGCCGCGCAAGGAAAGCACGTACCGGCCCATCAGCGACTTTCTGTTTGGCGCCAACCGCCAGTTTGAAGACCGCCTGTTTCTCAGCCACATGCCCAACGACTCCCTCGGCATGCTGCGCCTGGACGTCGACACCTACGCCTTCGGCAGCCGTTTCCTGCACCGCGCCGAGATCACCCTGCTCAATGGTTTTGCCCGTAGCCTGCTGCTGACGGGCATCTTGCTGGGCCTGTTTTACGTGATGCTGACGCAACCACTGGTGCGCATTATTCGCGCGCTGAGCACCCGCGAGCAGGCCCGCCTGGATTGCCCGCCGGGGCATGAAAATGACGAAATCGGCGTGCTGGTGAACGTTGCCAACCAGCAATTCGACACCATGCAGACCGAAATTCAACAACGGCGTCACGCCGAGGACCGCCTCACCGAATACTTGGGCCAACTGGAAAATATCGTCTCTGCGCGCACACTTGAGCTCAAGGCCAGCAACCAGCGCTTGAGCCAATCGAACGACGAACTGGAGGCGGCAAAGTTGACCGCCGTGTCGATGGCACAGGCCAGGGCGGCGTTCCTGGCCAATATGAGCCACGAGATCCGCACGCCGCTGAATGGCTTGCTGGGGATGATCGCGTTGTCACTCGACAGCACGCTGAACGCCGAACAACGCCAGCAACTGTCGATTGCCCACGACTCGGGCAAGGTCCTGGTGGAATTGCTCAACGATATTCTCGACCTGTCGAAGTTCGATGCCGGCCAATTGGAGCTGGAGCATATCCCGTTCGATCTGGGCTCCTTGGTCGAAGACACCGCCAACCTGCTGTCACAGAACGCGGCGCCCAGCGTCGAGTTGACCTGCCTGATTGACCCACTGTTTCCGGCCCAAGTGGTTGGCGACCCGACGCGAGTGCGGCAGATCGTCAGCAACCTGCTCTCCAACGCCTTGAAGTTCACCCGCTTCGGCCGCGTCGACGTGCGCCTGCGCGCCCACGAGGGCCGGGTGATAATCGAGGTCTGTGACACGGGTATCGGCATTGCCCTGGAGGCTCAGGTAAAGATATTCCAACCTTTTACGCAGGCGGGCGCGGGCATCACTCGCCAGTTTGGTGGCACGGGGTTAGGGCTCGCGTTAACTCACAACCTGTGTGAAGCGATGAAGGGCCGCTTGAGTATCAGCTCGGAGGTCGGTTTTGGCAGCCAGTTCAGTGCCGACCTGCCGCTGCCCATGCACCTGCCGGCGGCCCGAATGACGCCCCTGGCGGGTGACGTTATCGTCATCACCAGCGGCCGCAATGGCCTGACCGAGCTGCTCACGACGCTGCTGCCCCACTGGGGGCTGACACCGCGCTGCTATTCACAGGACGACGACTTGAGCGGCCAAACGCCCGACCTGCTGATCACCGATTGCCCGGAGTGCTTGTTCCGCCTGCGCCCGGCGATCAACGCGCCGATCCTGCTGGTCACCGCTTATGGCAACTTCATGCCCGGCGAAGAAGTCGCGGCCCTGGCGCCGTTACAGCAACAGGCCCGCCCGTTGAGCCGCAACGCGTTGTACCAGATTCTGCAGCGCAACCTGCGCAGCGACGCACAACTGATCCTTGATGCAGCCCAAAGCGAAGCCGCGCCGCTCGCGCATCAGGCGCGCATCCTGCTGGTGGAGGACAACCCGGTCAATCAACTGGTGGCCAAGGGCATGCTGAGCAAGCTCGGCTGCGAAGTGATCGTCGCCGCACATGGCGGCGAAGCACTCAAGTTCCTTGAGGAACAGCGTTTTGACATGGTGTTGATGGACTGCAATATGCCGGTGATGGACGGCTACGAGGCCAGCCGGCAGATCCGCCGCAGCGGGCGGTGGCCGGACCTGCCCATCGTCGCGCTAACCGCCAACGCGCTGTCGGAGGAACGCGAGCGTTGCCGGGCGGCGGGCATGGATGACTACCTGGCCAAGCCGTTTCGTCGCGAGGAACTCAAGGGGCTGCTGGACCTGTGGGTGCCGAAGACGACCAGCCACTGATCTGCGCCAGCCACGGGGCCAGGCGCTGGAGCCGCGTGCATCGCTCATTTGAGCAGGGCTTCAATCTCCGTCGTCAGGTCCTGGGGTTTGGTGGTCGGCGCAAAGCGCTTGACCACGTTGCCGTCGCGACCGATCAAGAACTTGGTGAAGTTCCACTTGATGCCTTTGGACCCAAGTAACCCCGGCGCCTGCTTTTTCAACTGCACAAACAGTGGATGGGCAGCGCTGCCATTCACGTCGACCTTCTTGAACAGCGGGAAGCTGACACCAAAATTAAGCTCGCAGAACTCGGAAATTGCGGCTTCGTTACCCGGTTCCTGCTTGCCGAACTGGTTGCAGGGAAAACCCAGCACCACCAAACCCTGGTCTTTGTACTGCTGCCAGAGTTGTTCCAGCCCTTTGTATTGCGGGGTGAAGCCACATTTGCTGGCGGTATTGACGACCAAAATGGCCTTGCCGGCGAAATCAGCCAAGGTCTTTTGCTCACCCTTGAGGGTGGTGCAGGGAATGCGCAGCAATGTGTCACTCATGGCAGTGCCTCGACGGTTGGGAAAGGACGAAAAAATAGTGCGCAATTTAATTGCGCACAATTTAATTGATGGGGCTTATACCTCGTCATACAGCGCCCCGCGCACCCTGCGCGGGGCACTCAGGGCTTAACGCGGCACCAGGTCCAGGCACACCGAGTTGATGCAATACCGCAAGCCGGTCGGCGGCGGGCCATCCGGGAACACATGCCCCAGGTGCGCATCGCATTTAGCGCAGGTCACTTCGGTGCGGATCATGCCGTGGCTGACGTCACGGATCTCGATCATCGCGCTGTCGGCAATCGGCGCATAGAAGCTGGGCCAGCCGCAGCCCGAGTCAAACTTGGTGGCCGAATCGAACAACGCCTCGTTACAGCAAATGCAGTGGTACACGCCGTCGGTCTTGGTGGCGTTGTACTTGCCGGAAAACGGCCGCTCGGTGCCTTTGAGGCGGCACACATTGTATTGTTCGGGGTCGAGCATCGCTTTCCATTCATCAATGGTTTTCTGCAGCTTTTCCATCGGTACACCTCGGCAACTGAAAAAGCCTGATCTGTGTCTTTTCCATGGATCAGGCGGCACGTATGATTGCGCCTCTTCAAAACGCCAGTCTGGCACCCGCGCTATCGGCATTCAAACGCATTTTTGGGTGCAGGCCTCGCAGGATTCGCAGTACGGTAGTGTCCACGCCGTCTGGATCGTTCATTTTCAGGATCACATCGCCATGCAGGTCAGCAAATCGAACAAGCTCGCCAACGTCTGCTACGACATTCGCGGCCCAGTGCTCAAGCACGCCAAGCGCCTGGAAGAGGAAGGCCATCGCATCCTCAAGCTGAACATTGGCAACCCCGCGCCCTTTGGTTTCGAAGCACCGGACGAAATCCTCCAGGACGTGATCCGCAACCTGCCGACCGCCCAAGGCTACAGCGACTCCAAAGGCCTGTTCAGCGCGCGTAAGGCGGTGATGCAGTACTACCAGCAAAAACAGGTTGAAGGTGTCGGCATCGAAGACATCTACCTCGGCAATGGGGTGTCCGAGCTGATCGTGATGTCCATGCAGGCCTTGCTCAACAACGGCGACGAAGTGCTGGTGCCGGCACCGGACTACCCATTGTGGACCGCCGCCGTGACCCTGGCCGGCGGCCACCCGGTGCACTACCTGTGCGACGAAGGCGCCGACTGGTTCCCGGACCTGGCCGACATCAAGGCCAAGATCACCCCGAACACCAAGGCCCTGGTGATCATCAACCCGAACAACCCCACCGGCGCCGTGTACTCCAAAGAGGTGCTGCTGGGCATGCTTGAACTGGCGCGCCAGCACAACCTGGTGGTGTTCTCCGACGAGATCTACGACAAGATCCTCTACGATGATGCCGTGCATATCTGCACCGGTTCCCTGGCCCCGGACCTGCTGTGCCTGACCTTCAATGGCTTGTCCAAATCCTACCGCGTGGCGGGTTTCCGCTCCGGCTGGATAGCCATCTCCGGCCCCAAGCACAATGCCCAAAGCTACATCGAAGGCATCGATATGCTGGCCAACATGCGCCTGTGCGCCAACGTGCCAAGCCAACACGCGATCCAGACCGCGCTCGGCGGCTACCAGAGCATCAACGACCTGGTACTGCCGCAGGGCCGCCTGCTGGAACAGCGTAACCGCACGTGGGAATTGCTCAACGCAATCCCCGGCGTCAGTTGCGTGAAGCCCATGGGCGCGCTGTATGCGTTCCCGAGGATCGACCCGAAAGTCTGCCCGATCTTCAACGACGAGAAGTTCGTGCTCGACCTGCTGCTGTCGGAAAAACTGTTGGTGGTACAGGGAACGGCGTTCAACTGGCCGTGGCCGGATCACTTCCGTGTGGTCACGTTGCCGCGCGTGGATGACCTGGACATGGCTATCGGTCGCATCGGCAACTTCCTCAAGTCCTATCGTCAGTAACGAAAATGGCGCTGTACGACCGAGTTTCGGTCGTACAGCGATTATCTGGCAACACTTCTCTGCCCTGCCCCTCCGTTCACCTATCGCGGCACACTACGGAGCGGCCCGCCCCTTTAGTTACGGGACGCCACGGCAACAATCGGCTGATCACGGCCAGCGTTGCGGATCGGAAAATTCCCTCAAGCCTCTACATTTTTGCTGTAGGACACAGTTTGAAATAGTCGCTCGGTTGAATCACCCCATGCCGCACCTTATATACCCCGCAGTACGCGACATATTAAGCATGAGGAGAACTCTACAACCATGATGCGCATCCTGCTGTTCTTGGCCACTAACCTGGCGGTCGTGCTGATTGCCAGCATCACCCTGAGCCTTTTCGGCTTCAACGGGTTCATGGCGGCCAACGGGGTCGATCTGAACCTTAACCAGTTGCTGGTCTTCTGTGCAGTCTTTGGTTTTGCCGGTTCACTGTTCTCGCTGTTCATCTCCAAGTGGATGGCGAAGATGAGCACCAGCACCCAGGTGATCACCCAGCCTCGCACCCGCCATGAGCAATGGCTGCTGCAGACCGTGGAGCAGTTGTCCCGCGAAGCCGGAATCAAGATGCCCGAGGTCGGGATCTTCCCGGCCTATGAAGCCAACGCCTTTGCCACCGGCTGGAACAAAAACGACGCGCTCGTCGCGGTCAGCCAGGGCATGCTGGAACGCTTCTCGTATGACGAAGTGAAGGCGGTATTGGCTCACGAAATCGGCCACGTGGCCAACGGCGACATGGTCACGTTGGCGCTGGTGCAAGGCGTGGTGAACACCTTCGTGATGTTCTTCGCGCGCATCATCGGCAACTTCGTCGACAAGGTCATCTTCAAAAACGAAGGCGGCCGCGGCATTGCCTACTTCGCAGCGACCATCTTCGCCGAAGTGGTACTCGGCTTCCTGGCCAGCGCAATCACCATGTGGTTCTCGCGCAAACGCGAGTTCCGCGCAGACGAAGCCGGTGCCCGCCTGGCCGGTACCGGCGCGATGATTGCAGCGCTGCAACACTTGCGCTCCGAACAGGGCCTGCCGGTGCACATGCCCGACAGCCTGACGGCGTTTGGCATTAACGGGGGTATCAAGCAGGGCTTTGCGCGTATGTTCATGAGCCACCCACCGCTGGAAGAGCGAATCGACGCGCTGCGCCGTCGGGGCTGATAGCTGGGTAGTCATACTCGAAGGGGCGATCTGATCGCCCCTTTTTTGTGGCATTTTTTAATTTAACGGGACGCTTCCAGATCAAGATCAAAAGCAGGCGGCCCAAAAAGCGACCCAATCCCTCAAACCGAACTCGGTCAACTGTGGGAGCGGGCTTGCTCGCGATTGCGGTGTATCAGATAAATATTTTTCAACTGACACACTGCAATTGCGAGCAAGCCCGCTCCCACAGAAAGCAAAAAAAAGCAGATCTGCTGTGTAATCCAAACCCGCTTTTGATCTGCTTTAACCACTCAGGCCGCAGTGCTCTGGATCTTGGGAGCGCCTGGTGAGCCGGTAGACCCGCTCTTCCAGACGGGTCACGCCGTCCTGCACAAACTTCCAGCTTTCGCCCAAAATGTCCTGCTCCTGCGCCACCCGCACAGCCCAGTTCGCCCCCAGCAAGACCGTCACCTCTTCATCACTCACCGCAAAGGGAGGCCCGGCCTTTTGCGTCTGGTCGTAATCGAGCGTGATCAACAGCCCCTCACAACCCGGCCCCAGCAGCGTATTAAGATGCTCGGCATAGTGCACGCGCATCAACGGCGGCAACGCAATCAACGCTGCGCGGTCGTAGAGCGCGGTGCAATCGGCCACCGCATCGGCGCCCAAAGCAAAAAAGTCACCGCACCACACCTCGACCAAACCCGCCTGGTACACCTTGAACACACCCCGCTGGCTGACCCTCGGCACAAGCCCCTGCTCACTGAAAAACGCATCAACCGCCTGCTCCGACAGCTCAACACCCAGCACGCGATGCCCGGCACTGGCCAGCCAGATTAAATCCAGGCTCTTGCCACACAACGGCACCAGCACCTTCGCTCCAGCGGCCAGGCCCAGCGTCGGCCAATGCCGCTGCAGATAGGGATTGACCTGTGGCAAATGGAAGCCGATCTGATTACGCGCCCAGCGCTCCCGCCAAAACTCAGAATCCATAAACCCTCCTGAAAAATCGATCACTACAGGCTAAAACTTATATTAGATTTAGATCAATGATCTGATTGAAGATGGGCTCATGTTAACGCTCAGGACCCCACTTATGCTCCCCAGCCTGTTTATCTCCCACGGCTCGCCCATGCTTGCCTTGCAACCCGGTGCCAGCGGCCCCGCGCTGCGGCGTCTGGCCGCCGAACTGCCGCAGCCCAAGGCGATTGTGGTGGTGTCGGCGCACTGGGAGAGCCACGAGTTATTGGTCAGCGGCAGCGCCGCCCCGGAAACCTGGCACGATTTCGGCGGTTTTTCCCGTGAACTGTTCGCCGTGCAATACCCGGCGCCAGGCGACCCGCCGTTGGCGAACGAGATTGTGCAGTTGCTCAACGCCGATGGCTTGACTGCGCGCATTGATAATCGTCGCCCGTTCGACCACGGCACTTGGGTGCCGCTGTCGCTGATGTATCCGGCTGCGAATATCCCTGTGGTTCAAGTGTCGTTGCCCAGCCACATGGGCCCTGCCCTGCAGACACGCGTGGGCCAGGCGCTGACCAGTCTGCGCGAGCATGGCGTGCTGTTGATCGGCTCCGGCAGCATCACGCATAACCTCGGTGAGCTGGACTGGCAGGCCGGCCCTGAGAGCATCGAGCCGTGGGCACGCGATTTTCGCGATTGGGTGGTGGCCAAACTCGCCGCCAACGATGAGACGGCCTTGCACGACTACCGCCGCCAGGCGCCGCATGCCGTACGCAACCATCCGAGCGATGAGCACTTGTTGCCGCTGTATTTTGCACGCGGTGCTGGTGGTGACTTCAGCGTGGCGCACCAAGGGTTCACCCTGGGCGCGCTGGGCATGGACATCTATCGCTTTGGCTGACGCAGGCCACACACAGTGGAATGGGTTCTGATCAGGCAAAAAAAATCCCCGAACCAGTCGGGGATTTTTTATTGGCGATCAATCAGCCAAGGGCGGATCAATCTTCGCGGTAGCGACGCAGCTTCAACTGCTTGCCGGCAACGCGAGTGTCTTTCAGCTTGGTCAGCAGTTTTTCCAGACCGTCTTCCGGCAGCTCCACCAGGGAGAAGCTGTCACGCACCTGGATGCGACCGATCGCTTCACGTGCCAGGCCACCCTCGTTGAGGATAGCGCCCAGCAGGTTCTTGGCGGCGATACCATCACGCGCGCCCAGCGCGGTACGGCAACGCGCACGACCTTCAGCCAATGGAACCGGAGCGCGACGCTCACGATCACCACGGTCTGGACGGTCGCCAGTACGCTCTGGACGATCACCGCGTGGTGCGTTGTTCGGCACCAGCGGGCGATCTTTCTCGATGGCTGCCAGGGTCAGGGCCTGACCGTTGGTAGCTTTGCGCAGCAGGGCTGCAGCCAGGGCACGCGGGGTGCAACCGATATCGGCAGTCAGGCGGTCAAGCAATTCGCCGTGGGTCGATTCAGCGTCAGCCACCAGCGGCGACAAGCTGTTGGTCAGTTTCTTGATGCGAGCATCGAGAACAGCCTGAGCATCCGGCAGGCGGACTTCGGCAACTTTTTGACCGGTTACACGCTCGATCACTTGCAGCATGCGGCGCTCACGTGGAGTCACCAGCAGCAGTGCACGACCTTCGCGGCCCGCACGGCCGGTACGGCCGATACGGTGAACGTAGGACTCCGGGTCGTACGGCATGTCAACGTTGAACACGTGAGTGATACGTGGAACGTCGAGGCCACGGGCAGCGACGTCGGTCGCCACAACGATGTCCAGACGGCCATCCTTGAGGGAGTCGATCACGCGCTCACGCTGGTTCTGGGCGATGTCACCGTTCAGCGCAGCGGCTTTGTAGCCTTTGGCTTCCAGGGCACTGGCCAGGTCCAGGGTCGCTTGCTTGGTGCGCACGAACATGATCAGGGCGTCGAAGTCTTCGACTTCCAGCAGGCTCAATACAGCCGAGGTCTTCTGGTCAGCGTGAACCAACAGGTGAGCCTGTTCGATCGCGGTAACGGTCTGAGTCTTGGTCTGGATTTTAACGTGTTGCGGATCGCGCAAGTGGCGTTCAGCAATGGCACGGATCGACTGTGGCAGGGTGGCCGAGAACAGTACGGTCTGACGGGTCGCAGGCAGCGCCTTGAAGATGACTTCCAGGTCATCCATGAAGCCCAGCTTGAGCATTTCGTCAGCTTCGTCGAGCACCAGGTGGTTCACGGTCGACAGCACTTTTTCGTCGCGACGCAGGTGGTCGCACAGACGGCCCGGAGTGGCGACAACGATCTGTGCGCCGTTACGGATTGCCTTGAGTTGTGGGCCCATGGGCGCGCCGCCGTAAACGGCCACAACAGTGACGCCCGGCATTTGCTTGGCGTAGGTTTCAAAGGCGGTTGCTACTTGCAGCGCCAACTCACGGGTTGGCGCCAGGATCAGGGCTTGCGGCTCGCGCTTGGCAGGATCGATGCAATGCAGGATAGGCAACGCGAACGCGGCGGTTTTACCGGTACCGGTTTGCGCCTGACCGATCATGTCCTGGCCGGCCATGATTATCGGGATCGATTGCTGCTGAATAGCCGAAGGTTCTTCGTAGCCGGTCGCGATGACGGCAGCAAGAATGTTCGGGTTAAGATTAAAAGCGGCGAAGCCGCCGGTTTCCTGGGTCATGGGTCTGCCTCTAAGTGCATCCGCAAAGACCCATGCTCCAAAGCTGCGCATGCCGTGTTGAGACTCAAGAGTCGCCCTGGCTGCTTTGTCGGCGGGGATTTGCGAAAACGAATGAATGAAAAAGATTCGTCAAGGGAGAGTCCGCTGTGCGGACGTGCAGCCGAAGCTGACTTCGGGGAATTGCGCTACCTAAACGCGGCCCGGTTAAAGGCCGGCGCGCACTATACCGGAAATAGCTGAAAAAGGGAGCTTTTTTTATCCTGAACCGCTGAGATACTGCGCCGCGTCATGGCCTTTGCAGATAACACCTGCAGGGTCTGTTTTTCAAAGGCCCGGCCCCGTTGGTCAGAAAGCTTAAACGTTTCACCTCGACCCTGAGACCCTTTGGTCCGAAAGCTTGCTCCGCGCCCGACGGCACGCCCGATGAATCAACCCCGCAGCAGTCGCGTCAGCCTTGAATTACAGGGCCATGTTCTGCTTTTGGGTCTGGAACGGGTAGCCAAGCGCACTGCCTTTGACCTGGATTTGCTCAGCGCGCCAAGCCTGGCTTATGGCGAATTTGATCGAAACGACGAAGCACGTGTCGTCGTGGTGTTTGCCCACGGCGAGCATTTTACCGCAGGGCTGGACTTGGCCAACGTAGGCGCCGTGATGGCCGCAGGCTGGCCACCGCCCTTGGACGGCTGCGATCCGTGGGGTGTATTCGCTGGCCGTAGTGCCTGCCGGGGCTGCTCGGCATGCAGGCGAGGTAGATGTCGACCGGTCAGGCGCGCCTGCAAGGCGATGCCGTTGCGGCAGCGGGTTTGCAAGCGCTGGTCGAGAAGTTGCTCAACAGCGAAGATGCCAAGCAATGCATGCTGGCAATGACAAGTGTGTTCAAGGGTATCTGAACAGCCTGAATTGGCCGCCGCCTGTGATGACCTCATCGCGAGCAAGCCCGCTCCCACAGTTGAAATACATTCCCCTGTGAGTGCCGGTTTGATACCACAGGTTGAAATGCATCTCCCTGTGAACACTGGCTGGCTCCCTGAGTTGAAATACATTCCCCTGTGAGTGCCGGTTTGGTACCACAGGTTGAAATGCATCTCCCTGTAAGCACTGGCTGGCTCCCTGGGTTGAAATGCATTCCCCTGTGAGTGCCGGTTTGGTACCACAGGTTGAAATGCATCTCCCTGTGAGCACTGGCTGGCCCCCACAGTTGAAATGCATTCCCCTGTGAGTGCCGGTTTGGTACCACAGGTTGAAATGCAACTCCCTGTGAACACTGGCTGGCTCCCTGAGTTGAAATACATTCCCCTGTGAGTGCCGGTTTGATACCACAGGTTGAAATGCATCTCCCTGTGAGTACTGGCTGGCGCCCCTGAGTTGAAATACATTCCCCTGTGGGAGCGGGCTTGCTCGCGATGGCGTCGGCACAGGCGCCTAGCCTAAGTGGCCGGCCGAATCGCCTTGATCAGCGCTTGCATCGAGTACCCCAGGCGCGGGGCCAAGGCTTCAGCGCGCGCGGTGAGTGCCGCAAGGTCCAACGCCTGATCCAGATCCGAAGGCACCAGCAGAATCACATTGCCCTCCTTCACCGGCAGTTCCCAGTAATGCCGGTGATACAACCCTCGCAGCAACGCCGCACCCAGCGGTTTACCATCGTCGGTCGCCCACTGGTTGATCACCAGCCAGCCGCCGGGGTTGAGTTTCTTCTGGCAGTTTTCCAGGAAGGTCCAGGCGAGGTGCCCAACGCCGGGACCGACATCGGTGTACAGGTCGACGAAAATCAAGTCGGCCGATTCTGCGCTGTCGAGCAACTGCAGCGCGTCACCAATTCGAATGTACAGGCGCGGGTCGTCGTCCAGCCCGAGGTACTCGATGGCCAGGCGCGGCACATCCGGGCGCAGCTCAATGGCTTCGACGTCTTCCAGCGGCAAAAACTTGAGGCACGCCTGCGTCAGCGTACCGGCGCCCAAGCCGAGGAACAGCGCGCTCTCCGGCAGCTCGTGGCACAACGCACCAATCAACATCGCGCGGGTGTAGTCGTACTCCAGCCAGCTCGGGTCGGCGGTAAATACGCAGCTTTGCTCGATGGCGTCGCCAAATTCGAGAAACCGGTAATCGGCCACTTCGAGCACACGGATCATGCCGAAATCATCATGCACTTCGGCCAGCAGGCGCTCGACACGCTCCTCGCTCATCACTACTCCTAAAGGGTTTACCGCACGGCAAAGGCGCGATTGTCAGCCAACCGGCGGCAACAGGTCACGCACTAATTGCTGATAACATTGGCGCCCGATCGACAATCAACCAATCGAGTTCATGATGAGCCAACCCTGGAGCCCCGACAGCTGGCGCGCCCTGCCTATTCAGCAACAACCCCAGTACCCGGACGCGGCGCACTTGCTGCACGTGGAGCAAACCCTGGCCAGCTACCCGCCCCTGGTGTTTGCCGGGGAAGCCCGCGAGTTGCGTCGTCAGTTTGCCGAAGTGACCCACGGCCGCGCGTTCCTGCTGCAGGGCGGCGACTGCGCCGAAAGCTTCGCCGAGTTCTCGGCTGCAAAAATTCGCGACACCTTCAAGGTGCTGCTGCAGATGGCGATCGTGATGACCTTTGCCGCCGGCTGCCCGGTGGTGAAAGTCGGGCGCATGGCCGGTCAGTTCGCCAAGCCGCGTTCCTCCAACGATGAAACCATCGACGGCATCACCCTGCCCGCCTACCGTGGCGACATCGTCAACGGCATCGGCTTCGACGAAAAAAACCGCGTGCCGGACCCGGACCGCCTGTTGCAGTCGTATCACCAGTCCACTGCCACCCTCAATTTGCTGCGCGCATTTGCTCAGGGCGGTTTCGCCGACCTGCACCAAGTGCATCAGTGGAACCTGGACTTTATCGCCAACTCCGCACTGGCCGAGAAGTACAGCCAACTGGCCGACCGCATCGACGAAACCCTTGCCTTCATGCGCGCCTGCGGCATGGACAGCTCACCGCAACTGCGCGAAACCAGCTTCTTCACCGCCCACGAAGCGCTGCTGCTCAACTACGAACAAGCCTTCGTACGCCGCGACAGCCTGACCAACGATTACTACGATTGCTCGGCGCATATGCTCTGGATCGGCGACCGCACTCGTCAGTTGGATGGCGCCCACGTCGAGTTCCTGCGCGGGGTGAACAACCCGATTGGCGTAAAAGTCGGCCCGAGCATGAACCCCGACGATTTGATCCGCCTGATCGATATTCTTAACCCGCACAATGACCCCGGCCGCCTCAACCTGATCGCGCGCATGGGCGCCGGCAAGGTCGGCGAACACCTGCCCAAGCTGATTCGCGCCGTGCAGCGCGAAGGCAAGCAAGTGCTGTGGAGCAGTGACCCGATGCATGGCAACACCATCAAGGCCAGCAGCGGCTACAAGACCCGCGACTTTGCGCAGATCCTCGGCGAAGTAAAGGAGTTCTTCCAGGTCCATCAGGCTGAAGGCAGCTATGCCGGCGGGATTCATATCGAGATGACCGGGCAGAACGTCACCGAGTGCATCGGCGGCGCGCGGCCGATCACCGAAGATGGCTTGTCGGACCGTTATCACACGCATTGCGACCCACGGATGAATGCCGACCAGTCGCTGGAACTGGCGTTTTTGATTGCCGAGACGCTAAAGCAGGTGAAGCGCTAAAACGCTGGATTGAGCGCTGTGGCGAGCCAGCTTGCCTCAACAGGCAGCGCGGCAGCTTGATCAAGGCAGGCCCCTGGCGCCCGGAAAAGCCTTGGGCCGCCAGCGCCATGCGGCGCGCTTGCTTGATTGAAAAGGACAGGTCGGCGGGCATGGTTTTATCCTTCAGGGCGCGCCGACCACCCGACAAGCATCCAGCGTCACTTGCGCAGCGGGTCTTGCCAAAAATGCACCTGCCGCGCCTGTTCCACGT
The DNA here is from genome assembly GCF_009296165.1 of Pseudomonas kitaguniensis. Taxonomy (GTDB): domain Bacteria; phylum Pseudomonadota; class Gammaproteobacteria; order Pseudomonadales; family Pseudomonadaceae; genus Aquipseudomonas; species Aquipseudomonas kitaguniensis. The sequence continues at coordinate 13,875 of NZ_VUAZ01000114.1, read as the reverse complement.
CGGCGCGTTTAAGCCCAATGTCCTTGAGCGCGCCATCGCTCAAGCTCGCCAACTGCTGGCGCTCGTGCAGCAGCGCCCGCCAGCGGGCAATCACCCGAAGCAGCCCAAAAACCGGGCGCTTCGTCATCAATACAAACCCTTTTTGACCTTTCATCTTTTCGCCCTCCAGTGGGGATGACGAAAGTGTGTGCCTGGCACTAAGATCAATCCAACGAATGTTTCTTATGCAACACATCTCAGGAATTGATCAATTGCCCGACTACCCAAGCATCGACACCGACGTGCTGCGCACCTTCGTCGCGATCGCCGATCAAGGCGGCTTTACGCGTGCCGGCGAGGCGGTCAACCGCACGCAATCGGCGGTGAGCATGCAAATGAAGCGCCTGGAAGAAGACGTGTTGCAGCGCAAGCTGTTCGAGCGCGACGGCCGCCAAGTGCGCCTGACGCCCGAAGGCCAGGTGCTGCTGGGTTATGCGCGGCGCATCCTGAAGCTGCACAGCGAGGTCTTTAACACCCTGCGCGAGCCGCACATGGTGGGGCTGGTGCGCATCGGCACGCCGGACGACTACGTGATGCGCTTCCTGCCGGGCATTCTCAAGCCGTTCTCCAAGGCGTACCCGCTGATTCAGATCGAGATGCACTGCGAGTCGTCAACCGTGCTGATCCAGCGCCGCGACTTGGCGCTGACCGTCGTCAGCCGCGAGCCCGGCAATGAAATCGGCGAGTTGTTGCGCACCGAGCGCATGGTGTGGGCGGCGTCGACGGGTTTCTGCGCGGACGAACACGAAGCGCTGCCACTGGCGATTTCCGGCACCGACTGCCTGTATACCCAGTGGACGCGCGCCGCGCTGGATGCCGCCGGGCGCGACTATCGCATGGCGTATCACAGCTCCAACGTGGCGGCGATTCAGGCGGTGGTTAACGCGGGCCTCGCGGTGATGGTGTGCATGGAAAGCCTGCTGACCGACGACTTGCGGGTGCTCGGCAGCGACGAAGGTTTTCCGCCGCTGCCCTCAATGAACCTGCACTTGCTGCGCAACCCGGGCATGACCTCGCCGATCACTGAATGCCTGGCGGACTACATCGTTGAAGGCTTCAGACTTTAAAGGTCAGCATCACCGCGCACACGGCCAGAAAGCCGCAGAACAGGCCGCGTAACAGGCGTTCAGGCAGCGCATGGGCGACTTTCACGCCCCAACTGATGCTGAGCATGCCGCCGACGGCCAACGGCGCGCCGATCATCCAGTCCACCTCGTGGTGCCAGGCGTAAGTCACCAGCGTTACGCTGGTGCTGGGCAACGCCAAGGCCAGCGACAAGCCTTGCGCGACCACCTGGGTGGTGCCGAACAGGCTGGTCAACACCGGCGTGGCCACCACTGCGCCGCCGACCCCAAACAACCCGCCCATCGAGCCGGAAACCGCGCCGAGCACCCCGAGCCACGGCCAGGAGTACCGCATCTGCGCAGTCGGCGGCGCGTTGCGGGTGAACATGCGCAACAGGTTGTAGGCCGAAAGCACCAGCAAAAAGGCAATAAAGCCTAAACGCATGGCGCCTGCGTCCAGGCCCACCGCCCAGATCGAACCGAGCCAGGCAAAGCTGAAGCCCATGATGCCCAGCGGCAGCGCGTGGCGTAATTCGATGCGGTTGCGTTGATGGTAACGCCACAAAGCCAGCATCACGTTGGGCACCACCATCACCAGCGCCGTGCCCTGCGCAAGCTGCTGATCGAGGCCAAACAACACCCCGAGCACCGGGATCGCAATCAGCCCGCCACCAATGCCAAACAGGCCGCCGACCGTGCCCAAGGCGGCGCCTAATACCAGGTACATCGCTAAATCCAACACCGCTGATTACTCCAAAAGCCCAGGCCATGCATGCTACGCAGTCGGCTCTGGCGCGGAAACGCACAGCAACGCACAATGGCTGTGCCGATCTTGCATAAGCGCCGCCCATGAACCCGAATACCCTGACCGATCAACTGAGCCTGTTCCTGGATGTATTGGAGACCGGCAGTTTTTCCGCCGCCGCCCGCCGCCATCCGCTGACGCCCTCAGCGGTAGCCCGGCGTATCGACAGCCTGGAAAGCTCGGTGGGCAGCCGCTTGTTTCAGCGCAGCACCCACGCGGTGGTGCCCACACCGGCAGGCCTGGCGTTTGCCGAGCGCGCGCGACGGATCGTCAGCGAGCTGCAATTGGCGCGCGCGGAGGCCGTTTCGTTGAGCCATGCGCCGGAAGGTTTGATTCGTGTAGACGCACCGGCGGCGTTTGGTCGACGGCACCTGGCACCGGTGATCGCCGATTTTCTGAACGTGTACCCAGGCCTTGATGTGCACCTGCATTTGATCGACAGCTTTGTCGATATGCAGGGCGCCCACTTGGGCAAGGTCGACCTGGTGTTGCGTGCCGGGCATAGGGTCGACACTCGGCTGATCGCTACGCCCTTGGCGAGTATCGTGCGTATCGCCTGCGCCAGCCCGGCCTACTTGAAAAGCCGGGGCACGCCAAGCCATCCACGCGAGCTGAGTGAGCATGACGGCCTCGACTGGGACGGCTTGGCGCCCATGTTCGCCTGGCGCTTCGAGCTCGATGGGCGCCGCGCCACCTATCGCCCGCAGCGCATCCGCATGAGCGCCAATAACGCCGAGGCCTTGCTGTCCGGCGCCTTGGCCGGGCTGGGCATCGCGCACCTGCCCACGTGGCTGGCCAGCGAATACCTGGTGCGCGGCGAACTGTTGCCACTGTTTTGCCAAAGTGGCCTGCCCACGCCGGAAACCACCGGCATCTATGCGTTGCGCCTGGAACAACAGGCTAACGCGCGCAGCCGCTTGCTGCTGGAATACCTGAAATCACGTTTCAGCCCGGTTCCGCCCTGGGATCTGGCACTGCAAAGCGGCTTGGTCTGACCGTACGGCCAGAATTATCTGGCGCGTTAAAGGTTTGACCGCTAGATTCCAGCCCAGACACGCTTTTTCGAGGCACCGCCATGAGCAAAAATCCCAACGCTTGCGAATCACTGATGCTCGACAACCAGCTCTGTTTCGCCCTGCACTCCACCTCGTTGCTGATGACCAAGGTCTACAAGCCGCTGTTGCAAGCCCTCGGCCTGACCTACCCGCAGTACCTGGCCATGATGGTGCTGTGGGAAGAGGATGGTTTGACCGTCGGCGAAATCAGCAGCCGCTTGCTGACCGATCCAGGCTCCCTCACGCCGCTGCTCAAGCGCCTGGAGGCCGAAGGCCTGCTTAGCCGCACCCGCAGCCGCGAAGACGAGCGCGTGGTGGTGGTGGAGCTGACCAAGGCTGGGCGTGCCTTGCAGGAAAAAGCGAAGGACGTTCCACAGTGCATCCTCGGCGCCAGTGGCATGGCGCTTGAGCAGTTGCGCAAATTGCAGGCTGATTTGATTGCATTGCGCGCCAACTTGCAGGCCAACTAAAAAGCCGCAGCCCCCACACATCAAAAGTGCTTGTGTGGGAGCGGGCTTGCTCGCGATGGCATCAACCGGGTATTCCTGACGTACCGAGGTGCCTGCATCGCGACACAAGCCGCTCCCACATTTTCTAAAATTTATCTTGCGCACTAAAAATTAGCGCGATACATTCGCCTCACCAACTACTTAGCGCACAAACATTTAGCACTACACACTCAAAGGACGACACCATGCAAACGCTCTATACCGCAGTAGCCACCGCCACCGGCGGCCGTGATGGTCGTGCTGTTTCCAACGACAACATCCTCGACGTCAAACTCGCCACCCCTAAAGAATTGGGCGGCGCGGGCGGCCAAGCCACCAACCCTGAGCAACTGTTCGCCGCTGGCTACTCGGCCTGCTTTATCGGCGCCTTGAAGTTCGTTGCCGGCCAGACCCAACGCAAAATTCCGGATGACGCCTCGATCACCGCCCACGTCGGCATCGGTCAAATCCCCGGTGGTTTCGGCCTCGACATCGACCTGCACGTAAGCCTGCCGGGCCTGGCCCAAGACGATGCGCAAAGCCTGGTCGACGCCGCGCACCAAGTCTGCCCGTACTCCAACGCCACCCGTGGCAACGTTGATGTGCGCCTGCACGTCACCGTCTGATTAAACGACGCGCATAAAAAAACCCGACGCCAGGTCGGGTTTTTTTCGTATCGGCGGGGCCAGAATTACTTCTTGGCGCGACCTTTGTACGAACCACCTTCGCGGGTGTCGATCTCGATCATGTCGCCGATTTCGATGAAGTCCGCTACTTGCAGCTCGGTACCGTTTTTCAGTTTGGCAGGCTTCATCACCTTGCCCGAAGTGTCGCCGCGAGCGGAACCTTCGGTGTAGTCAACCTGACGCACGATAGTGGTCGGCAGCTCTACGGACACCAGGCGCTCTTCGAAGAAAATAGCTTCGCAGACGTCTTCCATGCCTTCTTCGATGAACGGCAGAACGGCTTCGATATCTTCAGCGTTCAGCTCGTACATGGTGTAGTCGGAAGTGTCCATGAACGTGTAAGTGTCGCCGCTGATGAAGGACAGGGTCGCTTCTTTGCGGTCGAGGATTACGTCGTCCAATTTGTCATCGGCGCTGTAGACGATCTCGGTCTTGTAACCGGTCAGCAGGTTCTTCAGCTTGGTCTTCATGATTGCGCTGTTACGACCAGACTTGGTGAACTCAGCTTTCTGAACCAGCCAAGGGTCGTTTTCGAGACGGATCACTGTACCGGGTTTCAGTTCTTTACCAGTTTTCATTGCGTATATCCGAAATTTGGATGGGGTTTACAAAAATCAAGGTGGCGTATCATATCCAACTTTCATAAAACTGTACCAGCGCCGTCGCAAGATCGGCCTGCAAGCCCTGTTCCAGACACCACGTTTGCGCGTGCCGGCTGACCTCTGGCCAGTGCTCCAGCAGCATTTTCCACGGTTGTGCCATATCGCCATCAGCGTTCCAGGCTTGCCACAGTGCGACAACGCAGGCTTTGGCGGCGGGTGACAAGGCCGCGGTGTACAGCGCCAGGAAGGCGTCGAGCTTGTCCAGATGGATGTCTTCGTCCTGACGGTAGATGTGCCACAGCAACGGCCGTCCCGCCCACTGCGCGCGCACGAACGAGTCTTCGCCACGCACCGCATTGAAGTCGCAGCACCATAGCAGGCGGTCGTATTGCTCCTGGCGTACGAACGGCAGCACTTGCACCGTCAGGGCTTGGCGTTGATGCACATCCCCCGCCGCCAGCCCTTGCACACCGAGCCAGCGCTGCACGTCGCCAAGGATGCGACCCTCCGGCACCAACAGATGAGTGGCACGCCCATCTGTCGCAAGTACGTCCAGCCAACGCGCGAGCCCGGCGTTTTCATACGCGAACAACGACATCAAGCGCGCACCGCCTGCAGGAAACACGCCCAAGGCTTGCAGGAAGTGTTGCTGCGCAACGGCGTCCTGCTGAAACGCCAGACGCTGTTCCAACAACCCGGCCTCACGCAACAAGCCGCCGGTGCCTGCACGAAAACCAGGAAAGAAGAAGTACTTCTGCACGCCCTTGAACTTCACCGAGGGCAGGCGATGACAGCCCACCACCCATTCTTCAGCGCTGAGGTAATCCAGGTTCATCCACAACGGCGCGTGCGCGCGTGCCGCCATGGCTTCCATATAATCGGGCGGCAATTGGCACGCGAAGGCGGCGATCACTACATCGGCAGACGGCGTATCGCGCCACTGCGCCGGCCAGTGGTGCACGTCGACGCCCTCTTGCCATTGCTGGTCGCGCTGCACGTCAATCTGCGGGCACATGCGCTCGAACGCGCGCAGGTCATCGACCCACAGGCGCACTTCGCAGGCGTGCTCCACCACCAATTGCCGGGCCAGGCGCCAGGTCACGCCGATGTCGCCGTAATTGTCGACGACGCTGCAAAAAATATCCCAGCGGGCTTTCATTCCGGGCTCCAACGCTCAAAGGTTCGATTGTCCGCATAAATGCGCTGATGCAGAAGGCTTGATCACGATTATTCTGTAGCGTGGCTGTGCGACAATCGCCAGCACGCCGCAAATGCCTGCCAGGAGGCCGCCATGTCTGATCGTCCGTTGTCGCTGCTCAAGCTCAGTGTCGCCATCGCCATGGGCGTGTGGTTGGGATTTATTGCGATTGCATTGACCACATGGCTGGCCTCGCGCTACCTGTTCCCGCAAAGCCTGGCGCCGGTCGCCCAAGCGGTTCAACAGTTAGGCAAGCCGGCTGCGTCGTGCCACCAGAGGCGCCCAACCGTATGTTTGAGCAGTACGAACAAAACCTGCGCCAACAGGAACAGCAACAACGCCTGGAGCAGGCGCGCAACAATAATGCGCGAAACCTGGCCAACCCAAAATGCCAGTTCTGGCTGCAGCAGGACCAGAACGCGCCCACTGAAAAGAGCAAGGCGAATGTCCTGCAATTTTGCGAATGACCCAGCACAGCCATGAATAAACACGCCGTCCACCAGTTGGTTCTGGAAAAGCTCGGCGTCGATCTCGACGTCGCTCAACGTGCCGCGCAAACCGCCTACGAAACCGCAACCCACGAAGAAAACATCGCCGAAAACAAATACGACACGCTGGGGCTGGAGGCGTCCTACCTGGCCGCCGGGCAAGCCAGGCGCGTCGAGGAAATCAAACAGGCATTGACGCTGTGCCACACGATGCAACTGCAGGCCTACGATGATCAGCGCGGCATACAGGTCGGCGCGCTACTTGGCCTGGAGGATGAGAACGGTCGCCAGCAGTGGCTGTTTCTGGCACCCGATGCGGCGGGTTTGAAAGTCGATGTGGTTGGCCAACCGGTAACCGTCATCACCCCGCGCTCGCCGTTGGGCAAAAGTTTGCTGGGCAAGTTCGAAGGTGATGAGGTGCAGATTGTGGTGGCGGGCGCTCGGCAACACTTTACGGTTACCGAGGCTAAATAGACCGCTGCAGGCGTCAGCTTAGTGAACCGGCAGTTCCACGCCGGCAAACAGCTCTTCGAGTTCCTGCTTGTTGTGGCATTGAATCGCCTTGGCCATGACTTCGCGGGTCAGGTGCGGCGCGAATTTCTCGATGAAATCGCACATGAAGCCGCGCAGGAACGTGCCACGACGGAAGCCGATCTTGGTCACGCTGGACTCGAACAACTCGCTGGCGTCGAGCACCACGAGGTCCTTGTCGAGCACGGTATCGACCGCCATCTTGGCGACAATGCCCACACCCAGGCCCAGGCGAACATACGTTTTGATCACGTCGGCGTCGGCGGCGGTGAACACCACTTTGGGCGTGAGGCCGCGATGGCTGAATGCTTCGTCGAGCTTGGAGCGGCCGGTAAAACCAAACACGTAGGTCACGATCGGGTATTCAGCCAGCGCTTCCAGGGTCAACTTCGACAGCTTGGCCAGCGGGTGCCCTTGCGGTACGACCACGCAGCGGTTCCAGCGATAGCACGGCATCATCACCAGGTCGCCGAACAGCTCAAGGGCTTCAGTGGCGATGGCAAAATCCACGGTGCCATCCGCGGCCATCTCGGCGATTTGCATCGGCGATCCCTGGTGCATGTGCAAGGCAACGTCAGGGTATTGCTTGATGAAGTCGCGGATCACCGGCGGCAGTGCGTAACGGGCCTGGGTGTGAGTGGTAGCGATCGACAGCGTGCCCTTCTTCTCGTTGGAGAATTCCTGGGCGATCTGCTTGATGCTTTCGACTTTGCGTAAAATCTCGCCAGCGGTGGTGATGATGCGCTCGCCGGCCGGGGTGACGCGGGTCAGGTGCTTGCCGCTGCGGGCGAATACTTCAACGCCCAGCTCGTCTTCGAGCAGGCGGATCTGCTTGCTGATACCGGGTTGCGAGGTGTAGAGGCTTTGAGCGGTAGCGGAAACGTTGAGGTCGTGGTGCGCCACTTCCCAGATGTAGCGCAGTTGTTGAAGCTTCATAGGTGTCCCTCACAGCGGGTAGACGCCACGGGTATCAGCGACGGTATATAACTATATTAAAGGTTAGACGGATAAATCTAGAACTTTTTATCCTTTCTTGAGCATCACACGTTATCACCGCGCAGGCCGCGTAACGACGGCACCAGATAAACCGGCACACTGGACAACTGCAACACCCGCGCAGCGGTGCGTCCGAGCGGTATGGCCGCTGCGGCTGCATGGCTGTGACTTCCTACAATCAACAGGTCGACGGAAAGTTTACGCAGTTGTTCGAGAATCACCTCGCACGGTTTGCCCTGGATCACGCGCACCGAATGAATCAACTGCAAGTCTTGCTCGCCCTCCCCCAACTCCTCGCGAAAACTGTCCAGCACGCGTTGTTCGATCGATGCCATCAGCGTGGTCAGCCCCTGGCTTTGCCACTCGCTCAGGGCCTCCTCATCCAGGTAGCTTTGCAATACCGATTCGGCGAACAGCCCGATGGGCTCAACCACGTGTATCACATACAGCTGCGCCTTGAACGTTCGGGCCAGTGCCAGCGCATGTTGCATGACATACGGCGCATACACACCGAGGTCGGTGGCGTACAGCATCGAACGAATCATAGAACCTCCTGGGCTGCCAGGATGGCGGAGATTGACTCAGCTTAGCAGCGCCTCGAAGAGTTCGGCTGACTTAGCTTTCGCTGTGGGTTTTCAATTCATTGCTGATGCCGTGGGGCACATGCCCCGTGGCCACCACCTCGCGGGCTTTCTCACAATGGCCGGCCTGGTCATCAAAAAACACATCGGCGGCAAACGCTTCGAGGAACGCCGACTTTTCCAAGCCGCCAAGGAACAGCGACTCATCCAGGCGGATGTCCCACTCACGCAACGTTCGAATCACCCGCTCATGCGACGGCGCCGAGCGTGCCGTGACCAGCGCGGTACGGATCGGGCAGGCGTCGTCAGCGAACTCACGCTGCAACAGGTTGAGCGCCGCCAGGAAACCCTTGAACGGGCCGCCGTGCAACGGTTGGCGTGCCGACTCGCGCTCGCTGGCCTGGAACGCCGCCAAACCACCGGCCTGGTACACACGCTCCGACTCATCGGAAAACAGCACGGCGTCACCGTCGAACGCAATGCGTAGCTCTTCACTCGACGCGCGACGCGCACCACCCGACAAAATCGTCGCGGCGGCAAAGCCTGCATCCAGGGCACTGCGCACATCTTCGGCGTGTGTCGACAGAAACAAATGGCAGCCAAAGGCGGCCAGGTAAGGATAAGGGCTGCGCCCGCCGACGAACGCGGCACGCGAAATATCCAGGCCGTAATGCTGGATCGAATTAAATACCCGCAAGCCGGTGTCGGCACTGTTGCGCGACACCAGCACCACCTCGACGCGAGCACGGCCCAGGCTGGCATTCAGGCTTAGAAGCTTCTTCACCAACGGGAAAGCATCGCCGGGTTCGAGGGTCTCTTCTTCGTGTTCGATCTGGTATTTGCGGTACGCCTCGACACCTTCGGTGAGGTAGACCTTGTGGCTGTCACCGAGGTCGAAGAGTGCCCGCGACGAAATCGCCAGCACCAGTTTGTCGTCCAATCCCTTCGCCATGGTGTTCCCCCTGATCAGCGGTTGCGCCGATCAATTGTGCCGATCAATAAAACTCAAGGCCTGGTAAAGCGCCTGTACGCGTGGCATTTCGCAGCCCGCCGCTTTAGCCACCGCCAAGGGCCGGGCGTAAATCGCTGCCAGCTCCAGCGGGCGTTTGTGCACGTGGTCGTGGTACATGCTGGGCAGGTAGTCGGCCATGGTTTCGGTCATGGCAAACATCTGCTCGGCGTAACTGGCTGCAATGGCATGGCCGCAGGCATTGGCGCCCTCGACCACTTCAGCCATCAGCGCCTGGATCAGCGCGCGGCTGGATTCGTCCGCCATCATTGCCGTAGTGCCCGTACCCAGCAGCACGGAGAGGCCGTTGTAGGGCACGTTCCACACCAGCTTGTGCCAGCGCGCCTGATGCACATTGGCCATGGCCTGGGACTCGATGCCGGCCTTGTGAAACAACGCGGCGCCCTCTTCGACAATCGCTTGCCGGCGGGTTTCGTCGTAGGCCGCAGTGCCGCTGTGATAGCCCAAATTAACCCGACCCAACGCTTGATGCTCAACCACGCCTGGCGCCGAGCGGTGCACGCCGATGTAGCACAAGCCGCCCAGCAGATGCAGCGAGGGCGGCAGGTGTTCGCGCAGGCTGTCTTCTACGTCGAGGCCGTTTTGCAGCAAGATCACTTTGGCATCCGGCGCCGCGACCTGAGCCAGCGTCGGCGCCAACTCCACGTTACCGGTGGACTTGGTGCCCACCAGCAACCAGTCGCACGCCGGCATGTCGGCGGCGCGCGCATAGGCCTGCACGGGGTGCAGATGCACGCTGCCATGCACGTAGCTGTTGAGGTGCAGCCCGTGTTCACTGACCGCTGCATATTCGCTGCGCAGCAGGAAGTGCACATCGAACCCGCGCGCGCCAGCATCAGGCCGTAGAAACCACCGATGCACCGGTGCCGACGATACCAATACGTGGCGATTGTGCGGTCATGGCAAATCCTCTGGAGTGCGGGTAAGCGCGTGATTAATCGCGTCTGAAAGGTCAGCGGCGCCAAGGCGTGTGTGCAGTTGCCCGAAGAATTGACCCTCGCACACCACAAACAACGCCGGCAAATGAAAGATCTGGTAGCGCTCGACCGCGCCGCCATTGTCCCCGGCATCGACCCAACACACGCGGTCCACCGGCAACTGCCAGCCGGGCAGTTGCTGGCGTGCCCAGCGGCAACTGGAACAACCAGCGCTGGTAAACACTACCAGCGAAATACCTGGCAATCCCAGCAATTGCTGGTCAATATCCAGGTCGGTCAATGCCTGCTCCTTCACCCTGCTGCTGCTGCCGCCGTCTATTGGACGGTGCTCGGAGTCCGTGTACATGGGTCGCTTTTTACCTCACCCTGATGATGTTGCCGTTCTGTTGATACAACGCCCTTCACCTGCCATTTCCCGTCAGCGCCTGCACACTATCGGCCTGGGCGGCGTCGCCTGCAATTGCCCGCGCGCCTGGCGCCAGTGTACAGCGGTCGATTTGAGTATCCCGTCGCTGGGTGCCAGCGCCCGCTACCCGGGCTATGTAGCGTGGTGCCGCACAGTCGAAAATGGCTACCGCATCGGCATTTCGTTTACCGACGAGCACGCCTTGTTCGGTGCGCGAATGGGTGAGCAAGTGTGCCAGATCGAACGCTACTGCCGCCTGCACGAAGACGCCGCGCCAACCGCCTTGCAACTCGAAACCCTTGCCCGCGAGTGGGTCGCGCGCCATGCCGGCGAGTTCTCCCGCGAGGCTTTTGTGGCGCCGGCGCTGGATTAAAGCCGGCTTTGCCCATTGTCGCGGGCCAGTGTTACGCGCTAAGGTTCCGCTCCCCTGCATTCAAATCATGCTGTGCTCCGCCGCACGGGGATGGCTGGCGGCCGGCACCCGTGACCCTGACGAGTAACACGATGGCTGATTTACCGATCAATGACCTAAACGTCGCATCCAACGAGACCCTGATCACACCCGATCAGCTCAAGCGCGAAATCCCTTTGAGCGACGCTGCCCTGCAGACCGTCACCAAGGGCCGCGAAGTCATCCGTGACATTCTCGACGGCCGCGACCACCGCCTCTTCGTCGTGATCGGGCCGTGCTCGATCCATGACCTCAAGGCGGCCCACGAATACGCCGAGCGCCTCAAAGTGCTGGCGGCTGAAGTGTCCGACACCTTGTACCTGGTGATGCGTGTTTACTTCGAAAAACCGCGCACCACCGTCGGCTGGAAAGGCTTGATCAACGACCCGTACCTGGACGACTCGTTCAAAATCCAGGACGGCTTGCACATCGGTCGTCAGTTGCTGCTGGACCTGGCTGAGATGGGCCTGCCCACCGCCACCGAAGCCCTCGACCCGATCTCCCCGCAGTACTTGCAGGACCTGATCAGTTGGTCGGCGATCGGCGCGCGCACCACTGAATCGCAGACTCACCGTGAAATGGCTTCCGGCTTGTCTTCGGCTGTGGGCTTCAAGAACGGCACCGACGGCGGCCTGACCGTTGCGATCAACGCACTGCAATCGGTTTCCAGCCCGCACCGTTTTCTCGGCATCAACCAGGAAGGCGGCGTGTCCATCGTCACGACCAAAGGCAACGCCTACGGTCACGTGGTATTGCGCGGCGGCAACGGGAAGCCCAACTATGATTCGGTCAGCGTTGCGCTGTGCGAGCAGGCGCTGAACAAGGCCAACATCAAACCGAACATCATGGTCGACTGCAGCCACGCCAACTCCAACAAAGACCCGGCCTTGCAGCCGCTGGTAATGGAAAACGTCGCCAACCAGATTCTCGAAGGCAACCAATCGATTATCGGCTTGATGGTCGAGAGCCACTTGAACTGGGGCTGCCAGGCCATTCCAGCGGACCTGGCCGACTTGCAGTACGGCGTGTCGATCACCGATGCGTGCATCGACTGGTCCGCCACCGAGACCACCCTGCGCAACATGCACGCCAAGCTCAAGGACGTGTTGCCGAAACGCAAACGCAGCTGAACCTGTGGCTGAATCGCGCACACAAAAACGCCGGGCTTAGCCCGGCGTTTTTTATGCTGCGGTGTCACCGTTGCCGGCGTTACAACTTCGCCGCATGGCGCTGGTGGCGCTCCATGTAGCGTTCTACGTAAGAGCACGACGGGATCACCGTGTAACCGGCCGCCTCTGCAAACTTCAAGGCTTCTTCGGTCAATGCGGCAGCAATACCGCGTCCGCGCAGCGCGTTGGGCACGAAGGTCCGATAAATATCCAGGGTTTGTTTCCCGAGGTCCATGTAGGTCAGGTAGGCACGATGACCGTCTACATTGGTCTCGAATTGATGACCTGCCTGGTCATGGTGGATGGACAACGCCTCGCTCATCACTACTCCTCGCGGGTCTTGGATTTCGACCCCTACCTTACCGATGTTTTTCCGGCGAAGGAACATCTACGCCACCCCGTGCCGGTGTCGACAACGAGAAAACCTGTAGCGCTCACAACCAGCACGCAGGGAATAGTAGGCACCAAACCTGCAATAGCTCAAGGTGCACGCGCCATTCGCTGCGGCGGGTGGTTACAGAAAGGGCTCCGATCAATCACTGATCGATAGCCTGAACATTGCCGGCAGTTGAAGCTTGAGACGAACTGCCGTTGTTAAAGTCACCTCTACATGCGCAAAAGATGCTGGGCGGGGTAAAGACGAGGCACAAACAAGTGTGGCGGTGGATATATAAATCTTTACCGGGTTACCCGGTGCAAGTCATGCGGGCCGGACCTTTCAGCGTCGATCCAGTTCCCTTGAAAAGGAAAAATTCTGCACGGAATTTATACACACCTGCCAAAGATTAGCCAAAATAGATTCGCTGCACGAATTTTTTTTGCTTCTTGCGTTACGTCAGTTTACTTACTACAAGTAATGAGTAGTATGTACGCCGGCTATCCGCTCACTCTGAGAAAGTAGCCATTTAATTTAATAGAAAGTCCTTGAAGGGGAACACGATGAACAACGTTCTGAAATTCTCTGCTCTGGCTCTGGCCGCAGTTCTGGCTACCGGTTGCAGCAGCGTCTCCAAAGAAACCGAAGCACGTCTGACTGCAACTGAAGACGCAGCAGCTCGCTCCCAGGCTCGTGCAGACGAAGCCTACCGCAAAGCTGATGACGCTCTGGCTGCTGCTCAAAAAGCACAACAGACTGCTGACGAAGCTAACGAGCGCGCTCTGCGCATGCTTGAAAAAGCAAGCCGCAAGTAATAATCCCTCGGGGTTGTTATCAAGCCGATCCATTTTTGGATCGGCTTTTTTATTGCCTGAATGTGGGAGAGGGCTTGCTCCCGATGGCGGTGGTCAGTCACTGAAGGGGTTACTGATACACCGCCATCGGGACAAGCCCCCTCCCACAAGGTTTACT
>NZ_VUAZ01000113.1 GCF_009296165.1 Pseudomonas kitaguniensis | reverse complement strand
GGCAGCAAACGGCACCAAGTACGGAAGGCCGACCGAGGCCACCGTGTCGAATAGCCCCATGAACACAATTTTGATCGGCAGCCCGACAAACAAGTAGCAGGTTTCACCTTCCACCTCGACCTTGGTCAGGGCTTCAAGCCAGGTCGCAAACGCTCGCGCCTCGGCGGCTCCGCGTGAAAAGCCGTAAACAAACAGACGCACTGCCATGATTTTAGGGATCGATTTGGCTGTATGTGCTGCGTCAATTTGGCTTTTAAGTTCCGCCAGCGGTTGGGCCAACACCTCTCGGCGACGCGTATAGCTGTTTTTGAATATCGAAGCGCCGAGTGCGTCTTCGGTAACGCTGGTGCCCATTTTTTGCACAAGGGCATAGGCTTCGGGTACTTTCAGTGGTTTCTCATCGCAAGCCCTTTTCAGCGCATCGATCAAACGGGTCAATCCCCAGTTGATCCGGTTCTCGCCCCCTGTCGACATGGTGAGCCCTTGGCTATCAGGTTTGAACTCGCCTATTTCTTTGAACTCGGTGCCAACCCCCGGCATGTAGTAAGCATAAAAACCCTCTTGCTCCGCGGCCTCGCTGTCATCCCTACCCACACTGGCGTGGTACAGGCGAGCCACATTGGTCGTAGTTGAAGGCAATGCGAGGCTGTCTGACGGTTCATGGTTGTTGGTGCCGTCGAAGCAAAGCGTGATCGTCACAATCTGCATGCACGGCGGGCCCGGATACACCAATCCAGCTGCACGGTGTTCGTCCATCGACTGTTGTTCAAAAGGATCGTAGGCCACCTGTTGCGTTCGATAATTACGCAATACATCCCCTCGTGTTTGCGGCAACAGCCCACCCATTTCGAAATCGGGAGTCGGGCTGAGAAATTCCGCAGCAGGCTTTTTGAGTTGTGGCGTCATGGCTTCGGACATGTAGCTGGCTCCATCATTTTTTGAGGGAATTGGAACGGATAATCTGGGCGGCCGGGATACGTAGTGCCCGCCGATACCGCAACCTGGTTGCACGGTAAGAAATGCACGTTCACCAAGCCCAAGTCTTCATATGGCACCACTGCTACAACCGCACGATGGCGGGTGTATTGAGTTTCATGCTCTCTAGCCGCCTTGCGCCAAGCATCGGAGTACCGCGGGTTAGGCCAATTCACATACTCATGCGGATTTGGGTCTTTCTCCCACTCAACCACCACCGTCAAACCGGGATACCACTTCACCGGAAGCGGCGCGCAGCAGTTCTGCTTTCCACCGCCACCATAAGGGCCGACGTTTGGCCCGCCGTTACCATTCACCGAGAACCGGTTAATCGCCGCCGAGGTATGGCTATAGCCCTCGATGGGCGTGCCTAATCGTTCAGGCTGAGGCTGCGCACAGCCCAGCAGCGAAAGGCCGCTGATTAACATCACAAGGTTAAAACGGATCATCAGAGGTCGGCCTTCACCCCCTGGTGTTTGCGGCGGCAGCTCACCCACTTTGAAGTCAGCTGTAGGGCAGATGAATGCCAAAGCAGGTTTTTGGAGTCGCGAGCTCATGGCGTCGGACATGTAACGGGCTCCTCCATTTTTTGAGGGAAGTTAAATGGGTAGCCGGGTTGGCCCGGAAGCACGGCTACTGCTGAAACCGCGACTTGGTTGCACGGTAGAAAATGCACGTCTATTGCGCCCAACTCGTCATAGGGTGCGACGGCCACAACCGCACGATGCCGGGTGTAGCGAGTTTCATGCTCTCTAGCCGCATTGCGCCAAGCATCGGAATAACGCGGCTTAGGCCAATTTACATACTCATGCGGATTTGGGTCCTTCTCCCACTCCACCACCACGGTCAAACCGGGATGCCACTTCACCGGCAGCGAAGCGCAGCACATTTGCCCGCCCCCATATCCATAAGGAGCCAAATTCGGCCCGCCATTACCATTCACCGAGAACCGGTTAATCGCCGCCGAGGTATGGCTATAGCCCTCAATGGGCGTGCCTAATCGTTCAGGCTGGGGCTGCGCACATCCCAGCAACGACATACCGCTCATTAACAGCGCAAGGAGTAGGCGGCTCATAAATGGTCCCGCTGACGCGTCAACGTCAGAGGGAGATGTTCGCTCAGCGCGCTGACGATAAAATCTTGGTGATGGCGCTTGTCCAGCTTCTTGCGACTCATATCCAGATGGGCTGTGATCAGGCAGCGAATCATCGCTTCGCGTGAAGTGAAGCCATGTTCATTGGGGGGCTTTTCATAGCCTTCGAACCACCGAAGCGCGGCGCTAACGGCCTGCCAGTGCGCAATTTGCTGATCAGTCAGGCTCATCCCGGTCAACCTGTTCTGGTTATCCAGGCGGCTGTCGAACCCTGAAACGCTTGCCGCTTTATTGTCATGGTCGATCCAGTGCCATTGGATGACCGGGGCGTTAAAAAGCCGTCGTTGGCAGGGATCAAGCTGGTCAAAAAAGTGCCTGAACAGGCGCGTGTCGTAATAACGCAGCACCCCCGAGCGGGTGCCTTTGCTCAAGTTGGCTTGCGTAGCGCCGCGCAAGTGCGCGGCGAGGTCCGCAAAAGGCCAGCGACTGATCAGTATCAGCGCACAAAAGTTGGAATACACCGCGTCAAGCAACGCCGCGAATGCAGTGCGCTGCTCCTGGCTGGCCAACCCTATGCGCAACAGCACGGGGCCGCACTGCGCCAATGCATGCTCGGGCGTTTGCTCAAATAGCCACGCGCATGAAGGCGCAGGCGTGAGTTCAAGCAGTGTCGGCAACAGTGGCGCAGGCAACGCTGCGCAATTGATCACTACATCCAGGTGAGCAAGCTGTGCGCTGCGCGCCTCTGCCATCAAATGGTTCAACCAATCCTTAGCGGTCGGTAACATGCCCCTTCCTTAATCGATGCTGTTTGCTGAGTACGTGTTAACGCAGGACTACCGCGTCGGCCTTGGCGTGTGCAACTGAGAGGCAGCGCTTGCACACAGGGTTCGGCGCCCCTGGCGGCTCGGCGGCCTGAGCGACTTGATTCGACGGGTTTTGCTGCTGTTCAAATAAGGACGGCGCGGCCTGCAGCCCGAGCAAACCCGGCAGTAACGGCGCCGCCGCTGTGCCGCTGATGGGTGCGCCACCGAGTTGAATCTCGCTGCTGCTGAAGATGCC
Organism: Pseudomonas kitaguniensis; assembly: GCF_009296165.1. Classification (GTDB taxonomy): domain Bacteria; phylum Pseudomonadota; class Gammaproteobacteria; order Pseudomonadales; family Pseudomonadaceae; genus Aquipseudomonas; species Aquipseudomonas kitaguniensis. The sequence goes on along the minus strand of NZ_VUAZ01000113.1, from coordinate 3,849 downwards.
TTCGGGGCCAATCACAATGTGCTGACCGCCGGCCTTCAAGGTAATGCTCGCGCCTGCGTCAAGAATCAGATGGTCCCCGGCCTTGAGGTGCACTTCCCGGCCTGCTTCGGCGACGAAGGCCTGCCCGACGCGGGTATGGCTGCTGTTGGCGACCTGCAAGTAGTCGTTGGCCTTGAGTTCGACCTTGCGATCCGCCGTTACCGTGCGCTGATCCTCAGCTTCAAGCAGCGCAATGCTGTTGCCTTTGATGGTTTCGTGGCGTTCGTTGCCCACGTCCAATCGACTGTCATTTTTGATCGTCTGCTGCATGTCGCGCTGGGCACGCAGGTAGATCAGTTCCTGCCCTGCCCGGTCTTCAATCGACAGTTCGTTGTAGCCACCACTGCGCGGCGAGCTATGGCTGCGCAGCACGCTTTTGGTCTTGTTCGCCGGTAACGGGTACGGCACCGGCGTGATCTTATTCGGCACGCAACCGGTAATCAGCGGATGGTCGGGGTCCCCTTCCAAAAAGGTCACCACCACTTCCATGCCCACGCGCGGAATGGTCACTGCACCGAAGCTGTCGCCCGCCCAGCTCGACGAGACCCGCAGCCAGCAACTGCTTTTGTCACTGTTCAATTCGGCTCGGTCCCAAAAAAATTGGGCTTTTACACGCCCCAGATCGTCACAAAAAATGTCGTCTCCGGCGGGTCCGGTGACACGGGCGGTCTGGCTGACCATCGGCGATTTGCGCGTGACCAAGGGTGGCCGGTACACCGCATCCCACGGAATCGCAGTAAAGATATTGCGGTAACCCTGTGTGAAACCGTCTTCGGGTTTAACCTCAGTGGTGGCTGCCTCCTCAAGTGATTGAGGCTGCTTGCCTGAGTGCGTCACGCTGAGCAACAGCCACAACGCGTTGCACGATTGGCGCGGGTGTTCGGTCAGGTCAAAGAAGTGGCCACTGCGCAGGATCGGTTGATCGCTCTGGCCCTCGGCCAACTGGTAGTCGGCACGGTGTCGCTCCAGCGCCTGTTGGGCGAGCTGCTTGCCGAGTTTTTCATGCTCGATCAGCGCCGGGTAACCGTAGTCTTCAAGTGCAGGGCTAAACTCGACGGCCGCTCGGCTTTGCCGCAGCAGGCTTGGGCGCTTTAAATCATAGCCGCGACGCGTGACCTTGCTGGTTCGGCTACTGAAACGCGTGGAGAACTGGCTGACGACCGGGTAATCCGCCACCAGGCCAGCGCCCTGCTGATACGGGGTTGCCCCCAGCAAGGGGAAGCACGCCTGATTGTCGGTGAACAGCAACTGATGGCCATGTTGGCTGTGCTGGTGGTGCCACGAAATCCCTTCCTCACTGCACAACCTGCTGATGAAATCGAAGTCACTTTCAGCGTATTGCGTGCAGTACTCTCGCTCTACAGCGCTGCGGACATGGAAGGTGTACACATCGGCCTGGATACCGTGGCCGTTGAGCACCTGGGCGACAATCTGCGGCACCGTCAGGTGTTGGAAGATGCGGTGGTTGTGGCTGAACTGCAGATAGTGCAGCGCGGGCACTAACGTCAGTTGATACCGGCTCAGGCGTTTACCGGCCTCACCTGCCAACACATCTTCAATATGCCCATGAATACCTTCGCCATTAAGGCCGAACTGCAAGAAGGCGGGTTGGCTGAGCAGGCGCCCAAGATCGAAGTCCGGCGCCTCGCTGACGAGCTCAATCTTAATCGCGTACAAGGTGCTGATCGCTTCAGTGCCGTGAAAGGCCAGCACCTTGAAATCGTTACTAACGGACGGGATTAACAACGCGAAGTGCGCAGCATTGGCTGACGCGAACATACGCTTATCCTTAACCTGAAAAGTGCAAGAGAGACGCGATGCACAAGCCTTAGCCTGCGCACGTTCAAATTTCCGAGCACGCTAACAAGACGAAAAAAAAATTGATGTAGGATGCCTCCCGAGCTCATGTGGTATCGGTCTGCCCCTTATCGTCAGCAATTGTGTTTAAAATGCCGCCCGCTCAATGACCGACGCTGACCGATGACCCCAGATGCACTCGCGACCCTTCACGCTCACTTGCTGACTGCCCTGGCGACCCCGCCCTGCGAAACCCGGCGCCTGTTCCATGGCCGTGGCCGCTGCTGGCCGGGCCTTGAACAGTTGACGGTAGATTGGCTGCAAGGCGTGGTATTGGTTGCCGTGTTCAAGGCGCCTGAAGCCGAACAACTGGATGCGCTAAAACAGTTGCTGATCCGGTTTGAATGGGCGCAGTTCGGCGCGCATACGGTCGCCCTGCAACACCGCTACTTGCCGCAAAGCACCACCGAATGGCTGGTCGGCGAAGCGATTGATGAGCTGACCATCACCGAAGGCGGCCTGCGTTACTTGATCGACCTGGGTAAAAAGCAAAACAGCGGGCTGTTCCTCGACATGCGCTACGGCCGCAACTGGGTGCGCGAGCAGGCCAAGGGCCAGCGCGTACTCAATCTGTTCGCCTACACGTGCGGCTTCTCGGTCGCCGCCATCGAAGGCGGCGCCGAGCATGTGGTGAACCTCGACATGGCGCGCGGCGCGCTCAGCCGTGGCCGCGACAACCATCGCCTGAATGGTCATGACCTGAGCAATGTCACGTTTCTGGGCCATGATCTGTTCAAGTCGTGGGCCAAAGTCACCCACAGCGGGCCTTACGACCTGGTGATCATCGACCCGCCGTCGTTTCAGAAAGGCAGCTTTTTGCTGACCAAGGACTACCAGCGCGTGCTGCGCCGCTTGCCGGATTTGCTGACGCCACAAGGCAGCGTATTGGCCTGCATGAATGACCCGGCCTTTGGCGAAGACTTCCTGATCGATGGCGTAACCCGCGAAGCGCCGGGCCTGCGCTTTGTGGAGAGGCTGGAAAATCCGCCTGAATTTCCGGATATTGACGTGCAAAGTGGCTTGAAAGCGCTGGTGTTCCGTCAAGGCTGATGTAGAAACGCCCTACGCTTGCTACGCTAAGTGATACACCGGGAGGGTGAACCTTATTCCCCCCTTTCCGGTCGATACCTGCATTCCCTGGCCAGACTCGACGGCGTTACGTTGTCGGCTGCCCTGTTTCACCTTTTGGAGAACCGCCCGTGATTTCGACCCTGCATGTAGCCAGACTCAAAGCCTGGGGCGCCCACGGCTTTACGGCCACCGGTGTAGTGCTGGCCTTTCTGGCCACCCTGGCGCTGCTGGAAAACTCGCCCAAAGCCTGCTTGCTCTGGCTCGGCCTGGCGTTGGTGGTGGACGGCGTCGACGGTTCCCTGGCGCGACGGGTGAATGTCAGCACGGTATTGCCCAGCTTTGATGGGTCGGTGCTGGACCTGGTGATTGACTACCTGACCTACGTGTTTATTCCGGCGCTGTTTATCTACCGCTACATCGACCTGCCGGAGTTTACCCACCTGTTTACGGTGTCGGTGATCCTGGTGTCTTCGCTGTTCTGCTTCTGCAATGTAAACATGAAGAGCAAGGACAACTACTTTGTCGGCTTTCCTGCGGCATGGAACGTCGTGGCGTTGTGCGTGTACATCATCCAGCCGGACGCTTGGGTGACCCTGGCGACGGTGATTGGGTTGGCGCTGTTGACCGTAACGCCGATGAAGTTTTTGCACCCGTTTCGGGTGAAGCGGTTTATGCCGTTGAATATCGCCGTCACCACGATTTGGCTGTTGTGCAGCTTTTTGATGGTGGTGGATTATCCGAATACCAATCCCTGGACGTTTGGGTTGTGGTCGCTGATGTCGGCGTACTTCCTGGGGATTTGCGTATGGCGCACGGCGCTGGAATGGATAGGCACCCATAAATAGCGGTTTAAACCTGTCGTCTGCTTTTTTTGCTTTCTGT
>NZ_VUAZ01000112.1 GCF_009296165.1 Pseudomonas kitaguniensis | reverse complement strand
GACACACTGCCATCGGGAGCAAGCCCCTCCCACATTGGATTTGGATGCTTATAGATGGTTATTTGGACACGGGCATCGCAAATTCCGCGCCTTGCTCAATGCTCTCGGACCAGCGCTGCATGATTGATTTTTGCTTGGTGTAGAAGCGCACACCCTCGTTGCCGTAGGCGTGCATGTCGCCAAACAGGCTCTTTTTCCAGCCGCCGAAACCATGCCAGGCCATCGGCACGGGGATCGGCACGTTGATGCCGACCATGCCCACTTCAATACGCCGCGAGAATTCGCGGGCGATGTTACCGTCGCGGGTAAAGCAACTGACGCCGTTACCGAATTCGTGGTCGTTGACCAGCTTCACCGCCTCGGCAAAATCATTCACGCGCACACACGCGAGTACCGGGCCGAAGATTTCTTCGCGGTAGATACTCATGTCTTTTGTCACGTGATCGAACAACGTCGCGCCGAGCCAAAAGCCGTTTTCCAGCCCCGCTTCGGCAGGCACGTAATCACGCCCATCGAGCAGCAACTGCGCGCCCGCTTGCACGCCTTGTTCGATGTAGCCGCTGATGCGTTCGCGTGCCGCGCGCGACACAATCGGCCCCATCTCGGCCTTCAAATCGCGCCCGTCGGTGATGCGCAGCGCCTTGGCACGCTCGGCCAGGGCGGCGACGACTTTGTCAGCCACATCGCCCACCAGCACCGCCACCGAGATCGCCATGCAGCGCTCACCGGCACTGCCGTAAGCGGCGCCGATCAGGGCATCGACGGTGCGGTCTATGTCCGCGTCGGGCATCACTACCATGTGGTTTTTCGCGCCGCCAAGGCCTTGTACGCGCTTGCCGTTGCGCGCACCGGTCTCGTAGATGTACTGCGCAATCGGCGTGGAACCCACAAAGCTCAATGCTTTGACATGTGGGTGCTCAAGCAGCGCATCCACCGCTTCTTTGTCGCCTTGCACCACGTTGAACACACCTTTGGGCAAGCCGGCTTCACGCAGCAACTCGGCCATGAACAGCGAGGCGCTCGGGTCAGTCGGGCTGGGCTTGAGGATGAAGGTGTTGCCCGCCGCGATGGCGATCGGGTACATCCACATTGGCACCATCACCGGGAAGTTGAACGGCGTTACGCCGGCGACCACGCCCAAGGGCTGGCGCAACGTCCAGTTGTCCATGCCACGGGAAACCTGATCGGAATGCTCGCCCTTGAGCAAGTTGGGAATGCCGCAGGCGAATTCAAGGATGTCGATACCGCGGTCGACCTCGCCCTGCGCATCGGTGAACACCTTGCCGTGCTCGGCGACGATGATGCGCGCCAGGTCGTCTTTGCGCTCACGCAACAGGTGCAGGTATTCGAACAGCACACGGGCGCGGCGGATCGGCGGCGTGTCGGCCCAACCGGCAAACGCGGCTTGCGCGGCGTCGACGGCCTCACCAACCGTCTGGCGGCTGGCCAGTGCCACGCGCCCGGTCACTTCGCCGGTGGCTGGGTTGTAGACGTCCTGATAGCGATCATCGCGGGAAACGCGCTGGTCGTTGATGTAGTGCGCAAGGGTCGTGGTCATGGCAATCGGTCCCTGGTGATTAGCGTTGAGCCACACGATAGGCTTTCGATTTGTTCAAAACCAGAGCAGAATCCAGAACTTATTGTCCTTACAGGCGAACAATAGAATCATGGAAAAGGCTGAGATCGAAGGGCTTTGGACGCACATTCACTGGCTGTCGGTGCTGGAGGAACACGGCACCTACACCGCCGCGGCGGCGCGGCTGGGGGTGAGTAAATCCGCCGTCAGCCAGCGTATTTCCGACTTGGAGAAAGCCACCGGTACACGCCTGGTAACCCGCACCACGCGCAGCGTTCGGTTGACCGATGCAGGGCAGTCATTAACCCGCGAAGTGCGCAGCGCCTACGCGCACATCGCCCGCAGTTTCTCGTCGGTGCGTGACGCTGCCGGCGAGATTCGCGGGTTGGTACGCCTCACCGCGCCGGTGGCGTTTGCCCGGCAACAGTTGGTGCCGCACCTGTCGCAGTTCCTGCAACAGTACCCGCAGGTGCGCATACAGCTGGAGGTGTCGGACGCGCTGAGTTCGCTGGCGGCAGAGGGTTATGACCTCGCGGTGCGGCACGGCTTTCAGGTGCCGGAAACCCACGTAGCGTGGAAGCTCTGCGACACCTCCTCGGTGTTGGTCGCCACCCAGGACTACCTGCAACGCCACGGCGAACCGCGCCAGCCTGATGACCTCACCGCGCACAACTGCCTCTACTATCCACGCGGCAGCGACCAGCCCGCCTGGACGTTCGAACGCGTGGCCAAACAGGTCGAGCGGGTCACGGTGCCTATCTCCGGCAGCTTTTCGACCAACAACAGTGAAGCCCTGCGCGACTCGGCGCTCAACCACTTGGGCATCGCCCTGCTCCCGGATTTCAGCGCACAGGCCGCGCTGGCCAGCGGCAAACTGGTGCAGGTGCTTAAAGGCTGGACGCTCAAGGGCGCGTTTGCCGATGAGATTTACTTGATTCGGCCGTACTCACCGCACGTGCCCAAATCGGTGAGCGCGTTGGTGGCGTATTTGAAGGAGAAACTATCAGATGGCTTCCGGTTTAGCGGGTAACGCGGCAAACCGTGGCATGTTCAATGTGCTGCAAAAAAAATTCCGCACCACGTCTACATTTCACAGGGTTTTCACAGTCGGGCGCCTAGCCTTGACTCAGCTCCTAAGCGAACACCTTTAAGCCCGCGCCCCCATCGTGGGCTTTTCTTTGCCTGCGATTCGGGCTTACCGCACGCCGCGCATCAATCAACGCGTTAGAAAATTTGAATTAGCCAGTTGCCCATCCGGTCAAGAATTATGAACGCAGTAATCTGATGAGGTAACAGCCATGACTATCCAAGCAGAGACACTCGTAAAACTGACCGAAGCGCTACAGGAGCGTGGTCTTAACCTGGTGGCGGATGTTCACTTCACCCGTGCGCCCTATCGGCACAATCACCGCTGGGTCTGCAGCGTAGCGTGATGCTCGCCTTGGCTGGCGGTCAGGCTGTAAAGCAGACCGCCAGCAGCACTCGCGCAATGGTTTACGTCGAGCGATTGGGGTTACGATTTCGTTGTTTTTTTTACGCCTTTCCCGTTCTTTCGTTCGTATTGATGGTGAACAAACCAAACCACCAACAGCAGGCCAGCCAAGCCAAAAATGAACAACAACAGCTCTAGTGCGGGACCTTCGTGTGAAAACATTTTTCGTTCCTCGTCCTGAAGTCGCGCAACCTGTAAAAGGCCGCATCCGAAATTATTCGTAACAATTCATACATTTTCAGGTTAGCTGCCGAATCCGTATGTGGCAACCCTGAATTCGGTTGGAACTATTGATCCAGACGGGTTGTTTATTGAATAACGTGCTCGTAACGGGCGTCAGACTCGGCGGCCAGCGCACCTGCTGATCGAAAACCTACAAAATATAGAGACAAAAAACCCGGCGCAGTGGCCGGGTTCGCTGACACGAGGCTGATCAATTGTCGGGGTGCTCACTCGCCACAGAATCGGCAGCGTCCACATCCGACATATCTTCTTCGAGCGGCGCGCCGTCGTCATGATGCGGCGCGGTAGTCGGGTTTTGATCACGCCGAGGGTCATGCCCCGTTTCATTGTCTGTGCCGCGCGTTACGTCCTGCTGCGACAGGTTGCCTGGAGCATCTTCATTAATTTCCATGCTGGTTCACCGTTTCAACGCTCGGGAAATCCGCGCTTAATGATAAGAGGCGGTGGCTCGCTGCGAGTGCCAAGGTTTGGACGAACGGTGAAAACCAAAAAGCCAAACCTGTAACCTAAGCTGATTCAACGATCCGAGGGAGGCTGTTATGAAATACGTGAAGCTGGGCAGTACCGGCCTGGACATCTCCAGGCTGTGCCTTGGGTGCATGACCTTCGGCGAACCTGACGCCGGCACGCACCCGTGGACGTTGGGCGAGGACGCGAGCCGGCCCATCATCAAGCACGCCGTAGAGCACGGCATTAATTTCTTTGACACGGCGAACAGCTACTCCGCAGGCACCTCGGAAACCATCGTTGGGAAGCTGCTGAAAGAGTTCACGCGCCGGGAAGAGACAGTGATCGCCACAAAGGTATTCTTTCCGGCCAACATGTGGGAAGGCTCCACAAAGCCGAACGATAAAGGCCTCTCGCGCAAAGCCATCATGGCGAGCATCGATGCCAGCCTGACACGCCTCGGCACCGACTACGTTGACCTGTACCAGATACACCGCTGGGACTATGACACGCCCATCGAAGAAACCATGGAAGCCCTGCACGACGTGGTGAAGGCAGGTAAAGCCAGGTACATCGGGGCTTCATCGATGTATGCATGGCAATTCGCCAAAGCTCAACAGGTGGCCGTGGCCAACGGATGGAGCAAATTTGTGTCGATGCAGAACTACGTCAACCTCGTGTACCGGGAAGAGGAACGCGAAATGATCCCGCTGTGCCTCGATCAGGGCGTAGGGCTGATGCCCTGGAGCCCGATGGCACGCGGCAGGCTTACGCGGCCGCATGGGCAACAGACCGAACGCACCAAAACCGACCTCTCCGGGCAGTCGTTTTACCAGGCGACGGAAGTTGAAGACGGTCGTGTGATTGATGTTGTAGAGCAGCTTGCCGGGGAGCGCGGCGTGCCGATGGCGCAAATCGCACTGGCGTGGGTGTTGGCCAAACGCGGCGTATCAGCGCCCATCGTTGGCGCCTCCAAAGCCCGCCAACTGGACGATGCCATCGCAGCGCTCGACCTGGTGCTCAGCGACGAAGACATCCAACGCCTTGAGGCGCCTTACGTGCCGCATGCAGTGACAGGATTCGCCTGAGCGGCATAACTGACACGCGCTATTGGTTAAGCGCCGGAGCGGCTCGCAGCACAATCTCGGTAATTTCTGCGGGAACACCGAGGCGGATGGGAAAGCCGTTCCACAAGCCAGTGCCGTTGCTCACGTAAAGGGTCATTTTGCCGAGCGCATAAAGGCCCGAAACAAAACCTTGATTGGCGTAACCCACCAGCCTATCCAGGCCGCTGATCATGCCGCCGTGGGTATGCCCGGACAGCTGTAACCCGACCCCCGCCGCCGCTGAATCCGCGGCCCCGGCTGGGCGATGCTTCATCAAAATAGTCGGTGCATCGGCGGGTGCGCCGGCAAGCGCTTGAACTACGTCCGGGCCTTTATGGCCAAACCGGGTCGCGGCCTCATCGGCGACACCCGCAACCACCCAGGCGTCTGCGCCTTTGCGCAGCACGACGTGCTCGTTCACCAACACTCGTATGCCCAAACGCTCGAACTCTGCGCGCCACTGATCAACATCGAAGTAATATTCGTGGTTGCCAGGGATGGCGAGCACACCCAAGGGAGCGCTCAGTTTGCTCAATGGCGCTACGTCTTTCTTGCGAGCCTCGACAGTGCCATCGATAAGATCACCGGTAATCAAAATCGCATCGGCATTCAGCGCGTTGGTGCGCGCTACAACGCCCTCAACCCACTCCGCCTGGAACAGGCGGCTGATGTGCAAATCTGTCAATTGCACGATGCGCAGCCCATCGAGTGAGCGCGGCAGATGCTCAAGGGTGACTTCCACACGCCGCACTTCAGGCAACTGCACCGCCTGATAAACACCCACGGCTGATAGCAGCAACGCTGCAGCGGCGACAGCGCCACGCACTCGGGCATTAAACACATCGCTGATCTTCATTCTGCGACACACTGCAACAACAGCGCTGACCAGATCGGTCAACAGCGTGAGCACAAACACCAGCACAAAGGCGCAAAACAGCCACCCAGCAATCAAGACGGCGGCGCGCGGCATCTCGGGCGAGAACATCGTCGAGTAAACCGCGATCAGAATAAGGTGATACTTGGAGATGACGAACAGCGCCACGGCCAACAACACGCGCCAGCCACCTGCGATGGGAAGCGGCAGCACAAAGCGCCACAGCACGTACAGGTAGGCAACGGTTAAGTAAATGTGGAACATCATAAAAAAACACCGCCGAGGGGTTGGCGCAGCCATTGTTGAGAAGCGTTGATAGTACAGGAGATAGACCTTGCCATTCCTCATCTGGAACGGTGTGTATAGGCCCAACAGGCGCTTGGTACTGCATGACCTCTGGCGGAAACAACGTTACGGCGTTTGATGTTGCTGAACACTGCAACGCAGCTAAGCCAATCGGCTTAGCCACCCATTCACTTGCTCCATGGTTTTGCGTTCTTGCTGCCCTTCGATTACGAACCCTTCAAGGAGGTGAGCGCCGGGCGCATGATCGGCGATTACGCCCAGGCTGTTGCCCAGCCCGTAGCCACCGTGAGTGATAAAAGGCACGACTGTTTTGCCTGCCAATGCATGCTCCGACAAAAATGTTTTGATGACGGGCGGCGCGGTCTGCCCCCAGATCGGGAACCCGAGAAACACCACGTCATAGCGCTCCATATGCGCAACTGTTTGGTCTAAACCAGGTTTAAATCCGGCGGCTGTCTCCCGACGCGCTTGCTCAACCGTTTCGAGGTAGTCATCGGGATACGCGGCTGCCGGGCGTATCTCGAGTAAATCGCCGTTCTGCGACCGTTGAATCAACCCTGCAATAACTTTGGTATTACCTGAACGTGAAAAATAGGCGACCAACACCTTTGTTTTCGACGCACTCGAACCTTGCCCGCCGAGGCCCGCGCCTGTGGCTATCAGTGGAAGGCTGGCGATAGCTGCAACCACTTTGCGGCGAAGTGGGTCCTGTAAAGACATGATGTTTCCTCACTAATGAAGACGGTTTAACCGCGTAAGCGCGTGAAGTTGGCTAGCCATCAGGCTAAGCGTTGGGGCGCGCTTTGATAATCGGCGGCTGCTTACATGAGTTCATGAACCTTATTCACCAATGCCCAGGGTCAGAGCCCTGCCCATCCCGCAGCCACGCTTACTCGTGAATTCAACTCACAAGGGCGCGCGTGGGCGCGAGGCTAATCATCGAGTGCGTCTCACCGTAGAGTGGGGTCAAGCCATTCAAGAGAAGCGAAAATGACTGAAGTCACTGTGGTAATGGGTGCGGGTTCAATTGGCCAAGCCATCGCTCGGCGTGTCAGCGCCGGCAAACACGTGTTACTCGCAGACCTGCGGCGCGAAACCGCGGATGCCGCCGCCAAGGTGTTGAGCGATGCGGGTTTTGAGGTCGTGACGGCCGAAGTCGACGTGTCGTCCCGCGAATCCGTGCAGGCACTCGTCAGAATGGCTTCGAGCATGGGCGACATCACCGGCGTCATCCATGCGGCAGGTGTTTCTCCCTCCCAGGCTGCGCCCGCGACTATTTTGCGTGTCGACTTGTATGGCACGGCCCTGGTGCTGGAGTTGTTTGGTGAGGTCATCGCACAAGGCGGCTCGGCAATCGTCATCGCCTCGCAGTCCGGCCACCGCTTGCCGGCACTGACCGCCGAGCAAAACAAAGCTCTGGCGTTAACCCCGACGGAGGCGTTGCTCGCGTTGCCGATGCTACAACCTGAGCGTGTGACCGAGTCGCTGAACGCCTACCAGATTTCCAAACGCGCCAACTCACTGCGCGTGGCTGCGCAAGCCGTGCGATGGGGCAAGCGTGGTGCGCGGGTGAATACGATCAGCCCCGGCATCATCTTCACCCCGTTGGCGCGCGATGAGCTCACTGGCCCGCGTGGTGATGGGTATCGCCGCATGATCGAATCTTCTGCAGCCAAACGCGGTGGTACGCCCGATGAAGTGGGTGCCGTGGCGGCATTGCTGATGGGGCCTGAGGGCACGTTTATTACCGGCAGCGATTTTTTGATGGATGGCGGCGTTACTGCACAGTATTGGTACGGTGAGTAACGCGGCGGCATTTCAGCCAGCGCTATCTAGGCGATTGCGCCTCAAACAGGCGAGGCGTTGTTCAAGAGCGCGATCGTTGCCCCGCTCCGCGAGGGAACGCATCCCGTGACGCTCCGCGTCACTGCGCCGGTATTATTGACTTCACCTAACGCTGGATGCAGAGCATCCAAAGCGACATTATCGCGCAGAGCGCGGGAACGATCATGTGAAGTACATCCCCTTCGTACCACTACGATAGCGGTCATTTAGACCAACGCAGCGGACGCGTCAGATTTAGGGATCTGCAGCCGCATTAGTGAGTATCTGCCCAAGTCATGCAACGTGACTTCGGCGCAGGCTTACGAACGGTCGCACGGCCGTGTCGGAAGCGTCCTGCATCAGTTTTTTTGCCGGTTTGTTAGCGTGCCCGACACTTAAGCGTGTTCAAGCCAGAGGCATGAGCATTGCCTGGCGCCCCGCTCTCGGATCAAGGATAAGCGCATGTACGCGCTGGCTAATACTGCGCACTTCGCGTTGGTGATTCCCGCTGTTCGCAACGACTTCAAGGTGCTGGCATTTCACGGCACCGAAGCCATCAGCAGCTTGTACGCGATCCAGGTTGAACTGGTCAGCGAGTACCCTGATTTCGGTCTGGAGAACCTGCTCAGTCAGCCGGCTTTTTTGCAGTTTGGCCTGAACGGCGAAGGTATTCATGGCCGCATCGAGGAGGTGTGCGTGGGTGAAGCCGGCAAGCGCCTGACCCGTTATCACCTGACCCTGGTACAGGCTCTGCACTACTTGCAAATCAGTGTGTGTTATTGGCACGGCGCAGGCTGGGAAATCGCCCACGACCCGGCTCCCGGCGAACACCCGCTGCCTGCCGACCCGCTATGGCTGAATGTTCCAGTGCCGGCAAGCCTGTCGATGGAGATGCTTCGGTCAAATATTTACCGGTATCTGTGGGCAGAACACAGCGACGACCTGATGCGACTCAGCCAACGCCACGACCCCGGCACGTGGCTGACGGAACAACTCTCGCAGGCTCAGGAGTGGGGATGGTCGGCGCCTGAACAGGTGCATTTTTTGATCATCAGCAAACTGAATGAAGCTGAGCCGCCGCTTATAAAAAATTGGTTACCTCATAACGGCGAAGCACCGCAGGTTCACTTCGAGCGCCTGTGTAATGAAGTGAAGTTTTGGTCTGGGGAGTCATCAGTGTGAGGGTTTTAGGTCGGGTTAATCCACAGTGTTTTCGGGGCTTGTTTGCGTGCGCAATGGCGTTGGTATTTTCGGGCTGTTCGATAGTGCAGACGGAGAGCTTTACTTTTCAGGCAGAACTGCCGGAGAACTTTACTGTTGGTGCGGTTACACATTACGAATCAGCATCAGCCGAAATATGCTCTAAGCGTAAAGCTTTTCGCAGCAAGGAACGCAACGCGGCGAACCTTGTGGAACTGCAGCTACCGCTCACAGACACAGCGAAGGGCTGTTCAATGGTTCTGAAAAAAGTTGTGCTACATATAACGGGGCAGTGGGGCAAGCGTGAACTGGACATGAGTTTACAACGGGCCAGTATAACAATACGCGACGAGCCGTCAGAAGCAGTTCGCCCTTTTCCTATTTCGGGACCGCTTGTCTTTCAGGCGCAGTGCCAGTGGTTTTTCCGCACGGCGGGGCCGAAACGGTATATCAGGAAAATCCTAGAGTGCCGAGCGCTCGACGCAAATGGCGTTGTGCAAAAACAGCTTGCGGGTGCAGCGTTGCAGCGTGATCAATTAGCGGGCAAGACAGTGAAGATGGTGCTGACGGTGGCGAAAGAAGAGCTTCCAGCAGTTGGTGACAATTGGGTTAAGTTTCCAGCTGGCTGGAAGCGATGTATGGGGAAAGGACTTGATGATTTGTACGGTTTTTGCCGTAAAAACATTACAGACTTTAAGTCTTTCAAAATGCCTGATGGACGTAACTGCACCGTCTATCCCAACTGCACTGAATAAGGACATAAAAATGGGCTCGTATAAACCTATGTCACTGGAGCAATCCGCATGATGTGCGTACGACACGTTACGCCCCACTACCTTAGATTTATATTTGCTAGCGCGATGGCGTTGGTAATTTCGGGCTGTTCGATAGTGCAGCCAAAGAGTTTTACTTTTCAGGCTGAATTGCCGGAAAACTTTACTGTTGGTGCGGTTACACATTACGAATCAGCATCAGGTGAGATGTGCTCTAAGCGTAAAGCTTTTCGCAGCAAGGAACGCAACGCAGCGAACCTTGTGGAACTGCAGCTACCGATCACAGACACAGCGAAGGGCTGTTCAATGGTTCTGAAAAAGGTTGTGCTACACATCGAAGGGAAGTGGGGCGAGCGTGAACTGGAGATGAGTCTGCAAAGGGCCGGTTTATCAATACGCGACGAGCCGTCAGAAACAGTTCGCGCCTTCCCTACCTTGGGACCGCTGATCTTTCAAGGCCAGTGTCAGTGGTTTTTCCGCACTACAGGTCCACGTCGCTACATCGTCAAAATACTGGAGTGCCGAGCGCTAGACGCTAACGGCATTGTGCAAAAACATCTTGCGGGTGCTGCGTTGCAGCGTGATCAGTTAGCGGGCAAGACAGTGAAAATGGTGCTGACGGTGGCGAAAGAAGAGCTTCCAGCAGTTGGTGACAGTTGGATTAAATTTCCAAATGGATGGAAGCGTTGTATGGGTAAAGGACCCGACGACTTTTACGGATTTTGCCGGGGAAATACCAAGGACTTCATACCTTTCAAAATGCCTGATGGAAGTAACTGCACCGTCTATCCCAACTGCACCGAATAAGGACATCACCGATGGGTTCGTATAAACCGATGGAAGATTCACATAAGCCGGCTTTTAGCGACAAGATGCTTGCCTGCCCGTTAAGAGGCCACCGTGTAAGTTTTCAGTTGGTGGACGAGTTCGGTGATGGTAAATCCTACGCTGGTCTTGCTTATACCCTTCAAGACAGCGCAGAACAGAAATATTCCGGAGCCTTAGACGCCCAAGGGTTTGCCAAAATTGAAGACTGCTACCGTGGGCCAGTTGCACTCAGTTTTGACACTGCATATGACGGAAGCGAAGATTTGTACCGCAATTTGATCAAACGTGAATTTTATCCACTCCCAATCACCGAACTCCAAGTCCGCGCCGAACAAACCCGCTTCTTTCACAAAGACGGATTCCCTGCCGAACACAACCCCGCGTTAAAAGCGGGAGACACATTTATCCAAGTGGAAGTGCGGGACTTGGTCAAGCACCGCGCGCATTTACCGCCGCCCCTTAAACGTAAATACCCGCCGAATGACCTCTTAATCAGAGCACTTGATGAACTGAGGCTTAGTCCAGAGCCGTTATCTCTGAAGGGTGTCGGGTTGCTGTCTAACCGGCACACGCTTGAGCATCGATCGATGTACAGCTACGTACGT
>NZ_VUAZ01000111.1 GCF_009296165.1 Pseudomonas kitaguniensis | reverse complement strand
GGGCGAGGACCTTTTGGTTACTTTTGGGTCCTTTCAAAAGTGACTCGCTGTAAGAGCGAAACCGATACAAGCCATCACCCAAAGAACCGATATATACCCAACCTGAACAACAAGTTTTGCAATGTGGCCAGCTTAGACCTTTACGATCCAACCCGCTGGCGCTTCAACGTCGCCGGTCTGCACACCGGTCAGCTCTTTATAGAGCTTCTGGGTGATCGGGCCGACTTCAGTTTCGCTGTGGAACACGTGCAGCTTGCCGTTGTACTGGATGCCGCCAATCGGCGAAATCACCGCAGCAGTGCCGCAAGCACCGGCTTCCTTGAACAGGTCCAGTTTGTCGATGAACACTTCGCCCTCGACCACTTCCAGGCCCAGGCGGGTCTGGGCCAGTTCGATCAGCGACAGGCGGGTAATGCCCGGCAGCACTGAAGGCGACTTGGGTGTGATGAACTGGTTGTCGTGGGTGATCCCGAAGAAGTTGGCCGAGCCGACTTCTTCGATTTTCGAATGGGTCATCGGGTCCAGATAGATTGCGTCGGCAAAGCCGGATTTTTTCGCTTCGGCACCCGGCATCAGGCTGGCGGCGTAGTTGCCACCGACCTTGGCGGCGCCGGTGCCTTGTGGCGCGGCGCGGTCGTAACCAGAGATCTGGAAGTTGTGCGGCACCAGGCCGCCCTTGAAGTAGGCGCCGACCGGAATGGCGAATACCGAGAAAATAAACTCCGGCGCAGTACGTACGCCGATGTTGTCACCCGTGCCGATCACGAACGGGCGCAGGTACAGCGCGCCGCCACTGCCGTACGGCGGGATGAACCGCTCGTTGGCTTTGACCACTTGCTTGCAGGCATCGATGAAGGCTTCAGTCGGCACTTGCGGCATCAGCAGGCGGCCACAGCTGCGCTGCATGCGCGCGGCGTTCTGGTCCGGGCGGAACAGGTTGATCGAACCGTCTTTGCAGCGATAGGCCTTGAGGCCTTCAAAGCATTGCTGACCATAGTGCAGGGCGGTCGAGCCCTCGCTGATGTGCAGCACGTTGTCTTCGGTCAGGGTGCCCGCTTGCCATTCGCCGTTTTTCCAGACTTGGAGAAACCGCTTGTCGGTCTTGATGTAGTCAAAACCCAGCTTGTCCCAATTGATGCTCTCGTTACCCATGACACCCTCTATCTCTGTTCAACCGCCTGGTCGAAGGCAGGCTTGTCGGTTTTTTCTGGTTGGGCGCAACAATACTTCATTCTTGCTGTGTGTGGGAGCGGGCTTGCTCGCGAATGCAGGGTGTCAGTCAATAGATCTGTGACTGATCCACCGCTTTCGCGAGCAAGCCCGCTCCCACACGGGATTTGCGTCAGTTTACATATGCAACGCGTGGCCCAAAGCCCTTAAAGCGGCTTCTTGTACTGCTTCACCGAGCGTCGGATGGGCGTGGATGGTGCCGGCCACGTCTTCCAGGCGCGAACCCATTTCCAGGCTCAGGCCGAAGGCCGTGGACAACTCGGACACGCCAACGCCCACAGCCTGCCAGCCGACGATCAGGTGATTGTCGCGGCGTGCCACCACCCGCACGAAGCCGGTTTTGGATTCCAGGGTCATCGCCCGGCCGTTTGCCGCGAACGGGAAACTCGAGACGATGCAGTCCAGGCCAGCCGCCTTGGCGTCGTCCGGGGTCTTGCCGACCACCACCAGCTCCGGGTCGGTAAAACACACCGCCGGAATCGCTGCCGGGTTGAATTCGCGGGCTTTACCGCTGATCAGTTCGGCGACCATTTCACCCTGTGCCATGGCCCGATGCGCCAACATCGGCTCGCCGCTCAGGTCGCCGATCGCCCACACATTGCGCATGCTGGTCTGGCAACGGCTGTCGATCTTGACCGCTGCGCCGTGCATGTCCAGGTTAAGCGCTTCAAGGTTCCAGCCTTGGGTATTCGGCGTGCGGCCCACGGCCACCAGCACTTGATCGGTCTCCAGCGACAGCGTGTCGCCATTCGGGTCGCGCACGTGCAGCGTGTTGTCGGCAAAACCGCTGACGCTGTGCTTGAGGTACAGCTTGACCCCCAGGCGCTTGAGCGATTCCGCCACCGGCTGCGTCAGCTCGGCGTCGTAAGCGGGCAAGATACGCTCTTGCGCCTCGACCACACTGACCTCGGCGCCGAGCTTGCGGTAGGCAATGCCCAGCTCCAGGCCAATATAACCACCGCCCACCACGATCAGGCGTTTGGGCACGCTTAGCGGCGCCAGCGCTTCAGTGGACGAGATGATCGGCCCGCCCAGCGGCAACATCGGCAGGTTGACGCTTTTCGAACCGGTGGCCAGCAGCAGGTGTTCGCACTGGATGCGTTGGTCGCCGACGTCGACAGTCTTGCCATCCACGACCTTGGCCCAGCCGTGGATCACCTGCACGTTGTGCTTTTTGAGCAACGCGGCGACGCCGGTGGTCAGGCGGTCGACGATGGTGTCTTTCCATTCCACGCTTTTGCTGATGTTCAGCGTCGGCACAGCCACTTCAATGCCCAGCGCCGAACCCTGGCTGTGGTGCACGGTTTGCTGGAACTGCTCGGCCACATGGATCAAGGCTTTTGAAGGAATGCAGCCGATATTCAGGCAGGTGCCGCCCAACGCCTGGCCTTCCACCAGAACGGTCGGGATGCCGAGTTGACCGGCGCGAATCGCCGCGACATAACCGCCGGGCCCGCCGCCGATAATCAGCAGTGTGGTAGTCAAGGTCTGCATGGGTTACTCCAAGAACAGGCTGGCGGGTTGTTCGAGCAGGCCACGAATGGCCTGGATGAATTGCGCCGCGTCCATGCCATCGACCACGCGGTGATCGAACGAGCTGGAGAGGTTCATCATCTTGCGCACCACGATTTGCCCCTTGATCACCATCGGCCGCTCAACGATGCGGTTGACGCCGACGATGGCCACCTCCGGCAGGTTCAACACCGGCGTGCTGACAATGCCGCCCAACGCGCCAAGGCTGGTCAGGGTAATGCTCGAACCGGAGAGCTCATCACGGCTGGCCTTGCCACTGCGCGCGGCAGTCGCCAAACGCGTGATTTCCTCGGCATTCGCCCACAGGCTGCGTGCTTCGGCGTGACGCAGCACCGGCACCATCAGGCCGGTATCGCTTTGCGTGGCCACGCCCACATGCACTGCGCCAAGGCGGGTGATGACTTGCGCTTCGTCATCGTAGCGCGCGTTGATCTGCGGGAATGCTCGCAGCGCCACGACCATGGCACGCACGATAAACGGCAGCAGGGTCAGCTTGCCGCGTGTGGCGCCATGTTTCTCATTGAGGTGCACGCGCAGCTCGTCGAGGGCGGTGACGTCGATTTCTTCCACATAGCTGAAATGCGCGGCGCGGCGGGTGGCGTCCTGCATGCGCTGAGCAATCTTGCGGCGCATGCCGATGACCGGAATCTGCTCCTCACTATTGCGTTCAGCGTAAGGGTTGGCAGCCGTCGGGTTATTTCCCGCCCCGTGAAGCAAAAACGCCTCCAGGTCTTCGTGCAGAACCCGTCCCGCCGGGCCAGAACCCTGCACCAGGCGCAGTTGAATCCCCGCATCCAACGCGTGTTTACGCACGGCGGGGGAGGCCAGCGGGCGTTCGCAGGCTTCACGCGCCACGGCGGGTGCGGCAGGCTTGCTCACCGGCTTGGCTTCAACTACCGGCGCGGGCTTGTCTTGCACAACCGGCGCTGGCGCTGCTTTTACGGGTTGCGCAACCGCGGCGCGTCTTTGGCGTTGCCCGCGCCTTCGACCTCGATGCTGATTAAAATACTGCCCACGGCCATCACCTCACCTGGCTCGCCGCCGAGGGAAATCACCTTGCCGTGCACGGGCGAGGGAATGTCGACCATCGCCTTGTCGGTCATCACGTCCGCCAGCACTTGGTCTTCAACCACCAGGTCGCCGACTTTTACATGCCACACCGACAACTCAACTTCTGCGATGCCTTCGCCAATGTCCGGCATCTTGATAACGTGCGTGCCCATTCAGACCTCCATAACCCGTTTCAACGCCGCGCCCACGCGGGACGGCCCTGGGAAATACGCCCACTCTTGCGCGTGCGGGTAAGGCGTGTCCCAACCGGTAACGCGTTCGATCGGCGCTTCCAGGTGGTGGAAGCAATGCTCTTGCACCAGCGCGACCAGCTCGGCACCGAAACCACAGGTGCGCGTGGCTTCGTGCACCACCACGCAACGGCCGGTCTTTTTCACCGAGTTGACGATGGTGTCCAGGTCGAGCGGCCACAGGCTGCGCAGGTCGATGACCTCGGCGTCGATGCCGGTTTCTTCGGCGGCGACTTGCGACACATACACGGTGGTGCCGTAGGTCAGCACGGTGACGGCCGAGCCCGGACGCACGATGGCGGCCACGTCCAGCGGCACGGTGTAATAACCCTCCGGCACTTGCGCTTGCGGGTGTTTCGACCACGCGGTGACAGGGCGGTCGTGGTGGCCGTCGAACGGGCCGTTGTAGAGGCGCTTGGGCTCGAGAAAAATCACCGGGTCATCGTTTTCGATGGAGGCAATCAGCAGGCCCTTGGCGTCATACGGGTTGGACGGCATCACGGTGCGCAGGCCGCAGACCTGGGTGAACACTGCTTCGATGCTTTGGCTGTGGGTCTGGCCGCCATAGATGCCGCCGCCGCACGGCATGCGCAGGGTCAGCGGCGCGGTGAACTGGCCGGCCGAGCGATAACGCAGGCGCGCCGCTTCGGAGATGATCTGGTCGGTGGCCGGGTACACGTAATCGGCAAACTGGATTTCTGCGACCGGGCGCAAACCGTAGGCACCCATGCCCACGGCCACGCCGACGATGCCGCTTTCCGAGATCGGCGCGTCAAACACCCGCGAGCTGCCGTATTTGCTCTGCAAACCTTCGGTGCAACGGAACACGCCGCCGAAGTAACCAACGTCCTGGCCGAATACCACCACGTTGTCATCGCGTTCGAGCATCACGTCCATGGCCGAGCGCAGCGCCTGGATCATGGTCATGGTGGTCGTGGTCATGGCGGTTTCCAGTTCGATACTGTTGTTGTGATCGTTCATGTCAGACCCCCAACTCTTGACGCTGGCGCTTCAAGTGCTCAGGCATCTCTTTGTAGACGTCTTCGAACATGGTCGCGGCGCTTGGAATCTGGCCGCCAGCGAGCGTGCCGTACTGTTCGGCTTGTTTTTGTGCCGCAATCACTTCGGCTTCCAGCTCGGCACTGACCGCCGCGTGCTCCTCTTCGGACCACTGGCCAATCTTGACCAGGTGCTGCTTGAGGCGGGCAATCGGGTCGCCCAACGGGAAGTGGCTCCAGTCATCGGCGGGGCGGTATTTGGAGGGATCATCGGAGGTCGAGTGCGGGCCGGCGCGGTAGGTGACCCATTCGATCAGCGTAGGCCCGAGGTTGCGCCGTGCACGCTCGGCGGCCCAGGCGGACGCGGCGTACACCGCGATAAAGTCGTTGCCGTCGACCCGCAGCGAGGCGATGCCGCACCCCACACCGCGTCCGGCGAAGGTGGTGGCTTCACCGCCGGCGATGGCCTGGAAGGTCGAGATGGCCCATTGGTTGTTGACCACATTGAGGATCACCGGCGCCCGGTACACGTGGGCGAAGGTCAGCGCGGTGTGGAAGTCGGACTCGGCAGTCGCGCCGTCGCCGATCCAGGCCGAGGCAATCTTGGTATCGCCTTTGATCGCCGAGGCCATGCCCCAGCCCACACCTTGTACGAATTGGGTGGCGAGGTTGCCGGAAATAGTAAAAAAGCCTGCATCTTTTACCGAGTACATAATCGGCAATTGGCGGCCTTTGAGCGGGTCACGCTCGTTGGACAGCAACTGGCAGATCAGGTCGACCAGCGGCACCTCGCGTGCATCAAAATGCTTTGCTGGCGGTACGTGGGAAAGCACATGTCGTCGATATTCAGGGCCAGGGCCTGCGCGCTGCCGATGGCTTCTTCGCCGAGGCTTTGCATGTAGAACGACATTTTTTTTCTGACGCTGGGCGACCACCATGCGGTTGTCGAAAATCCGCGTCTTGAGCATGGCGCGCATGCCTTTGCGCAGAATCTCCACCGGCACACCTTCGGCCCACGGCCCCAACGCCTGGCCCTGGTCGTCAAGCACACGAATCAAGCCCTTGGCGAGGTCGGCGGTATCGGCGGGTTCTACATCGATGGCGGGTTTACGCACCAGGCCGGCGTCGGTCAGGCGCAGGTAGGCAAAGTCGGTCTTGCAACCCGGGCGGCCCGAGGGTTCGGGCACGTGCAGGCGCAGCGGTTCGTACGGCTGGTTCATGGCTTTCTACGCTCTATCTTGTGAATTTCTTGTAGTGGGCGCGCTAGCTGACAGTCGGTCTTCGGGTAGAAGGCTTCTTGTCCTACAACAATCATAGGCGGGGAATAGAAGAATATTTATCTGTGTTTCGTTGCGCTGCGGATCATTTGCGGATAAAAAAACTGCATAAGCATAATAAACAGGTGATTTTGTCTCATGCGCAAACTGGACCGTACCGACATCGGCATTCTCAACGCCCTGCAAGAGAACGCTCGCATCACCAACGCCGACCTGGCTCGCTCGGTCAACCTGTCGCCCACGCCGTGTTTCAACCGGGTGAAGGCGATGGAAGAGTTGGGCCTGATTCGCGACCAGGTCACGCTGCTCGACGCCGATTTGCTCGGGCTGCACGTCAACGTGTTCATCCACGTCAGCCTCGAAAAGCAGAACGAGCTGGCCTTGCAGCAGTTTGAAGGCGCGATTGCCGATCGCCCTGAGGTGATGGAGTGCTACCTGATGGCCGGTGACCCGGACTATTTGATCCGCGTTTTGGTGCCGACGATCCAGGCATTGGAGCGTTTCATGATGGACTTTCTGACCAAGGTGCCCGGCGTCGCCAACATCCGGTCCAGTTTTGCACTGAAACAAGTGCGCTACAAAACCGCGCTGCCTCTGCCACGGGACGGGCTGATGGTCTAGCGACTAAAACGTCAGCGTCTATAAGTGGCTGTGCGGTGAGATTTTTGTGAGTAAAAAAGTATCAGTTCTATTCATTTAGATAGGTGTGTAAAACAGGGTTCACTCAATGGCAGTGCCTTAAAACTAAACTTTATTATTTAAGAGTGGCTTTATCCTACAAAGCGCAATGTAGTGCTAAGCTCCAGTTTTATTCAGGCGGGCAGTGATGGAAGATCAGCAGCTTATTTGCCGCGCGCTCTACGACCTTAATCTCACCCAGCAGTCTATTATTTCTGCCTTGGAAGACATGGCCGCATTAGTAGAGAAAATGGATTATCTGCCCCCCGAAATTGTTGATTCGTTACGGCGTCATCTCGACACCGTGGCGCGCAACAGCGACAGGTCGCTCGATTCCAT
The DNA here is from genome assembly GCF_009296165.1 of Pseudomonas kitaguniensis. Classification (GTDB taxonomy): domain Bacteria; phylum Pseudomonadota; class Gammaproteobacteria; order Pseudomonadales; family Pseudomonadaceae; genus Aquipseudomonas; species Aquipseudomonas kitaguniensis. Next base: position 6,589 of record NZ_VUAZ01000111.1, on the reverse strand, counting down.
GTACTTGTTGCCCAGCATCAAAGCCTTGCCTCGCTAAGGCCGGATGCGCCCAGGCACTACCAAAAAGCTTTAACATTGACGCGCCAGGACGGTTCGCGGTGGGCGAATGATAGCCATTGTCAGTCGCTCGTATTTAATCGCTCTATTAATAAATAAAAACCGTAAGGCAATGAGCTTCATTGCCAATTAAAAGAGTGAAACACATGTCCATGAGAGCCTTGAAGTTGAACTTGCGTACCAACATCTGTTTTGGGGTGGTGTGCGTTCTGCTATTAATACAAGGAAGTGTGACGCTGGTAAAAGTTGAAAAAATTTATGCGTCAACGGTCGACATTCAAACTAACTGGCTACCCAGTGTGCGACTGGCAGGCAGAATAGATTCAAGCTTTTACAAACTGCGCCTGGAATTGCGCCGTTTTGGCATGGACCGTGCCAGCCATACCTCAAACTCTGATCAGCAGTTAAAGGACATGCGTTCGCAAGCGTTAAAAATGGCCGAAAGCTACGCGCCGATGGTTTCCGGGCCTGAAGAACAAGCTCTTTACGACAGCGTGATGCAGGGGATACACACCTACAGCCAGGAAATAGATGAATTATTGTCACGCTCCCCGACGATGCCCATTGAAGAATTCAGTGCGTATTTGCGTGACGTTACCGGGCCGGTGGCACTCAAGCTGCAGAACTCCGTGGATGACCTGATCACGCTCAATGAGCGGGGCTCCAACGCGGCGGTGGTAGTGGCTGCCGACGAGTACGCAAGCACGCGCTGGTTCACCTGGGCGTTGATGCTCAGTTCATTGCTGGTGGCGGTGGTAATCGCACGTCTGTTTACCAACAGCATCATCGCGCCGGTGCGTGAGTTGTTGGTGTCGACGGCCAAGATTGCCGATGGCGACTTGCGCGTGGCTATTCTGATCAATGGCAACGACGAAATGACCGCGTTGCAGCAGTCCACGGCTGCGATGCAAATGAACCTCAAAAGTACCTTGCAGCATATCTCTGAAGCGTCCGGCCAGTTGGCTTCCGCCGCCGAAGAGATGAGTTCGATTACCCGCGAGTCGAGCGCAGGCATTGAACGCCAAAGCATGGAAACCGACCAGGCGGCCACCGCAGTCAATGAAATGACCGCGGCCGTTGAAGAAGTCGCCAGAAACGCCGTCTCGGCGTCGCAATCGACCCAGGATTCGCAACGGTCAGCCGAAGTCGGTCAAGAGCGCGTGACGCAAACCATTGCTTCGATTCAAAAGCTCAGCGCCACGGTTCAGCAAACCGGGCTGGAAGTCGAAGGGTTGGCCAAGCAGGCTCAGGACATCGCCAAGGTGGTTGAAGTGATTCGATCGATCGCCGAACAAACCAACCTGCTGGCCTTGAATGCGGCCATCGAAGCGGCGCGTGCCGGTGAGCAGGGCCGAGGGTTTGCGGTGGTAGCCGATGAAGTCCGCGCACTCGCGCACAGAACCCAAACCTCGACGCAAGAAATCGAGCAGATGATTGCGAAAATTCAGGTCTGCTCCAGCGAGGCGGTGTCGTCGATGGCATTGAACCGCAGCGAAGCCGTGGACTCGCTGAAAGTTGCCCACGAAGCCGGCTTGGCCATCACTCAGATCACCAGCGCTATCTCCGACATTGCCGAGAGGAATTTGCTGATTGCGACAGCATCCGAAGAGCAGGCGCACGTTGCGCGCTCCGTCGACCAAAACCTGATCAGCATTCGCGACCTGTCTATCCAGAGTTCTTCGGCGGCCGGTCAAACCTCGATTGCCAGTAATGAGCTGTCCAAGCTGGCGATTGACCTCAAGCAGATTGTCTCGAAGTTTTCCGTGAGCTGATCGCGGCCAAGGTTCGAAAAGGTGCATGACCTATGTTGAGATGTATTCCGGTGGCCCAGGTAACCCTGGGCATGCACGTGCACAAGCTGGATGGCTCATGGCTTGAACATGTGTTTTGGAAAAGCAGTTTTTTGCTTGATCGCGTGGGTGATTTACAGCGTTTGCAGGCATCCCGGGTTCAGGGTGTGTGGATTGACACCCTCAAGGGCTGCGACGTCATGCGTGCCGACCCGAGGTCCCAAGATCAACCCGCAAAAAAGCCTGACACGCCCAAGCGGCGTGCTATTTCCTCACAAGCGGATTTGAAGGGTGAAGTCGCCCAAGCTGTCAAAGTGTGCGCGTTTGCCAAAATCGCGATCACCCAAATGTTCAGTGACCTGCGCATGGGCCGGGCGTTTGATCCGACCCCAGTGGCCACGCTGGTGGGCGATATTTCGCAGTCAGTGCTGCGCCACCCACATGCGTTGATCAGCCTGGCCCGCTTGAAAAAAGCCGATGAATATACCTACATGCACTCGGTCGCCGTGTGTGGGTTGATGATTGCCCTGGCACGCCAGTTGGACTTGCCGCCGGCGTGCGTGCAGGAAGCGGGCATGGCAGGGCTGTTCCACGACGTCGGCAAAATGGTCATCCCAGACGCTATCTTGAATAAGCCTGCGGCGCTGACCGAAGCGGAGTTCGAGATCGTGCGCGGCCATCCTGAGAAGGGCGCGGATATTTTGCGCACGTGCCCGTATATCAGCGCCGTGGTGGTGGACGTGTGTTTGCACCACCACGAGAAATCCGACGGCAGCGGCTATCCTCATGGCCTGCTTCAGGACCAGATCAGCCTGTTCGCGCAAATGGGCGCGGTGTGCGATGTGTACGATGCGGTGACCTCGAATCGCCCGTATAAGCAGGGCTGGAACCCCGCCGATGCGATTCAGAAAATGTCGGAATGGAAGGGGCAATTTGACGCGCGGGTGTTCCAGGCGTTTGTGCGCTGCGTGGGTATTTACCCGGTGGGCGCGCTGGTGCGCCTGGAAAGTGGCCGCATCGGGGTGGTGATCAAGCAAAACCCCCACTCGTTACTCACGCCCATCGTCAAAGTGTTCTTTTCGGCGCGTTCGCGGTTGCCGATCATGCAGGTGGTGGTCAACCTCGCCGAACTGCCCGACAAAATCGTTGGCCGCGAAAGCGCTGAAGAGTGGGGCTTCAAGCACGTGGATGAGTTGTGGTCGGGGCTTGCCGCCACCGAGGCTTCGCATTTCGACCCGTAGCTGATCAAAGCGTGTTCAGCGGGATTTTCAGGTACACCACGCCGTTGTCTTCCGCCGGCGGCAGGTGCCCGGCGCGCACATTGACCTGAATTGCCGGCAACAGGAGTGTCGGCATGCCCAACCCCGCGTCACGTTGGGTGCGCATGGCGACAAACGCCGCTTCATCGACCCCATCATGCACATGAATATTATGCGCGCGTTGCTCGGCAACCGTGGTCAGGCACTTTGCTGCGCGGCCTTCGGGTGGGTAGTCGTGGCACACGTACAGGCAGGTGTGCGGCGCGAAGGCCAGCAGCTTGCGCATTGAGGCGTACAGTTGACGCGCGTCGCCGCCCGGGAAGTCGCAGCGCGCGGTGCCCACGTCGGGCATGAACAGCGTGTCGCCGACCAGAATCAATTCATCGTTGATCAGGTAGGCCATGTCTGCCGGTGTGTGGCCGGGCACATGCAAGGCTTGGGCTTTCAGGTTGCCGATATGAAAGATTTCATCCGCGGCAAACAGGTGGTCGAACTGCGAGCCATCGACGCGAAACTCCGGCTCCAGATTGAACAGTTGCTTGAACACACCCTGCACCTTGCTGATGCTCTCGCCGATGGCGATTTTGCCACCCACGTTGCGCCGCAGGTAAGGCGCGGCGGAGAGGTGGTCGGCGTGCGCGTGGGTTTCCAGCAGCCATTGCACCTGCAGCCCGTGTTCACGCACAAACGCGATTACTCTGTCGGCCTGTGCGGTGTCGGTGCGCCCGGAAGCCGGGTCGTAGTTGAGCACCGAGTCGACGATGGCGCAGGGGCCACCGGCGTTTTCATAGACGACGTAGGTGTAAGTCGACGATGCCTCGTCCAAAAACGCTTGAATCAACGCTGACATGGCGGCGGTCCCTGGTGACGAAAAAAAATGGTTACAATCAGTTTACGTTTACACATAATGTTTTGAGCTTAAGTGAGATAAAGGACCCGAGGCAAATGGAATCTACTCTGAGTGAGGGCGAGGTCGCCCAATTGCGTGCCTCCGCGTCCAAGGCCTGTGTCTTGCTCAAGGCCCTGGCCAATGAGGACCGTTTGTTGATCCTGTGCCAGTTGACTCAGGGTGAGCGCAACGTCGGCGCATTGGAAACCATGACCGGCGTGCGTCAGCCTACGCTGTCGCAACAGTTGGGCATCCTGCGCGACGAAGGGTTGGTGGCCACCCGTCGTGAAGGCAAATACATTTTTTACGGCCTGGCCAGCCACGAAGTGATTCAAGTGATGAAGACGCTGTCCGGCCTGTACTGCGGCGCGGTGATCAAAAGCTGGGCGTGACGCCATACGGCAACGCCCCTTGTGTGCATTGAATACAGAAGGCGATAGACCATGACCGACCAACACTGTGGCCCTACCATCAGTGGCGACATCGTAGTCATCGGCGGCGGCTCGGCAGGTATTGGCCTGCTGGCCAGCTTGCTCAAGCGCGACCCGCACCTGAACATCACCCTGATCGAGCCGAGCGAATATCACTGCTACCAGCCCGCCTGGACGCTGGTCGGTGGCGGCGCCTACGACCTGAAAAAAACCCGGCGCCCCTTGGCCGACGTGCTGCCCAATGGCGTTACCTGGGTGCAGGCCGCCGTCACTGAAGTGCTGCCGGATGAGCAAACCCTGGTGCTCGACAGCGGCCAGCGCGTTACCTGGGTCAACCTGATCGTGTGCCCCGGCCTGCGCCTGGCCTGGGAAAAAGTCGAAGGCCTTGAAGACACGTTGGGCCAGCACGGCGTGACGTCCAACTACAGCTACGAGCATGCCGCGTACACCTGGCAACTGGTGCAGCAACTCAAGGGCGGCAAGGCGATCTTTACCCAGCCGGGCATGCCGATCAAATGCGCGGGTGCGCCGCAAAAAGCCCTGTACCTGTCCTGCGATCACTGGCTCAAACAAGGCAATCTGAAAAACATCGAGGTTGAATTCAACCTCGCGGGCGCCGCGCTGTTTGGCGTGGCGACCTTTGTGCCGCCGTTGATGCAGTACATCAAGAAATACAACGCGCGCCTGGCGTTCAATTCCAACCTGATCAAGGTCGATGGCCCGTCGCGCACCGCCTGGTTTGAAGTAAAAGACGCCGAGGGCAACGTCAGCGTCGAACAGAAATCTTTCGACATGCTGCACGTGGTACCGCCGCAAGTTGCCCCGGACTTCATCCGCCACAGCCCGCTGGCCGACGCCGCCGGCTGGTGCGAGGTAAACCCCCACAGCCTGCAACACCTGCGCTACCCGCAGATATTCGCGCTGGGTGACGTGTGCTCCACCACCAACGCGAAAACCGCTGCCGCCGCGCGCAAGCAGATCGTGGTGGTCGCCGAGAATCTGCTGGCCTTGCGCAACCAAGCGCCGTTGCCGCTCAAGTACGACGGCTACGGTTCTTGCCCGCTGACGGTAGAGAAGGGCAAGGTGGTGCTCGCCGAGTTCGGTTACGGCGGCAAGCTGCTGCCGACCTTCCCACTGGACCCGACGCGGGCACGCCGCTCGATGTGGTTTCTCAAGGCCACGTTGCTGCCGTGGTTCTACTGGAACGGCATGCTCAAGGGCCGCGAGTGGCTGACCCGCCTGAGCAAGGTGGACTAAATGCTGCTGGCCAGTGTGTTGGGCGTACTGATGGGCCTGGTGATGGGGCTTACCGGTGCTGGCGGCGGCATTCTTGGGGTGCCGGCGTTGGTGTTGGGGTTGGGTTTGAGCATGACCCAGGCCGCGCCGGTGTCGTTGCTCGCGGTGGGCGCGGCGGCGGCGGTGGGCGCAGTTGATGGGCTGCGCCACGGCCTGGTGCGTTACCGCGCGGCGCTGTTGATCGCCTTGCTCGGCGCGCTGTTTTCGCCATTGGGGGTGTTCTTCGCGCATCAACTGACGGAGCCGGTGCTGATGGGCCTGTTCAGCGCCTTGATGGTGCTGGTGGCCTGGCGCATGTTGCGGCGCGAAAAGGCCGAAGCAGGGCCGAGTGACCATGGCGCCGCGTCGTGGGGGCAGAAGAACTGCATGCTTGACCAGCAGACCGGGCGCTTCGCCTGGACCGCCAAATGCAGCGCGACCCTGGCCGCGTTGGGCGCGGTAACCGGCGCGGTCTCGGGCTTGCTCGGTGTCGGCGGCGGTTTTTTGATCGTGCCGGCGTTCAAGCAACTGACCGACGTGCAGATGCGCGGCATCGTCGCCACCTCGTTGATGGTGATCAGCCTGCTTTCGCTCGTCGGCGTGGCTGGCGCGATGCATGCCGGTGTGCGTATCGAGCCGCTGGGCTGGGTGTTTATCGCGGCCAGCGTTGTCGGCATGTTGCTGGGACGGCGCCTGTGTTCGGTGATCCCCGCGCGCGCATTGCAAGTGGGTTTTGCCAGCCTGTGTGTGCTGGTGGCGATTGGAATGTTATCCAGAGCGTTGCTCTGAAAAGCGCTTTTGTGGGAGTGGGCGTGTATCAGCTACGTATTTGTCGCCTGACACAGCGCCATCGCGAGCAAGCCCGCTCCCACAGTTTTGACCGAGTTC
>NZ_VUAZ01000110.1 GCF_009296165.1 Pseudomonas kitaguniensis | reverse complement strand
TTTTGCCTGCAGAAAACCTCAGGCTTCACACGCATCCAACTGTGGGAGGGGGCTTGCTCCCGATGGCCTCAACGCGGTGTGCCTGTGATACAGAGGTGCCTGCATCGCGAGCAAGCCCGCTCCCACAATTACTCGCTGCTCAGTTCGGTGATTGCGTTGACCAGCGCACCCATGTCCGCCGCCGATGTCACCAAGCCCGGCGTTACCCGGATACAACTGCCGAACGCGGCGCCCGTGCGCGTAGTGGTAAACAGCGCGTACTCATTGAGCAACCGGTCTGCCATCGCTTGCTGATCGCGCCCGATAAACTTGAACGCAGTGATCCCGCAATATAACCGCGGGTCGTCCGGGGTCAGCACTTCAATGCCTGGCAACGGCCGCACCTGGCTCACCCACACATCGCGCAAATAATTGACCCGCGCGCCTTTGGCCGCCGAGCCGCCCAAGGCGCGATGCTCTTCAAACACCCGTGGCAAGGTCATCAGTGCCGCAAAGTTCGGCGTGCTGTAAGACGTGCGTGCACGCACGTCGGTGGCGGGGTAGTGAAACTCGCCCATGTCCGGGTCGATGTCGGCCAAGCGCTCCGGGGCGATGTACATAAAACCCAGGGTCAGCGGCGCGCCAATCCATTTATGCAGGTTAAAGCCCGCGAACTGAATGCCCAATTGGGCGAGGTTGAACTCGATCTGGCCCAAGGCATGCGCGCCGTCGAGTATCACGTCCACGCCATGTTCACGCGCCGCCTGTGCAATCGCCTCAACCGGCATCACCAGGCCGGTGCGGTGGGTAACATGGGTCAACGCCATCAGCTTGAGGCGCGGGTGCCGCACGAACGCATCCCGATAGGTCTGCACCAGGCTGTCGAAACTCGCCGGGTGCGTGTGGCACACCTCGATCACTTCCACCCCGCGCGCACCTGCCAGCCAACGCATGGCGCCTTTGACCGTGTCGTACTCCAAGTCGCTGATCAGCACCTGGTCGCCCGGCACCAAGCGGTTGTAGTTGCGGATCAGTGATTGCAACGCCTCAGTGGCGTTGCGGGTGAAGGCCACCGACGCGGGGTCGACGTTGATCAACTCGGCCAGTTGACGGCGAATCTCGAGGTTTTCGCCTTGTTCGAAGCGCTGGCGCACATACACCGCGTTGCTGCGGTTGATAAACGCCACGTGCTCCAGGTACTGCGCTTGCACCGCACGGCTCATACGTCCGAAATAGCCGTTTTCCAGATTGATCGGTCCGGGCTCCAGTTCGTAGCGCCCGGCGATGGCTTGCCAGTGAGTTTCGTTATCAGCATTCCTTGGCATGGTGGGGCTCTCACTCAATGGCGGGGGGCGGGTTTAGCGTGTTTCAGGCGCAGCGGTTCAAGCAGTTCGGCCAAGCCGTTGCTATCGATTTCCTGCATCAACGCCAGCAGGCCGCCCAGTTCGCCGTGCGGGAAACCTTCACGGGCAAACCAATTCAGGTAGGGGCCTGGCAGGTCGGCGATGATCCTTCCCTTGTACTTGCCGAAGGGCATTTGGCGGGTGATCAGCAGTTCGAGTTTTTCGGGGTTCATGGGCTTCGTGCGGTTGAGGCGAGGTGTTCGAAAATACAGGCATTCTGCATGAAGGCCAAATGACAGATCATGCAAAAAACGCACATACAGATGGTTCAACTAATCGTAAGTTATTGAAATGTATAATTAAAATAGTTTTTCAAAAGCTGGCACGAGGGCTGCAATCATTCATGCAAGCTTTCTCAACCCACATAAGGAATTGAAAAATGACCGACATCAACAAAGAATCGATCTCCGTACTGAACGACTTGATCGAAACCAGCATCGACGGCCAGAAAGGCTTCCAAGAGTGTGCTGAAGACATCAAGCACCCAGAACTTAAAGCCCTGTTTGCCAAGCGTTCAGCTGATTGCGCAACCGCCGCTGCTGAATTGAAAACCGCTGTAAAAGCCTTGGGCGGTGACCCGGAAGATTCCGGCAGTGTTGCTGGCGCTCTTCACCGCGGCTGGGTCGACGTGAAGTCGATGGTGACCGGTAAAGACGAAGAAGCGGTATTGAACGAAGCAGAGCGCGGTGAAGACCACGCACTGAAGGCTTACAAAGAAGCCATCGAGAAAATCAACAAGCACAACCTGCTGGGCATTCGTGATTTGGTTGAGCGTCAGTTCCACGGCGCACAACGTAACCACGACCAGGTAAAAGCCCTGCGTAACCAGGCTCGCGCTCAGTCGTAAGCCTTGCGCTGTAACGAAAAGTGGGAGGGGGGAAACCCCCTCCCACTTTTTTTTGCATTAGCCTGCAGCGCAAATGTGGGAGGGGGCTTGCTCCCGATAGCACTGTATCCGTCACTGTGTTCGGTGGCTGATACACCGCAATCGGCAGCAAGCTCCCTCCCGCTTTGTTCTGCACTCAGCCAATGCTGATCGGTGGCAGCTCGGTCAGCGTCACCACCTGCTGCTTGCGCGGTGCCAGAATTTCCGCCTCGCCGTCTACGACCAGCTCGTCGCGCTGGTTGAATACGCGGGTGGCGATGCGCACGCGAAACTTGGGCAGCTTTTCGAGGATTTCCAGACGTACGGTCAGGGTGTCGCCGATTTTCACCGGTTTTTGAAAGCTCATCTGCTGGCCGATGTAGATGGTGCCCGGCCCAGGCAGCTCGCAGGCAACCGCCGCGCTGATCAGGGCGCCGCTGAACATACCGTGAGCGATACGCTCCTTGAACATGGTCGCTTGGCGTACTCGGCATCCAGGTGCACTGGGTTGTGGTCGCCGGACATCGCGGCAAACAGCTGGATGTCACGCTCTTCGACAGTCTTGGTGTAGCTGGCGGTCTGGCCGACTTCGAGGGCTTCGTACGGGGTGTTGCTAACCTGAGTCATCTAAAGGTGCATCCTGTGGCTAATCGGTAATTTAATTGACTGACTTTAAACGGCGTATTTTAAACGAGAAGTCATTCACTGCGGGCCGGCCTGCGCAACGCCAGGGCCTGGTCGAGCCAGGTCAGCACATCCGCTGTGACTTCATCGCGGTTGGTTTCGTTGAACACTTCGTGACGCGCCTGCGGGTAGACATTTAAGTGCACGTTCTGGCAGCCGGCCTCACGCAGCGCATGGGCCAGGCTTTTGAGACGCTTGCCCTCACTCACCGGATCACATTCACCGCCGATCACCAGAATCGGCAGGCCCGGATCAATCTGCGCGAGATTGGACGCTTTGCTGATTTGCTGCAAGCCACCCAACAGGTCGACCCACAGCTGATTGGTACAGCGGAACCCGCAGAGCGGGTCGTTGATGTACTTATCCACCTCGCTCGGGTCGCGGCTGAGCCAGTCAAACGCGGTCCGGTTGGGCTTGAACGCTTTGTTGAACGAGCCAAAGGACAGAAAGTCGATCAAGCCACTGCGCCCACGTAGGCCCTGGCGCGACCGTTCAAGGCGCGCAATCAGCCGCGCCGCGCGGTACAGCGCCACTGGCTGGAAATTCGAACCGCTGAGAATCGCCCCATTCAGCCTGGCGCTGTGGTGCAACAGGTAGGCTTGGGCGATATAGCTGCCCATGCTGTGGCCCAACAAAATGATCGGCAGCCCCGGCTGCTGTTGGCCAATGTGTTGGTTGAGGCTGGCGAGGTCGCCGACGACTGTGTTCCAGCCATCGTGTTCGGCATACAACCCCAGCGTGCCTTCGTCGGCGGTACGGCCGTGACCGCGCTGGTCTGCTGCATACACGCCGTAACCTGCGTTGCACAACGCTTGGGCCAGGCGCGCGTAGCGCCCGCTGTGCTCGGCCATGCCGTGGCACAGCATCACCAAGGCCTTGGGCGGGCCATCGGGCAGCCATTGATTGACGTACAGGCGGCTCTGGTCATTCGCGGTCAGCCAGAAGGTGCTGTGGTGCATGGCGGCTCCTTTGCTCAGGGGGATTGCAGTGTATAGCTCAGCGCATGAGACGCGCCTGATCAGTGCAAGCCGTTGTAGGAAGATTCACGCAATAAATGAGGCTCTTTCCTGTATTGCCTGGTTGGCCATAGCTGCTACCGTCCCCAAGAGCTCCGCTTTTTAGCAGCACACTTTTTACAGCTGCAGCGGCCGGACACACTCAGGTAAGAGGACAAGAATAATGCAACCTGACTTCTGGAATGACAAACGCGCGGCGGGCGTTCCCAGCCACATCGACCTCACCGCCTACACGTCGGTGATCGAAGTCTTCGAGCGCTCTTGCAAGGCGTTTGCCGACCGTCCGGCGTTCAGCAACATGGGCATCACCCTGACGTACGCCGAGCTTGAGCGCCAGAGTGCGGCGTTCGCGGCTTACCTGCAACAGCACACCGACCTTAAACCCGGTGAGCGCATCGCCGTGCAGATGCCCAACGTGCTGCATTACCCGATTGCCGTGTTTGGCGCACTGCGCGCCGGGTTGATCGTGGTCAATACCAACCCGCTGTACACCCCGCGCGAGATGCGCCACCAGTTCAAGGATGCCGGCGTGCGTGCGCTTGTCTACCTCAACCTGTTCGGTTCGCGCGTACAGGAAGTGTGCGCCGACACCGAGATCGACTACTTGATCGAAGCCAGGATGGGCGACTTGATGCCCGCCGCCAAAGGCTGGCTGATCAACACCGTGGTCGACAAGGTTAAAAAGATGGTCCCGGCCTACACGTTGCCACGCGCCGTGTCGTTCAAGCGCGCGTTGCGCATGGGCGCCGGGCTGGGTGTGACTCGCCACCCGGTGACCCTGGACGACATCGCCGTGTTGCAATACACCGGCGGCACTACCGGCCTGGCCAAGGGCGCGATGCTGACCCACGGCAACCTGGTGGCGAACATGCAACAGGTGCGCGCCTGCATGTCGCAGACCGACGAGCACGGCCACCCGCTGATCAAGGAAGGGCAGGAGGTGATGGTCGCGCCGCTGCCGCTTTATCACATCTATGCATTCACCGCGCATTGCATGTGCATGATGGTGTCCGGCAACCATAACGTGCTGATCACCAACCCTCGCGACATTGGCGGCTTTATCAAGGAACTGAAAAAGTGGCGTTTTACCGGGCTGCTCGGGTTGAACACCTTGTTTGTAGCGTTAATGGACCACCCGGACTTCAAGCACCTGGATTTCTCCCATCTGAAGCTCACCAACTCCGGCGGTACGGCGCTGATCAAGGCCGTCGCCGAGCGCTGGCAGCAGGTTACCGGCTGTGCGATCAGCGAGGGCTACGGCCTGACCGAAACTTCACCGGTGGCCAGCACCAACCCGTATGGCAATAAATCGCGTCTGGGCACCGTGGGTATTCCGGTGCCGGCCACGGCAATGAAGGTGATTGATGATCAAGGCGTCGAGTTGCCCTTGGGCGAGCGCGGCGAATTGTGCATCAAGGGCCCGCAAGTCATGAAGGGCTACTGGCAGCAACCCGCCGCGACTGCCGAGGCGCTGGATGCCGAGGGCTGGCTCAAGACCGGCGACATTGCGGTGATCGATGATGACGGCTTTGTACGCATCGTCGACCGCAAGAAGGACCTGATCATCGTCTCGGGTTTCAATGTATACCCCAACGAAATCGAAGAAGTGATGATGGCCCACCCGGCCGTGGCCAATTGCGCGGTAATCGGCGTGCCGGATGATCGCACGGGGGAGGCGGTGAAGCTGTTTGTGGTGGCGCGCGCCCAAGGCCTGAACCTCGAGGAGTTGAAGGTGTACTGCAAGGCTAACTTTACGGGCTACAAGGTGCCCAAACATATTGTGTTGCGCGACGCGTTGCCGATGACCCCGGTGGGCAAAATTCTGCGTCGGGAGCTGCGCGACATAGCGTGATCTGAAATGCGCTCAAACTGTGGGAGGCGGCTTGCTGCCGATTGCAATGGAACAGTCACCAGATGTATCGACTGACCTGGCGCAACCGGCAGCAAGCTCCCTCCCACAATGCTGTTTATCGTCCTGAAATGCCCATTCCAGAGGTCTTTTTGGTGTTATAGAATTTTTGCTCTAAAAGTGACTATTAAACATTCTTGAGTCATGTTTATGACTGTAGAGCCCTATTTTGGCTCTAGGCGGCCCTTGGCAAAGCTGCTACTCTCGGCGCGCTTTGTGACGCCTCGGCCTGCTCTAACGCGCCGGGCGCACTTAAAAAAACATACACCAATAATAATCGCATCAAATGCGATGATGAATTCGCGTCGCTGAGGAGTGGGCTTCCATGAATGAAGACTTTTGGAAGGATAAGTACCCCGCCGGGATTGCTGCAGAGATCAATCCAGACGAGTATCCAAATATTCAGGCGGTACTGAAACAGTCCTGCCAGCGCTTCGCCAACAAACCGGCTTTCAGCAACCTGGGCAAGACAATCACCTACGGTGAACTGTACGAATTGTCCGGCGCGTTCGCCGCCTACCTGCAACAGCATACCGACTTGAAGCCTGGCGATCGAATCGCCGTGCAACTGCCCAACGTCCTGCAATACCCGGTTGCGGTGTTCGGCGCCATTCGCGCTGGCCTGATCGTGGTCAACACCAACCCGCTGTACACCGCGCGGGAAATGGAACACCAATTTAAAGACTCCGGGGCCAAGGCCCTGGTCTGCCTGGCCAACATGGCCCACTTGGCGGAAAAGGTCGTGCCCAAAACCGACGTCAAGTACGTGATCGTCACCGAAGTCGCCGACCTGTTGTCGCCATTCAAGCGCCTGCTGATCAACAGCGTCATCAAGTACGTGAAAAAAATGGTGCCGGCTTATCACCTGCCCAAGGCGATCAAGTTCAACGACGTGCTGGCCAAAGGGCATGGCCAGGCAGTCAACGATGCCTGCCCAGCCAGCAATGATGTGGCCGTGTTGCAATACACCGGCGGCACCACCGGCGTTGCCAAGGGCGCGATGCTTACCCACCGCAACCTCGTCGCGAACATGCTGCAATGCAAGGCATTGATGGGCTCCAACCTGAATGAAGGTTGCGAGATATTGATCACGCCGCTGCCGCTGTACCACATTTATGCCTTCACCTTTCATTGCATGGCGATGATGCTGATCGGCAACCACAACGTCCTGATCAGCAACCCGCGCGACTTACCGGCGATGGTCAAGGAACTGTCGAAGTGGAAGTTCAGCGGCTTTGTCGGCCTGAATACCTTGTTTGTGGCGCTGTGCAACCACGAAGGCTTCCGCAAGCTGGATTTCTCTGCGCTGAAAGTCACGCTGTCAGGCGGCATGGCGCTGCAACTGGCGGCGGCCGAGCGTTGGAAAGCGGTGACCGGCTGCAGCATTTGTGAAGGTTACGGCATGACCGAGACCAGCCCTGTGGCGACGGTCAACCCGATCAAACACATTCAGATCGGCACCATCGGCATTCCGGTGCCGTCGACTGTGTGCAAAGTCATCAACGATGACGGCGTCGAGTTGCCCCTGGGTGAAATCGGCGAGCTGTGTGTCAAAGGCCCGCAGGTGATGAAGGGTTACTGGCAGCGCGAAGAGGCCACCGCCGAGATCCTCGACAGCGAAGGCTGGTTGAAAACGGGTGACATTGCGATCATTCAGCCGGACGGCTTTATGCGCATCGTCGACCGTAAAAAAGACATGATTCTGGTCTCCGGTTTCAACGTTTACCCCAACGAACTGGAAGACGTACTGGCCACCTTGCCGGGCGTGCTGCAGTGCGCCGCCATCGGTGTGCCAGACGACAAGTCCGGCGAACACATCAAGATCTTCATCGTGGTCAAGCCGGGGGCTACCCTGACCAAAGACCAGGTGATGGAACACATGCGCGCCAATGTCACCGGCTACAAAGTGCCCAAGGTTGTGGAATTTCGGGATGCATTGCCGACCACTAACGTGGGCAAGATTTTGCGTCGTGAGTTGCGCGATGAAGAGCTCAAAAAGCTCGGCCTGAAAAAGTAGCGCGATCAAGCTGCAATCTAATGTAGGAGGGGGCTTGCCCCCTCCTACAATGATCATTCCCACGCAGAGCGTGGGAATGATCAGCCCGCTGCAGTTGGGTTTACTGGGCCAGGTGCGCGAAGCTCACGCCTGCGCCAGCCGGGCGCACGTCCTTCAGAAACGAATCCTTGTCTGCGCTCAACTCCAGGGTGATTTCCGGGCTGCGCTTGCCTGCATTGCGCACTACCAGCCCTTCGAGTTTTTCACGCAGGAACGCCGTCGGCACCTTCAGGTGCAGCAACTGGTCGGACTCGGCGTTGTGCATCAACAAGTGAATCCACTCGTACTGGCCAACCGAAATACGCCCCACCGGTAGGTCAAACCACCAGATATTGCGTTTGCGGTCCAGGTCGGTGAAGTGGCAATTGTTCATGCCGAGTACGGCACCGCCCAGTTCCTGGTTTCTGCGAGCGATGGCCTGTGCTTTATTGAGTTTCATAACCTTCCTACGGGATCTGTTATTCAGCGTTATAGCCTGAATGTGCCGCGCATTCTCGTGGGTTGGCTGCAAAACATAAAGCCAAACCTTCTACTTGCGATGAAATGCCCGCTGAAAAATAATTGAAACTCTGCTGAACGGCCTCGGGTCAATCTTTAGGTAGTGACCAAAAACCTTAGATTGTTCTTTCGGAGAAATACCATGAGCAGCACATCTGACAAGGCAAAAGGCTTAGCGAACGAAGCTGTCGGCAACATCAAACAGGGTGTCGGCAAAGTCACCGGTAACGACAAGCTGCGTGCCGAAGGCGTGGTTCAGGAAAAGAAAGGCGAAGTGCAGAAAGCAGTCGGCGATACCAAAGACGCCGTGAAAAAAGCCACCAAGTAATTCTGAATCGCTGGCTGGTGTCACTCAGCCCGACGCCATCCATCGATGGCCGTTTTTGTGTCATCTGTTGCAGTTAAAGTTTCGAAATTGTTTCAAGGTCGCTAAATGGGCTACCTTGGTGTAGAAAACGGCCCCTGAGTCGCCGATGAACTCGACCTTTTTGCGGCGAAAGGAGACGCTATGATTTTTCCGGTATTACAAGGCCTCAAGCTGCACAAAGTGCTGGTGCGCACTGTTACAGAGTTTCTCGATGACGAGATGCCCACCTATGCCTCGGCACTGGCCTACCAGATGCTGTTCTCATTGTTTCCTTTCCTGCTGTTTTTGATTGCCCTGATCGGTTTTCTGCACCTGCCGGACTTCTTTACCTGGCTGCGCCTGCAGTCGGAGTTAGTGCTGCCACCGCAGGCGCTGGAACAGGTCAACCCGGTCATCGATCAATTGCAGCAATCCAAGGGCGGCCTGCTCTCGGTGGGTATCGTCATCGCGTTGTGGACCGCTTCGGCGGGTGTGCGCTTGATGATGAGCGCGATGAACGCCGCTTACGACGTGGTCGAAGGTCGGCCGATCTGGAAGCGCTTTCCGCTGTCGGTTTTTTATACCGTCGGCATTGCCGGCATGTTGCTGGCTGCCGCTGCGTTGATGGTGCTCGGCCCGCAAGTGATGGAATGGCTGGCCGGGCAAATCGGCATGCAGGAATTCGTGGTCACCTTGTGGACCATCTTGCGCTGGCCGTTGATCGTGATTTTGCTGATGTTTGCCGTGGCATTGATGTACTACGTGATGCCCGATGTTGAGCAGAAATTTCGCTTTATCACCCCAGGTTCGGTGCTGGCCGTGGTGGTGTGGATCGTCGCTTCGCTGGGCTTCGGTTATTACGTGAAAACCTTCGCTGATTACAACGCCATGTATGGCAGTATCGGCGCGATTATCGTCTTGCTCCTGTACTTCTATATTTCTGCCGCCGTGCTGTTGCTGGGCGCAGAGATGAATGCCGTGATCGAACACATGTCGGCTGAAGGCAAGGATGTAGGCGAAAAAGAGTTCGACGAGAACACTCACACGGATGAGAAACAGCACGTCTCAGGCCTTGGCCGAGACCCTACCAAGCCCACCACTGACGAAGTCTGATCGATGATCCGTGAAATCCTGAAAATGGGCGATGAGCGCCTGCTGCGTATTGCTTCACCGGTTCCGCCGGAAATGTTCGACAGCCCTGAACTGTGGCAGTTGATTGACGATATGTTCCAGACCATGGAACACGTCGGCGGTGTCGGCCTGGCCGCACCGCAAATCGGCGTCGACCTGCAACTGGTGATCTTTGGTTTCGAGACCAGTGAACGCTACCCGGACGCCCCGGCAGTGCCGCAGACTATTCTGATCAACCCGCTGATCACACCGCTCAGCCCGGTGTTGGAAGAAGGGTTTGAAGGGTGTTTGTCGGTGCCGGGTTTGCGCGGTGCCGTGGACCGTTATCAGCAGATTCGTTACGAGGGTTTTGACCCCAAGGGCGAGCCGATCACGCGCGTTGCCGAGGGGTTCCATGCGCGGGTGGTGCAGCACGAGTGCGATCACCTGATTGGCCGGTTGTACCCGTCGCGGATTACTGATTTCAGCAAGTTCGGCTTTATTGAAGTGATGTTCCCGGACATGGACCCAGCGGCTGACGAGTAACCGCCAGCCCGGCAAAAGCGCTTTCTGTGGGAGTGGGCTTGCTCGCGATGCAGGCACCTCGGACCATCAGGGTCACCGAGTTGACTGCATCGCGAGCAAGCCCGCTCCCCCATCAGTTTTAGATTCGACCCTTAAGGTTTCACAAACCGCAGCGTCATTCGGTCCGACTCCCCAATCGCCACATACCTGGCCTTGTCCTGCTCGCCTAACGTCAACGTCGGCGGCAACGTCCAGACGCCGGCGGGGTAGTCTTTGGTGTCTTTCGGGTTGGCGTTGACCTCACTCTGCGCGGCCAGCGTGAAGCCAGCATCGGTCGCCAATTTCACCACTTGGGCCGTGGTCAGGTAACCGCTGTCTTTTATGGCCGCAAGGTCTGCGCCGTCTTTGGCACGGTGATCTTCCACGCCCAACACGCCGCCCGGTTTCAGCACCTGGTAGAACGCAGTGAACGTGGCGCTTGCGGTGTCGGCTGCCACCCAGTTATGCACATTGCGAAAGGTCAGCACGGCGTCGGCCGAAGCCGGTTTGCCGAACACTGGCGCTTTGGGGTTGAACTCAACCACGTGGGCCTTGGCATAACGCGCCGGGTCGGCGGCGAATTTCTTTTTCAGTGATTGTTCGGAATTGCTCGCGGCCTGCACAGCGGCGATGTAATGCCCGTGGTCCTTGAGCAATGGCGCCAGCACTTCGCTGTACCAGCCGCCTCCGGGGGTGATCTCGATGACCGTTTGTTGGGCGCGCAAGCCAAAAAACTGCAAGGTCTGCTGCGGATGCCGATAGCCGTCGCGCGCGCTGTTGGCCGGGTCGCGCCAACTGCCGGCGAGTACGCTGGCATAGTGCTGGTCGGTTATGGGGGTGTCGGCTGCCTGGCGGAACATTGGGGCGAGGAGGGCGGTGAGGGACAGAGCTGCAAAAGTCGCTTTCATGATCATCCAAAAAGTGGGCCGCTGTGCCACCGAGGCTAGCATGGGCGCTCTGTCTGCCGATCACACATTATCCAAGGTCTACCTTACTAAACGCTCTAAGCCCATCGCGATCATTGGCTTGTTGCGTTTATAGCGCGCCCACCGTTCGCTGAGCGATTGCGGCAATAGCGTGTCCTGCGTGAAGCCCATGCGCTGATACAGGCCTTCCAGGTCGGGATGGCACAACAGCCACAGCGTACCGTCCACACTGGCCGCGGCCTGCGTAATCATGCGTGCTGCCAACCCTTGGCCGCGATAGGCCGGGTCGACAAACACCCCGGTCAGCCACTGCCCGCCCACCACCGGGCTCAGGCACAGGCCGGCCACAATTTGGCTGTCGCGAGCCACCCATAAACGCCCGCCTTTCATGGCCTTCATTGACGAATCATGGCTGCGGTAAAACTTGTTCAGCAGCGGCCACAGCGGCTCTGCCAGCGGTTCGATGTGCAATTCGGGCATGGTTTTCAAGCGAGTGTTATCAAGGGCAAATATTATAAGCGCCTTCTGCCCGGCAATAGGTGGTATACCCACTGCTACATCCCCCTGTAAGTGGAGCATGCATCATGGCCAAAGGTATGGATTCAAAGAAAGCCGCGAAGAAAAAACCGGCAAAAACCGCCGATGAAAAACGCGCCGACAAGAAGACCAAAAAATCCGAGGCAGGCCTGTTCGGCCACTGAGTGACACGGTTGGAACCCAACGATCTGCAAGATTTCCCCGCCTCACTGCCCAGAGCAGGAAACACCTGCTCTGAGCGACTGATTACCCGTCAACGGCCACCCGGTTGCTGTTGATCGCTTGAAACCCCTTTCCCGTTTTCCTCGACCGCCGTCAGCGCTGTGTTGAAAAAAAAGCCGCCTGACTAGTGGTCTTGCATAGCGCATGGGCCTGTCTATGCTCACCCATAACTGTAGATAACGCTCAGCCCATACAGCGTTTCGGATGTTGTGTGCCGTTACAGGTTTGTCAGCACTGTCCAAAATATGAATGGAATCCGCCTTCCGGCGCCGGGAATCAAGGGTGATCTGACCATGTTTAGCCGCCATCACAAATCCGACCTTCAGCAAATCGAACGTTTTTCCTGTGCCCTCACCGAAACCAACGCCAAACTCGCCGCCATTAGCCGCTCCTTGGCGATGATCGAGTTCGACCGCAATGGCGTGGTACTCGATGCCAATGACAACTTTTGCAAAACCATGGGCTATAGCGCGGACGAAGTTCGCGGCAAACATCATCGGCTCTTTTGCGACGAGGCCTACACCCACACCGAGGCCTACACCCAGCTGTGGCGCGACCTTGCGCGGGGCGAGGCATTCAGCGGCACCTTCATGCGCTTGAACAAGCGCGGCCAGCAAGTATGGCTCGAAGCCAGCTACCTGCCGGTACTGGGCAGCGATAACCGCGTGCAAAGCGTGATCAAAATAGCCTCGGACATCTCCGCGCGGGTTCACCATGAGCACGAAAACCAGAGCCTGATCGACGCCATCAGCCGCTCCATGGCGATGATCGAGTTCACGCCTCAAGGCCAGATTCTCAACGCTAACGAAAATTTTCTGAGGACGGTGAACTACTCACTGGATGAAATCATTGGCCAACACCACAGTATTTTCTGCCCACGCAGCGAAGTCGAATCCCCGGCTTACAAGGCATTTTGGGCCTCGCTCAACCGCGGTGAATACCACTCCCATCGTTTCGAACGTAAAAACAAATACGGCAAAACGCTGTTTCTGGAAGCGTCTTACAACCCGATTTTCGACGCCAGTGGGCGCCTGTACAAAGTGGTGAAATTTGCCACCGACATCACCGACCAAATCACTACGTTGCGCACCGCCGCCGATTCGGCCCACGCCACGTCAGTGCAAAACGATGCCTGCGCACGCAAAGGCTCGGAGGTGGTGCAGCAAACGGTGCAGATCATCCAGGAAATTTCCCACGACCTGAACCATGCCGCACAGAGCATCGACGCGGTAAACAAGCAGTCGGACATCATTGGCGCCATCGTGCAGACCATTCGCGGCATTGCCGAGCAAACCAATATGCTGGCGCTCAATGCGGCCATCGAAGCGGCGCGGGCAGGCGAGCATGGGCGCGGGTTTGCCGTGGTAGCGGACGAGGTACGCAGCCTCGCGGCGCGCACCAGCCTGGCCACCGTCGAGATTGTGGAGGTGGTGCGCAAAAACCACGACCTGTCGTTGAGCGCGGTGTCGAGCATGCAGTCAAGCCTGAGCCGCACGGGGCTTGGGGTGGAATTGGCGAATGAAGCGGGGCAGGTGATTCTGGAGATCCAGGAAGGTTCTCGGCACGTGGTAGATGCAATCAGTCAGTTTAATTCGACCTTGCAACTGCAATAGTCTCGCTACGCATTCAGATGAATCCTACAGAGGTGCCCCCAAACGCTACGTATAAACACTCAGATTATTTCACTGAGTGGGACGAACCATGAAGTTGCAAGGTGCCTTATTCCTGTCGTTATGCGTGCTGTCGGCTGGCGTGGTTGCAAACGAGGCGGTGTTGAACAAAATCCGCGAAAACAAACAATTGGTGATCGGTTATCCGACGGAAGCCCTGCCGTTCTCTTATCAAGCCCTGGCCGGCGAACCAGTGGGTTATTCCATCGATTTGTGTCGGCGTATCGCCAATGACCTGAAGCAGAGCCTGAAGCTTGACGAGCTGGCCTTGAGCTTCAAGCCCTTGCGTTTCAAAGACCGTATCGCGGCCGTCAGCAGCGGTGCGGTGGACCTGGAATGTGGCTCCACCACCAACACGCCAGAGCGTCAGAAACAGGTCGACTTCAGCGTTTCAACCTTTGCTGCCTCGATTAAAGTGGTGAGCAGGGTGGGCGAAAAGCTCGACACCTTGCAGCAACTCAATGGCCGATCCGTGGTGATCGTCGACGGTACCACCGTGGGTGAGGTGGTTAAGCAGCTTGAAGAGCGCAAAGGCTGGAACCTTAAAAAAGTGCATGCCAGGAACCTGACCGAGGGCTTCAAGTTGCTGGTCGACAACCAGGCCGACAGCCTGGTGTTTGATGAAGTAGTGGTTGCCCCATTAATGGCGGGCGCCGCCGAGCCTGCGCGTTATCAGTTTTTGCAGGACGTGCTGGTCGTTGAGCACCTGGCGTTGATCATGCCGAAAAATAACCCCGGCTTGAAACGTATGGTGGACACCACCCTGACGGGCTTGATGGCATCAGGGGAAGCCAAAACACTCTACGTGAAATGGTTTGAGTCGCCGATTGTGGCCAAGACGCTGAATTTGAATGTGCCGTTCTCGGCCCAGATGAAGCAGATGTTCAGCGCCCCGACGGATCAGCCAGGCAAGGCGTTGTAAACATTAGTTAAGCAAGGGTGGCAGCCGGTGTGGCGCCACCCTTCAATGGCTGCGCGTTCAGAGCGCGGCCAGGGTTTCTTTCAGCGCTTGCGCCTGCGGGTCAGCGGTTTTCGCAGCTACCTGCTGTTCTTGCTGCTGCTTCACGCGATCAGCGACTTGTTTGGCAATCGCGTCCTGTTTTTCTTGCGGCATGGCCTGCACTTGTACCTCAGTCAAACCCTGTTCCTTGAGCAGTTGCTCGCGGATGCGTTCGGCCGGGGACAGCTTCATGTAGTCGCTGAAGTCGCTACGTGCGGTGCTGGTGGTCGAACCGGTTGCCGATACATCCGTGGTTGCCGTGGTCGCCGCTGTCGTGGCTTGCAACTGCACGCGGGTTTTAGCGAACGCTTCATCGATGCGATCGCTGGCCTTGTTCAGGTCCTTCTGCGCGGTCGGCACGGTGATGCTTTGTTGCGCCGCCTGCACGGCACCGCTGTACAACGTACTGGCAGCGGCATTGGCCGGGTCCATGTCGGAGCGCTTGAGCTTTTCGATCGTCGACACGGCTTGAGTGTTGTTGTTAACCAGCATGGTCGGTCACCTGCGAATTTGTTCGGTGCACTACGTCCAGCAAATAGCATGCCGGGCGCCAGACTCCCGGTTTTGTTGAGTAAGGGGTGGCCGTCGCGGCAACTATTGTCGCGCAGGCGGCCAACCGTTGCCGTCAGTGGGCGATATTTTCCAACGCCAGGTTACGCGTACGTGGCCCGAACCAGCTGATGGTGATGATCACGATCAACATGCTGCTGGCGATAAACGCCAATACGCCCGGGGTGCCCAGATGTTCGAGAATAAAACCGATCAATAAACTGCTGAACACCGTGGACAAGCGGCTGAACGAATAGCAAAACCCCACCGCCCGCGCGCGGATATTGGTCGGGAACAGTTCGCCTTGGTATGAGTGATAACTGAAGCTCAGCCAAGCGTTGCAAAAGGTGATCATCACCCCGCAAATCACCAGCCCCACTGCCGTGGTTTGCAGCGCGAACAGGCTGCCGAAAATCATCGAGCCCATGGCCGAGCCGACGATCTGCCATTTGTTTTCAAAGCGGTTGGCCACCTTCACAAACAGCAACGGCCCAAGCGGGTAGGCGAGGGTGATGATAAAGGCGTACATCAAGCTATGCGTCACGCTGAGGCCCTGGCCCGAGAGCAGCGCTGGCAACCAGTTGCCGAAGCCGAAAAAACCGATGGCCTGGAACACATGGAACACAATCAGCATCAATGCCCGGCGCCGGTAGGGCGGTTGCCATATATCGGCAAAACGGCCGCTGCTGTGCACGCTGACGGCTTCGGGTTCCGGCTCATCCAAGGGTTTGCAATGGTCTTTTTGGCAACGCGCCTCCAAGGTGTCGACGATTTGCCCGGCTTCATCAAAACGGCCTTTCTGCGCGAGCCAGCGCGGTGATTCCGGCAGGCGCTTGCGCAGTTGCCAGATAAACAGCGCAAACACCGCGCTGCTCAGTACCACCCAACGCCAGCCAGAGATCCCGAAGGGCGCCTGGGGCACCAGCCACCACGACATCAAGGCCACCGAAGGTACTGACAAAAACTGGATGAAAAACGCAAAGGCAAAGGCCGAACTGCGCATGCGCTTGGGCACCAGTTCCGACAAGTAGGCGTCGATGGTTACCAGCTCGATACCCAGGCCGATGCCGACCAGAAAGCGCATGCAGATAACGCCCAGCGCGGACGTCTGGATGCCCATCAGCACCGTAGCGATCGTGTACCAGATCAACGCAAAGGTAAAAATCGCGCGCCGCCCGAAACGGTCGGCAATCGGGCTGAGCAAGCTGGCGCCGAGGAACAGGCCTAGGAAGGTTGCCGAGGCAAACGCCGCTTGGTCGGAGAAGCCAAATACACCCTCGCCGCCGGTGTGGAAAATTCCGTCGCTGATTAAGCCGGGGCTGATGTAGGCGGTTTGAAACAGGTCATACAGCTCGAAAAAGCCGCCGATTGAGAGCAATGCCACCAGGCGCCAGAGGGTGGCGACGGCGGGCAGGCGGTCAATGCGCGCGCTGATGTGCGCGGCACGGGTTGGGTCGATGCCGTCCATGGCAGAAGTGGTGAGTGTCGACATGGGAAACCCTCGGTCAGCTGCGATGCTTGGCGCCGGGAGCTTATCATTGCTTGTTTAATTGTAACCACTTAATGCAAAGATCTTGAAGCCTTGGCGCTGGCTGAGCCTCTGGTAATAAGCCTCGACTGCGGGGTAGGGCGGATGCGCCATGGGCGTGCTCCGCCAGCGGTGTACCGAGAGGCCGATCAGAATATCGGCGAGGGAAAATTCATCACCGGCAACAAAGGCGCCAGTGCTGGCCAGCTGTTGTTCCAGTAAGCCCATCTTGTCATTCCACGCCTGCACCCCGGCCTGGAGGCGTTGCGGGTCTTGATGGTCGGGGCTTTTACGTACGAGGGCCTGGAAGGCGTAACCCCACGACGGGTTGAGTTCGGTGGCTTGCCAGTCCATCCATTGCTCGATGCGCGCACGCGGCGCGGGGGCGATGGGCAGCAGGTCGTGGCGTTGGTAGAGGTTCACGAGGTAGCGGCAGATGGTATTGGATTCCCACAGTACACCGTGGTCGTCGATCAGCACGGGTATTTGAGCATTGGGGTTCAGGGCCAGGAATTCGGCGGATTGGGTGGGCTTGAAGCCGATGCCCCAGTCTTCACGCACGTAGTCGATGCCAAGCTCCTGGCATGTCCACAACACTTTTCGCACATTGATGGAGGATGTGCGGCCCAATATTTTCAGTGAGTGTCCCATGGTGCTTTCCTGGCGTTGGAGAATGGCCAATTTAGCAGTGGGTATGAATGACGGCGAGTGTGATTAGCAGGCAAACCCTTCAGGCCCCCTGGATTCTGGGTGTGTGCTGATCCATCGCCTGGCCCACCAGCAATACGCTCAGCTCGCTCAGTTGGTGAATCGCCAAGGCCACATCGCGGTGTTTGCCGGTGAGGTCATCGGACAGGTCGAGCAACAAGGTGCGCACCGAGCACACGGTTTCGTAGCTGTTGATCAGCAGCGTCTCGGTGGTTGTATCGGGGATGACGGTGAAAAGCGTGGTTGGCGGACTTTCAATTTCTTTGATCATGGGTGAGGCTCGCGCACTAAGGGTGACCAAACGTCGGGCAACTAAACCCGATCACCGAGAAATTCAGCGACCGGCAAACCTTAGTGGCTCGCTCCCCAAGTGCGCAAGCCGGTGGGTTCTGACGTAAGCGTAGGCAATGGAGCACGGTGTTGACCGTAATGTCAGTCGCGTCCTACTGGCGTCCTACGCTCGCCTGATCCTTCCCACACCGCGCGAGGCAATCAGCGGCTCAGGTACTCTCGCGCACCTGCAACTCAAAGCCCATGTCCACCACCGGTTTGGCGATTGTGTTACCCGCCATGATCGTCAGTAAATGCTCAGCCGCGCGCCGCCCAATCGCCTCACGCGGCGTGCTGATGCTGCTCAGGCGCGGCACCATAAACGCTGACGCCGGCAAATCGTTGAAGCCCAGCACCGCCACCCGCTCCGGCACGTTGATGCCGTGGCGCATGGCTTCGAGCAGCGCACCCTGGGCCAGGTCGTCGTTGCCGAAAAAAATCGCGTCCACGTCCGGGTGGGCGGCCAGCAGTTGCAAAAACAGCTCGCCACCCAGGCCGACTGAGGACGGGCGCGGTGTCAGCAGTTCCAGCGCTGGGTCATACAGGCCGGCATGTTGCAGCGCACGGCGAAAGCCTTCACCGCGCAGCAGCGTGCGTTGGTCCAGCTGCGCGCCGACATACGCCAGGCGCTTGCGCCCACGCGAGAGCAAATGCGCCGCTGCCGTCTCACCCGCATTCAACTGCGAGAAACCCACGCAGTTCACCCCGGCGTTGGGGTCCAGGTCCATCATGTACACACACGGCACATTGCTCGCTTCGACCATCCGTCGCGCGCTTTCGGTGCGGTCAAACCCGGTCAGCAGCAAACCGCGTGGCTGGTAGGCCATATAGTTGCGCAGCAGGTTTTCTTCTTCGTCGCGCGAATAGTGAGAGTTGCCGATCAGCACTTCGAAGCCTTTGGGCCGCAGCACTTGATGGATAGCTTCAAGGGTTTCGATAAACAACAGGTTGGATAACGAGGGCACCAACACCACCACCGAGTGGCTTTGCGCCGACGCCAGGGCACGGGCGGCGGGGTTGACCACGTAGTTGAGTTCGGCGGCGGCCAGTTGCACTTTTTCCACCAGCTCGGTGGCCACGGTGCTGATGCCACGCAAGGCGCGGGAGGCGGTAATTGGGCTGACGCCGGCCAGTCGTGCGACTTCATTAAGGGTAGGGCGACCGGTAGTGCGCGTATTTTTATCGTTCTTGGAGGTCATCAGGCGGCTTGCCAAACAAAAATCGAGGCACTAAGGTAGCGCTGTCTCCAAATGGCTGCAAATACTTGAACGTTGGGTTGCCTGATTCGGTTCAAATGATTGGAGAGGATGCACGCGTCACTCCATAAAAATGACAAGACGGCGCGGGAAAAGCCTGTTTTTGCACGCGTTTTACCGCCTGCAAAGGTAGCGCTATCTGCGTCCTGAGGTGTTTCATGAGTCAACCTGTTACCGCCCTGGTCATCATGGGTGTTTCCGGCTGTGGCAAGTCCAGCGTCAGCGAAGCCCTGTGCCACCTGAACGGCGCCACCGCGATTGAAGGCGACAGCTTTCACCCCGCCGCGAACATCGAAAAGATGAGCGCCGGCCACCCGCTTAACGACGACGACCGTGCCGGCTGGCTCGACATCCTCTGCGATGAGTTGCGCCGTGCGCTCAAGGCCGGTGAACACCCGGTACTCACCTGCTCGGCGCTGAAAAAGAAATACCGCGACCATCTGCGCGAAGCTGCGCCGGGCCTGGGGTTTGTATTCCTGGAGTTGACCCGTGCCGTGGCGGCCGACCGCGTGTCGCATCGCCCCGGCCATTTTATGCCAGCCAGCCTGATCGACAGCCAGTTCGCCACCCTGGAATCGCCTGTGGGCGAGCCGCTGACCCTGGCGCTTAACGCCAGCGAAGACAGCGTCGAGGCGCTCGCTGAGCAAACCAATGCCTGGTGGCAGCAACACGGTTTTGAACCATCCAAATAATTTTTTGCCGGAAAAGATAGCGCTATCCCCGGCTAAAAATTGAATACCGGCTTTAATAACAACAACAAACAGGAGAGACCCCCCATGTTTGGCATGTCCCACGAGTCCTATCTGCTGCTAGACGCAGTGGTTACTATCATCGGGCTGATCGTCCTGATCACCAAGTTCAAGGTTCACCCGTTCATTGCATTGATCATCGCGGCTGGCTTTCTTGGCCTGACCTCGGGCATGCCCGTGGACAAGATCATCAAGGCCTTCCAGGACGGTTTCGGCGGGGTGCTCGGCTTTGTCGGCATCATCCTCGCGCTGGGCACGATGCTCGGCAAGATGATGGCCGAATCCGGCGGCGCCGATCAGATCGCGCAAACCCTGATCCGCGCCTTCGGCAAGGAAAAAGTCCAGTGGGCCATGATGTTCGCCGCGTTCCTGGTGGGCATTCCGTTGTTCTTTGAGATCGGTTTTGTGTTGCTGATCCCGCTGGTGTTTATCGTTGCGCGGCGCACTGGCGTGTCGCTGATTAAAATCGGTATCCCGCTGCTGGCCGGCCTGTCGGCGGTGCATGGCCTGGTGCCGCCGCACCCTGGCCCGCTGCTGGCCATCGGCGTGTTTGGCGCAGACATCGGCAAGACCATTCTGTACGGGCTGATCGTCGCACTGCCAACCGCCATCATTGCCGGGCCGATCTTCGGCACGTTTATCGCCAAATACATTCCAGGCAACCCGTCCCAGGAACTGGTCGACCAACTGGCCCGCGAGTCGGAACACAAAAACCTGCCGAGCTTCAGCATCACCTTGATCACCGTGCTGCTGCCGGTGTTCCTGATGCTGCTGAAAACCTTCGCCGACATCGGCCTGCCGGATGGCCACGCAGTGCGCAACTGGATGGACATGATCGGTCACCCGATCACCGCATTGCTGTTGGCGTTGCTGCTGTCGCTATACACCTTTGGCCATCGCCAGGGCATTCATTCCAAGCAGATCCTCAAGTTGCTCGACGCCAGCCTTGCGCCGACCGCCGCGATCATCCTGATCATCGGTGCCGGCGGTGGCTTCAAGCAGATGCTGGTCACCAGCGGCGTCGGTGACGTGATCGGCCACATGGCGGTGAACGCGCAGATCAACCCGATTTTACTGGCGTGGCTGGTGGCGGCGGTGATTCGTATCGCTACCGGTTCGGCCACAGTGGCGACGATTACCGGCGCGGGCATCGTGGTGCCGGTGGTGGGTTTGATTCCGGGGGTCAACCGTGAGCTGCTGGTATTGGCCACGGGCGCGGGTTCGTTGATCCTGTCTCACGTCAACGATGCCGGGTTCTGGCTGGTGAAGCAGTACTTCAACATGACCGTGGCCGAGACGTTCAAGACCTGGACGGCGATGGAGACCATTCTGTCGGTGGTGGCGCTGATCTTTATCATGCTGCTGTCGCTGGTGGTGTAACCACCACTGCGCAAAAACAACGGTGGGAGGGGGCTTGCTCCCGATTGCTGAGTGTCAGTCACTGTATCGGATGACTGATCCACCGCTATCGGGAGCAAGCCCCCTCCCACATGGGTTAGTACATTTCTACAGTTGGATCGGCTCAGGCTTTGGCGATCAACCCGTCTGCCCGGAACATCCCGCGGATACCGCGCACCGCCTGGCGAATCCGGTCCTGGTTCTCGATCAGCGCAAAGCGCACGTGATCATCGCCATACTCACCAAAGCCAATGCCCGGCGACACACACACCTTGGCTTCCAACAGCAACTTCTTGGCAAATTCCAGCGAGCCCATGGCGGCATACGCCTCCGGGATTTTTGCCCACACGTACATCGATGCCTTTGGGTTTTCGACCATCCAGCCCAACTCATGCAGGCCTTTGACCAGCACGTTGCGGCGCTGACGGTACTGCTCGGCAATGTCTTTCACACACTGTTGGTCGCCTTCCAGCGCGGCAATCGCCGCCACTTGCAGCGGGGTGAAGGTGCCGTAGTCGTGGTAGCTCTTGATGCGTGCCAGCGCGTTGACCAGCTCCGGGTTACCGACCATAAAACCGATGCGCCAGCCGGCCATGTTGTAGCTCTTGGACAGGGTGAAAAACTCCACCGCAATGTCCTTGGCGCCAGGTACTTGCATGATCGAGGGGGCTTTCCAGCCGTCATAAACGATGTCGGCGTAGGCCAAATCGTGTACCACCAGCACGTCGTATTGCTTGGCGAGGGCGATCACCCGCTCGAAAAAATCCAGCTCTACGCACTGCGCGGTCGGGTTGGACGGGAAGCCCAGGATCATCATCTTGGGTTTGGGAATCGACCCGCGAATCGCCCGTTCCAGCTCGTCGAAAAAGTCCACACCGGGCACCAGCGGCACCGAGCGCACTTGGGCGCCGGCAATCACCGCACCGTAGATGTGAATCGGGTAGCTGGGGTTCGGCACCAAAACCGTGTCGCCCTGGTCCAGGGTAGCCAGCATCAAGTGCGCCAGGCCTTCCTTGGAACCGATGGTCACGATGGCTTCGGTTTCCGGGTCGATGTCCACTTCATAGCGGTCCTTGTACCAGCGCGAAATGGCCCGGCGCAGGCGCGGAATGCCCTTGGACGTGGAGTAGCCGTGCGTGTCTTCACGCTGGGCCACGGTGACCATTTTCTCGACGATATGCGGTGGCGTGGGGCCGTCAGGGTTACCCATGCTCAAGTCGATGATGTCTTCGCCGCGCCGACGCGCAGCCATCTTCAGCTCGGCAGTGATATTAAACACGTAAGGGGGGAGTCGATCGATGCGCGCAAAGCGGCGCGGCAAACCTTGGTTAGCCATTGTTGCCTCAAGAGTACGTAAGCGCCCGGAACCGTCCGAGCGACGTCGGCCACTGCGGTGGCCTGCGGGGCTGACAATACGGTCGATGATGGCCGGTTGTCCAGATGGCACCGAAAAAATTTCTGCTTGGAGTACAGCGCGCACTTGCCCCTATACTCGGTACGGGTTTGTGCCCTGACAAGAAGGAGACTGTTCAGATGGATCAGCAGACAAAACAACCGTTAGCGCCGCGCATGGAAGACGGCAAAGCCTTGGTGATTGCCGGTGTACAAGGGCGTTATTCAAAGGCCACCGTGGGTGATATTCCCAAGTTGTGGGAATTGTTTGATACCTGCATCAAGGACATCAAAAAGCGTGTCGGCGGCGTGACGTATGGCGTTTGCCATAACCCCCACCATGACGAATTTGATTACATGGCCGGGGTTGAAGTACCCGCCAAAGGCGACGTGCCGAGCAACTTCGAATACATCGAAATTCCGCCGCATCACTATGCAGTGTTCCCGCACTACGGCGCGGTGCAGGCGCTTGCGCAGACCTACGAACGCATCATGTTCGAGTGGTTGCCGCACTCGGGCTACAAGGTGGCCGGGGCGGATTTCGAGCGCTATAGCGCAGATTTTGACGGGAAGAAGGGCACCGGGACGGTAGAGGTCTGGTTGCCGATTGAAGCCAAGTAACGCAACAGCTTGGGCGACCTGCTTTTGGCCAGTGGGCTGTAGTTGCTTACTGGCCTGGGACTTTTGTGGCGCGCGGGCGGGCTTGCCCGCTCACCCCAACGCGAACGTCAGCCGGCGCTCATACCCAACCCGCGCCTTGTAGGCCTGCCCGCAGTCCACCCACCCGGCCTTCAGGTACAAACCCATCGCCGCCACGTTGTTGATGTCCACCGACAACTCCAGCGCCTGGATCTGCGGCCACGCTTGCCGCGCTGCTTCGGGCAGCGCGTGCAGGCAGGCTTTGCCGAAGCCACGGCCCTGTTGATGTCGATCCACCTGCAGCGCGTGCAGCGTGGCACTCTGTTCGTCGGCCCAATGCGGCAGGCACGGTGGGCGTTTGAGTAGCAGGAACGCCACCGGAATATCCTCGGCGAGCAGGGCGAAGCCCTTGATGCCAGGGCTGGGGTTGACCAACACGCTGTTCAGCGCGCAATAAATATCGCCGGAAAACCCCAGTTGCTCGGGGTGCACTTGCAGCACGTCGAGCTGCTGTTTTTGCGCAAGGCTCAGCGTCTCATAGGGGACGAGGCGGGTTTCCATCGGTGGCGCATCCGAAATCCTACAAAGGTGCGCGGATTCTAGCCGGTTTGCCCAACGCGATAGTAGTTTTCAGCGGACGCCTTATTCCAACATTTTGCCGAGTAACCAGCTCCCTGCCGGCCCCGGCGGATGATGCCGTGACCACAGCGCATCGACCGCCACCGAGCACGGCCAACCGCGCGCCTTGAGTTCGACCAGACGGCCGCCATCGAAGCGCTCCACCAGCCAGCGTGGCAACGGCGCCCAGCCAAAGCCCAGTTGCGCCATTTCCATCAGCATCAAATAACTCGGCGCAGACCACACACGGCCGCTGGCGCGGGTTTCGTTCGGGTTAATGATGCTGGCCAGGCGCAGTTCGCGGTGCTGCTGCAAGGTAAACGCGGTCACGTTTTTCAGGCTGGCCAACGGGTGTTGCGGCGCGACAAACAGGGCGATTTCCGTGCGTTCTTCGACTGGCGAACCCGTGAGGTCGGGTGGGTAGCTGCCCTGTTGCTCGATAAACGCCACCTGCGCTCGGCCGCTCTGCACCAGCGCGATCAAGTCTTCGCACTCGGCAATCAGGCATTCCAGCTCAAGGTCCGGGTAGCGTTGCTCAAAAGCTTTAAGCGCGATTTCAAAGCGGTCGGACTGGTAAGTGTCCGACATCGCAACGGTCAGCTTCGGCTCCAGGCCTTGTGACAACTGGCTCGCTGTCAGCTCAAGCCGGCTGCTGGCCTCCAGCACCTGCTCGGCCCGTTGCAACAACACATGGCCGGCCGGCGTGAGGGTCGGCTTGCGGCTGCTGCGATCAAACAGCACCACGTTGAGGTCAATCTCCAGGCTGGCCACCGCCGCGCTGATGGTCGACTGGCTTTTGCCCAGCTTGCGCGCCGCCGCCGAAAACGAGCCTTGGGTGGCGGCCTGTACAAACGCCTGCAGCACTTCGTGGGAGGCCATGACTATCGCCTTGATCGATGGTTATTGGTTATGAAGTATCGAGCTCGCGGGTAATGATGGCAACCCTGTTCACTCACGGAGCCGGGTCATGAGCCCTACCAAATCGATTACTGAACGCGTTTGCCAAGCCATTGGTTTTGAGGCGCTGGCGCTGTTGATCTGCACCCCATTGTTGGCGTGGATCATGCGCAAGCCCGCCCTGGAAATGGGCATGGTCACCCTGGCGATCAGCCTGATGGCGTTGGCCTGGAACGTGATCTTCAACGGTTTGTTTGACCGCCTGAAGGCGCGCCTGCAACTGGCCAACAGTGGCTGGACCCGCGTGCTGCACGCCGCGTTGTTCGAAGGCGGCCTGATCCTGGTGTGCGTGCCGTTGATAGCCGCGTGGCTGAACATCAGCCTGATGCAGGCATTTATTCTGGACATAGGTGTGCTGCTGTTTTTTCTGCCGTACACCTATGTGTATCACTGGGCCTATGACGTGTTGCGCGAAAAGCGCTTACAAAAACATGCCGCCCGAAGCCTCGATACGCTGCCCGGTAATCCAGTGGCTGCCGTCGGCGAGCAGGCTGGCAATCGCCCCGCCAATATCGTCCGGTAAGCCGGCGCGGCCCAATGCCGTGTTGGTTGCCACCATGGCGTTGAGGTTGGCATTGTCGCGCACCGCACCGCCGCCGAAGTCGGTTTCAATCGCGCCAGGCGCCAGAATGTTTACGCTGATACCGCGCGCGCCGAGTTCCTTGGCCTGGTAGCGGGTCAGCACTTCCATCGCGCCTTTCATGGCGGCATAGGCGGCGTAGCCGGGCAGGCTGAAGCGTGCCAGGCCGCTGGAAATATTCAGGATGCGGCCACCGTCGCGGATCAGCGGCAAGAGCTTTTGGGTCAAGAAAAACGGGCCTTTGAACTGGATCGCCAGCAGCTGATCGAACTGCGCTTCAGTGGTTTCGGCGAAGCTTGCGTGAATGCCAATACCGGCGTTATTGATCAGAAAGTCGAAATGCTCCCGTGCGAAAACATCCTTGAGCACGCGGGCAACGTCGTCACCGAAGCCCGCGAAGGTTGCGCTCTGGCTCACGTCCAACTGCAGCATCGCCGCGCGACCGCCCAACTGCTCGATCTGCGCCACCAGCGCCTGCGCCTCGTCGGCCTTGCTGTGATAAGTGCCAACAATGTCGACGCCTTGCGCCGCCAGGTGCAGCGCGGCGCTTTTGCCCAGGCCGCGGCTGGCGCCAGTGATCAGTGCGATTTTGCGAGTCATGGTGTGTTTCCCTGTGAGTGGTGGTGGGACGCAGTGTATTTGTCCGCTCCTAACGTGATAAACAGGGCGCTATCGGAATCACTGGCCGGATAAGGCGAACAATCCCATGAACAAGCTGGAACTGCTGCGCACCTTTGTGCGGGTCGCTGAGCTGTCGAGTTTTACCCACGCGGGCGAGAGCCTCGGGCTGCCACGCTCGACCGTGTCGGAGCATGTGCAGGCGCTCGAAGAATTGCTCGGCGCGCGGCTGTTGCAGCGCACCACGCGCAAGGTGCAGGCCACTCAGGACGGGCGCGTTTTGTACGAGCGCAGCAAAGATTTGCTGGCGCACATGGAGGAACTCGAAGGCCTGTTCCGCCAAAACGAAGCGCAACTCAGCGGGCGCATTCGCGTCGACATGCCCAACGTGATGGCGCGGGATTTGATCTTGCCGCGCCTGCCGCACTTTATGCAGGCGCACCCGTTGATCGAGCTGGAGATCAGCACTACCGACCGCCAGGTCGACCTGCTCGCCGAAGGCTTCGATTGCGTGCTGCGGGTCGGCGCGCAACCGGACCAGTCAGTGGTGGCGCGACTGCTGTGCAGCATGCCGATGGTCAACTGTGTCAGCGCCGAATACCTGCAGCGTTATGGCAGGCCCGAGACATTGGCCGACCTGGCGAACCATCAATTGGTGCATTACGTGCGCCCGCTGGGTTCGCGCTCGGCGGGGTTTGAATACCAGCTCGGCAACAAGGTGCACCGCGTGCCGATGGCGGGGCGCGTCACGGTCAATAGCACCGATGCGTATAAATCGGCGTGCCTGGGCGGCTTCGGCATTATCCAGGTGCCGGTGTTGGGGATGCGTGACTTACTCGACAGCGGCGAGCTGGTAGCGGTATTGCCAGACTACCCGGCGCCAGCGCTGGACGTGTCGTTGCTGTACGCCGGGCAACGGCACCTGCCACAGCGGGTGCGGGTGTTTATGGACTGGCTGGCCGCCACCTTGCAAGCGCAGCTCTAACGTCGCGCCGACAACTGTTGCGGCGCCAGGAAGGCGTCGTGGAAGTAATCCCGAAACGCCTGCATCGCCGGGGTAAACGCCCGCTCGCGGTGCCAGGCCAGGCCCACGCTCATCGGTGTGACCGGATCGGTGACGGTCAGGGTTTCGATGCGTTTGCCTTCCAGCGACCAAGGCCGGTGCACCAGGTCTGACAGAATCGCCACGCCGCTGCCATTGGCAACCATGCTGCGCACCGCCTCCACCGAACTGGTGCGCAGCCGCACCTTGGGCGTCTGCCTGGCCTGTTCCCAATAGCGCATGGCGCTGTGTTCGGCTTCGTCGACGGTGAGCAAAATGTACGGCTCTTGCGCCACATCCGCCAGGCTCACCGCGCCGCGTTCGCACAACGGGTGATGGCTGGGCAGCCACAGGCGGCGTTCCGAGTTGAACAAGATTTCCGAGACAATATCTGCGTGGGTGAGGTTGGCGGTCAGCACCACGGCCATGTCGAACTGGCCGTTGAGCAGGCCGTGTTCGATGGCCTGGCGTTCCTGCTCGAACACCTCGATGGTCACGTCCGGGTGCCAGTGTTCCATGCGCTGCAAGTGGTGCGGCAAAAAATAGCCGAGCACCGTGTAACTGGCGGCGATACGCAACACGCCGCTGGCGCGGTAATCCGGCAGCGGGCTGTTCAACGCGTCGTCGACGCTGCGCAGGATCACATAGGCACGGTTGAGAAAGTGCCGCCCGGCGTCGGTCAGGTTCATGCCCTGCGCCGAGCGCACGAACAACTGCACGCCGAGCATGGCCTCCAATTCCTTGATCGCCGTGGTCACCGCCGACTGCGAGATGTTCAGGTGAATCGCCGCCTGAGAAATCTGGCCGATTTCAGCGGTGGCGACGAAGTAGCGAATTTGGCGCAAGGTCAATGACATGCAACTCTCCCAACTGATGGCTCCACGCACTGCGCGCCTTTGCTGCTGGTTCCCACGCGTGGGAACGATCTTTATCGCTTTATCTGATTTTCAGAAGATGGGCTATCTGATAATAGATCTTCCCAAGGGGTCAAGCGCCAGCCTACTTTTCGAGCATCATCTTTGGCGGAGCGACACTCGATGCAGTCAGTGGATTTCAATTCAGACATGGGCGAAAGCTTCGGCCCCTGGACCATCGGCGATGGCGTAGACGCCGAGTTGATGGCCTATATCAGCTCGGCGAATATCGCCACTGGCTTCCACGCTGGCGACCCCGGCACCATGCGCCGCACCGTCGAGCGCGCCAAGCAGCTTGGCGTGGCCATCGGCGCGCATCCGGGGTTTCGCGACCTCGTGGGGTTTGGCCGCAGGCACCTGAATGCGCCGCCTCAAGAACT
This sequence comes from Pseudomonas kitaguniensis, assembly GCF_009296165.1. Lineage (GTDB taxonomy): Bacteria > Pseudomonadota > Gammaproteobacteria > Pseudomonadales > Pseudomonadaceae > Aquipseudomonas > Aquipseudomonas kitaguniensis. The sequence goes on along the minus strand of NZ_VUAZ01000110.1, from coordinate 2,747 downwards.
GGTGGACGACATCCTCTACCAACTCGGCGCGCTGCGTGAAATCGCGCGTGCGCAAGGCGTGGCCTTGCAACACATCAAGCCCCACGGCGCGCTCTACATGCACCTGGCCCGCGATGAAGACGCCGCGCGGTTGCTGGTGCAAAACTTGCAAATTATCGAGCCAACGCTGTTGCTGTATTGCATGCCCAACTCGGTGATATGGCGCATCGCCAAAGAGCTGGGGCAACCGGTGGTGCGCGAGTTTTACGCCGACCGTGAATACGACATGACCGGCTCCATCGTGTTTACCCGCAACGTGCGCGCGCTGGACCCGGCCACGGTCGCGGCGCGAGTTTTGCGTGCTTGCCAGACCGGGTTGGTGCGCACCGTTGAAGGCGAAGACCTGTTTATCGAATTCGATTCCATCTGCCTGCACAGCGACACCCCAGGCGCGCTGGAACTGGTGGAGGCCACACGCGAGGCCTTGGATTTGGCGGGCATTGACGTCAGAACTGCAGAATAAAAACATCGAAAAACATCGAAAAACATCGACACCGCACTGCTTGCCTGCCTTTCTAGAATGATTACAAGAGGAACAGACATGGCCCAAACATCCCCCATCCGCTACAGCTTCGGCGGTGATGAACACCTGTTTGCCGAGGTCAGCGAGAGCATGTCGCTGGAGGCCTTTTTTAAAGGCATGGCCGTGACTCGCGCCGTGGAACGCCTGGCGCTCGAAGGCGTGCTGGATGTGTGCCTGGCTAACGCGTCGTTCCAGATTCGCTTCGACCCCGACCGCATTGCGCCGTATGCGCTGCTCGATGCCGTGCAAAGCGCTGAAGCGCAGGCCGTGGCTGAACGCACTTTGCACACGCGCATCATCGAAATTCCGGTGCTCTACAACGACCCGTGGACCCATGAAACCCTGATGCGTTTTCGTGACCGCCATCAAGACCCCACGGGCACAGATTTGGAATACGCCGCGCGCATCAACGGCCTCGCCGACGTCGACGCGTTTATCGCCGCGCACAGTGGCGCGCCGTGGTTCGTGTCGATGGTCGGATTTGTGGCGGGGTTGCCGTTCATGTTCCAGATGGTCGAGCGTGAACGGCAATTGCAGGTGCCCAAATACCTGCGGCCGCGCACCGACACGCCCAAGTTGACCTTGGGGCATGGTGGCTGTTTTGGCTGTATTTACTCGGTGCGTGGCGCCGGTGGTTACCAGATGTTTGGCGTGACCCCGGCGCCGATCTACGACCCGGCGCAGCAGTTGGCGTACCTCAAGGCGCACATGGTGTTCTTTCGCCCCGGTGACATCGTGCAGTTCAAACCGATCGACCGTGACGCCTATGACCTGGCCGTTGCCGAGGTGGACGCGGGGCGTTTTGACCTGCGCATTCGCCCGGTGGAATTCTCCCTCGACGACTTTCTCGCCGACCCTGTCGGCTATCCGAAAACCCTGCAGGAGGCGCTGGCATGATCAAGGTGCTTAAACCCGGCCTCGCCACCTCCGTGCAGGACCTCGGCCGTGAAGGGTATTACCACTTGGGCATCCCGCCGTCGGGCGCGTTGGACCCGTACGCGTTGAGTGCGGCCAACCACTTGGTGGGTAACCCGCCCGGCGCAGCCGGTTTGGAATGCACCCTGATCGGGCCGGAGCTGGCATTTCAACAAGACGCGCTGGTGGCGCTCAGCGGCGCATTGATGTCGCCGCGCCTGGACGGCGAAGTGGTGCACCAGGACACCGCGTTTCAGGTGCGCGCCGGGCAGGTGCTGCGGTTTGAATTCCCCAGGGCCGGCGCGCGCACTTACCTCGCCGTGGCCGGGGGCATTGACGTGCCGCTGGTGCTGGGCAGTCGCTCGACCTACACGCTGGGTGCGCTTGGCGGGTTTCATGGGCGGCGCTTGCAGGAAGGCGATGAATTGCCCATCGGCGAAGCCAGCGGGCAGGGGCGTGCGGGCAACAGTTTGCCGATGGCATTGCGCCGCTCGGTCGGCGGCGATGTGACCCTGCGCGTCGTGCCGGGGCTGTATTACGACCGGCTGACGGCTGCAGCAAAGAGCAGCTTTTTTGCCGAACCGTGGACAGTCGGCTCCGAGGCCGACCGCATCGGCTATCGCTTCAAGGGCGGCAGCGCCTTGAGCTTTGAGCCTCGCGAGCAACCGTTTGGCGCGGGTTCGGACCCCTCGAATATCGTCGACAGTTGCTACCCGATCGGCTCAATCCAAGTGCCCGCCGGGCTGGAGCCGATCGTGTTGCATCGCGATGCCGTGTCGGGCGGTGGTTACGCCATGATTGGCACGGTGATCAGTGCCGACCTGGACCTGATCGGGCAGATGCAGCCAAACCAGCGAGCGGGGTTTGTGGCAGTAACCCTGGAAGAAGCCCTCGAAGCGCGCCGCGTATACAAAAAACGGCTCAACGCCATGGCCAAGCTGTTCAGTCACTGACACACAACCCATCAAACTGTGGGAGGGGGCTTGCTCCCGATGGCTGTGCACCTGCCACAAATAAGCTGACTGAAACACCGCCATCGGGAGCAACCCCCCTCCCACATTTTTGAACAGTGTGCTGAGCAGCTGGTAAAGCTGGCCCGAAGTTAGAAGGGTGCACAACCATGCCCGGGCTGTTCAGTCTCTGACACACAACCAATCAAACTGTGGGAGGGGGCTTGCTCCCGATGGCTGTGCACCTGCCACAAATAAGCTGACTGAAACACCGCCATCGGGAGCAAGCCCCCTCCCACATTTTTGAGCAATGTGTTGAG